>NZ_JBSFEO010000088.1:0-24640 GCF_053594475.1 Embleya sp. NPDC001921
GAGACACCGGGCGGCGACCACAAAGTCATCGACGACACCGGGCACACCGTCAGCGGCCACTACGAAGTCGGCAGCCACCCCTGGGACACCGGCCCACACATCGCCCGCCACGACCCCTTGCGCGTCCTCCGCGACGTGGCTGCCCGGCGGCGGATCGTCGAGAACTACGTCAAGGTCTGCGGCTACGGCCACGGCGGCTACACCACACGGGACGAGGCTTACGTCCTCGCCGAAGGTGCGCTCGCGACGACCGTCAAGATCCTGGCCGCCGTGTACGAGAACCACCCCGACTATCGCGAGGAGTGGCGGCCAGCGGAGTAACTGATCGTGACGCCCACCAAGCCGTACTCGGGGACCGGTGCAGCGTTAGTAACACCCAGGGTGGAACAAACGCTGCAACCTCCCGCGACCAGCCTGCGGAAGGGAACTGCGGAGCGTCACATCTCCGAGTCGGGCGCGCCGACTTGCCCGGTGATCACACAAGTGGCAACATCGAGTTGCGCCACACGTGCGCCTACGAACACGGACCCCCTCCACCGCGAGGGGGTTCTTCGCGTCCGGAGGTGACCCGTGCTCACACCCGACAACCTCGACGGCCTCACCGCCGACGAACTCCGAGAACTCCTCGACGACCTCGGCATCGCCGCCCTCGAAGACATCACCACCGCCTCCGCCTTCGCCCGCCGCGTCGGAGTCCACCGCAGCCGCATCACCAAGTGGTGCACCCGCGGCTACATCGACCAGGGCGGGCGACGCGCCCACGTCAAGCCCCTGCGCGTCCTCTACAGCACCCGGCCGATCGAGCCCGGCCACAAGCGTCGGCCCAAGCCGATCTACCGCACCGCCGACCTCGAGGCCGCCGAACTGGCAACCAGGCTCCGCGCGCCCGACCGGGCAGTCCCCGCCATCGCCGGGTGGCAGCGCATCAAGCGAGCAGAGCGGCGGGCGGCATGAGCGAGGACAGCATCTCCGGCATCCTGCCCGACGGGCACATCGCCCTCGGATACGCCGTGTCGATCAAAGCCCTGGACGAGCACGGCGACGTCTGCCTGATCAACTACCGCAGCAGCGACCTGAACTCCTGGGAAGCCCTCGGCATGCACACGAGCGCAGCCGACGACATCCGCCAACGCATGCAGGAGCGGGACGAAGGCTGACCGATCAGACCCCACAGAGTTCCCGGTCGACGCGGCAACGGCCTCCTAGGGCCCGACCCAAGCGTTGGACCGGGCGCGGCACCCGCAAGGGCCGTGGGTGCGCCCCGGACTAGGAACCGGGGCGCACTCCGTGATCGAACACCCCGTCACGGATCTGTGAACTCAGCCACCCAGGCCCATCCGGCAGGCGTAGCGTCCCCCGCACTCAACCCGTGGGGGGACCACCATGAGACACCGCACCACCGCAGCCCTGGCCGTGGGGGCCACGCTGCTCGCACTCGCCGGATGCACCGACAGCAGCAGCGACAAGCCGCCGGCGGCACAGCCGCCCGGGACCCTGCCGCCCGCGGCCACCGCACCCGCAGCACCAGCCCCGGCGGCGGCCAGCACGCCCACCGGACCACCCGCGCCCGTCGCCGTAGGGCAACCCGTCACGATCACCCGGGGCGAAGACAGCATCGAACTCACCGCCGTGAAGGTCGTCGACCCGGCCACCACCGACGGCTTCAGCGCCACCGTCACATCGGCCCAGCGCGTCATCGCCGTCCAATGGCGACTCGGCGCACCCGGCACGAAGACCATGTCCGAGTACCCGGGCATGCAGTCCGGCGTCTACGACGACCA
Source organism: Embleya sp. NPDC001921 (assembly GCF_053594475.1). NCBI lineage: Bacteria > Bacillati > Actinomycetota > Actinomycetes > Kitasatosporales > Streptomycetaceae > Embleya > Embleya sp. NPDC001921. Next base: position 1,782 of record NZ_JBSFEO010000088.1, read on the forward strand.
GGGCCAGCGATACAGCGCCGACTACATCCGCAAGGTCACCGCCGGCCCCAAGTACCCCGACGGCGCCGCAGTCCGACCAGGCGACCACGTCGTCGGCTACATCGCCTACGTCGTCCCCAAGGACGCCAAGATCGTCAAGATCGAATTCGCACCCGGGCTCGGCCTCGCACAGAACACCGCCACCTGGACCATCTGACCCACCCCACAGACGGGGACGCCGTCGGCAGGCGAGAAGAGTCGCCCGACGCTGGCCAGCACCGGTGAAACTCCGGAACGGCGGCGATCCCTGACAACCCCGACGCGGGCGGCGTCGGGACGTAGGTGGGGCCGTCGAGCACTGCTCCGGCCCCACCAACACCCCGCGGTAGAGCAGCCCGGTCAGCTCGCCGACGCACACCATCAGTCGGAGGACGCCGGTTCGAATCCGGCCCGCGGCACCACAGCCGACGCCACCCGCGCCGGACCACCCCGCACGCCCGGAGGGAGGCCACCATGACCCTCACCTCCGGCAACGTCCCCCGCGTAGACCTCGCATGCGCACGCGGCGAAGCCCTCACCCGCACCATTCGCATCCGCACCGGCGGCGCACCCCGCCCACTCACCGACACCGACGTGCTCATCGTCGTCGAGAGCCGCGGCGAAGACGTCGCCCGCCTCATCCGCGGCGGCACCAGCACCGGCGGCACCATCACCGTCGACGACACCGCGGGCAGCATTACCTTCACCCTGGACACCACCGTCACCGGCCAACTCGACTACACCGCCCGGTGGGCACTCTGGCTCGACCAGGTCGACACCACCGCCGCCGACGCCATCGTCCACGGCAGCATCCAGGTCGAGGAGGTCGCCTGGTGAGCGACACCGAGATCATCATCGAGACCCCCACCACCATCGTCACCGTCGAAGCGACCGGGTTGCCGGGGCCACCCGGAGCGGACGGAGGCGCGGGACCCAAGGGCGAGACCGGAGCCCAAGGCCCACCCGGCGCACCGGGAACGCCCGGCCAGGACGGTGCCGACGGCGCTCCGGGTGCACCCGGAGCCGACGGCCAGGACGGCACGGACGGGCAAGACGGAGCCCCCGGAGCATCCGCCTACCAAGTGGCCGTGGCAGCAGGGTTCGTCGGCTCACAAGCCGCATGGCTCGCCAGCCTGAAGGGCGACCAGGGCGTACCCGGGACGCCCGGCGCCCCCGGTGCGGATGGCGCAGATGGCCTGTCCTTCATCGACGCCTGGGGCACCAACCCGGACTGGGACCCCGCCGCCACCTACACCCGCGGACGCATCGTCCGCGTCCGCAGCACCGGCGTCGTCGCCGTCGCCCTCCGCACCAACCTCGGCGTCGAGCCACCGCCCGCCCTCACCGGCGGGACCTACGGCGTGTTCTACCCCACCACCCCGGTCTCGCCAGTCGAGGGCGACGGCCAGGACTACGAACTCGGCCTCCGCTTCAAGCCCCTCGTCGCCGGCCAGATCACCGGCATCCGCTGGTATCGCGGCGACTCCACCAACACCGCCACCACAGCCCGCATCTGGCTGGGCAGCACCGTGCTGGCAACCGCCGTCGTCACCCCCGTCGATGGCTGGAACATCGCCACCCTGGACACCCCCATCACGGCGACCGTGGGCGTCGAGTACATCGCCTCATACGCAGCCACCAGCGGGCACTACAGCGTTACCGTCGGAGCTCTCGCCACCCCCGTCAGCAATGCTGGACTCCAAGCCCTGGGCAGCGCGTTCAACGGCACCCCGGCATCCAAGCCCGACACCAACACCACAGCCTGGTACGGCGTCGAGCCCATGTACGAGGTTGCCATCGCCGGCCTCGACGACTGGGACATCATCACCAAGGGCAACGCGCTCTAGGAGGAGGCCATGGCATGGGCAGGCAGCACCAGGCGAGCACGCCTACCCGCAGGGTGGACCAGCAAGATCGTCCCCCGCATCAAGCGCAGAGACGGCGAGGTGTGCCAATGGCCAGGCGCACACGGCATCTGCGGTGCACCAGGTACAGACGTGGACCACAAGGTGCCAGGCGACGACCATGCGGACGCCAACCTCTGGCTGCTGTGCCACCACCACCACGCGGCCAAGACAGCGCGCGAAGCCGCGGCAGCACGGGGACCGGCAGTCAGCGAGCACAGGCCAGCGGAGCGGCACCCAGGGCTGAGCTGAGGGGGCAGCGTGGACGGCGCACCAGGAGGCGGCACCGAGCTCAAGGTCTACTGGACCAAGGGCAAGGGCGCCGCCAAGATCAAGTGGGGCACGCCGGGTGACTTCAACCGGTGCGTCCGCCACCTCGCCAAGTACCTGGCCGACCCCGAGGGCTACTGCAACGTGCTCCACCGCCTCGCCGTCGGAGCGCCACCAGGCAAGGGCCACCCAGGCGGTCGGTGACCGTCCGGCGAGGCAACCAACCGGAGCGACCGGCAACCTGGTATGCCTACCGTGTTGGCCTACCGAGGTGACCCCCCGGGGGGTGACTCCCCTCCCCCCGGGAGACGGAGACCGAAGGAATGCTGCGGCTAGGGGTGCCTACGGGTCTGGGGGATCACCCCACGGGGCGGGCTACCCGACCGCTGGGCGACCCCGCGCGCACTGCCCGGACTCCCGGCACCCCCGGATCGGCAGATCGGCGCACAGCGATCCGCATTCAGATCCGCGATGTAACGCCTTGAACAGGCATTATTCGCTATACTGGGGTCATGGCGGAGCGACTGTGCGATCGATGCGGCGGGGCACTCCCGAGGCGAGCCCGGGTGGATGCCAAGTACTGCGGAGGTGCTTGCCGGGTTGCCGCTCTACGTGCTCGTCGAACCGCGGCTGCTCCTCGGCCGACGGTGCCTCGTGAACTGGCCGAGGCTCCGCGATGGGTGCGCTACTCCGGCACGAAGGTCCCGCTCCGGTCGGACCGCCGGGGCGTCGCTTCCTCGACGAACCCGCGGACCTGGTCGACCTACGAACAGGCCCGGGCCTCGACCGAGGGCATCGGCGCCGGCTTCGTGCTGAATGGCGACGGCATCGTGTGTATCGACCTCGACCACTGCTGGTCCGGCGGCGTGCTCGCGCCGTGGGCTCAGCGGATCGTCGACCGTGCCGGCTCCACCTGGATGGAGGTCTCGCCGTCGGGCGATGGCCTGCACATCTGGGGCCGCGCCTCCATGACTTCCGGCCGGGTGGTGAATACTCCGGGCGGCGGCAAGGCCGAGGTGTACCCCTCCGGCCGGTACATCACCGTCACGCACCGGCGATTCGGCGACACGCCGGCGGTGCTTGGCGATCTCGCCGAGGTCATCGGCGAGTTGATCACGTAGCTGCCTCCCGACACGGGCGGCGCTGCCGTCCCGACACGGGAGGTACGACATGGCCGGCATGGGGCCGCCGCCGAAGCCGTCGAATAGGCGGGCACGCGGCAACAAGGATCCGATCCCGCAGACCATCCTGCGGTTCGAGCGGGCCGAGGCGCCCGAGTTGCCGAGCTTCGGCATCCAGGGCGAGGACGGCCTGGTCGAGTACGAGTGGCCGGAGCGCACGATCCACTGGTGGGAGACCTGGAAGGCGTCGCCTCAGGCGGAGCATTTCAGCTCGACCGACTGGGAGTTCCTTCTCGACACGGCGCTGATCCACGCGAAGGTGTGGACGGGCGATCTGTCGGTGGCGCCGGAGTTGCGGCTTCGGGTGGCGAAGTTCGGGGCCACGATGGAGGACCGCGCGCGGCTGCGGATGCAGTTTGCGCAGGCCGACGAGGTCGACTCGCGGCGGCCGATTGCTCCGTCGTCCCGTGACCGGTACGGATCGCTGCACGTGCTGCCGCCTGCCGCGTCGGATGACTGATGCCGTGGCGGCCGTCCGAACCGGGTGAGCTGCCGACGCTGGGCTACGAGGTACTGGACTGGATCACGGCGATGCTGGCCGCGCCGGACCGGACGGAGTACGAGCCGTTCGTGCCGACGCGCGAGCAGGCCGAGTTCATCCTGCGGTTCTACGAACTCGACCCGCATACCGGCCGGCGGGTCATCCGCCGCGGCGTGATCTCCCGCCCCCGCGGGTGGGGCAAGTCCCCGTTCCTCGCGGCTATCGCCTGCGCGGAGGCCCTGGGCCCGGTGCTGTTCGAGGGCTGGGACGCTCAGGGTCAACCGGTCGGCAAGCCCTGGTCGTCGGTGCGAACGCCGCTGGTGCAGGTCGCCGCGGTGTCGGAGATGCAGACGCAGAACTCGTGGACGCCGCTGCTGGAGATGCTCCGCGAGGGCCCGGTGATCGACGCGTATCCCGGCCTGGAGCCGATGGACTCGTTCGTCGCGCTACCCAAGGGCAGGATCGCGCCGATCACGTCGTCGGCGTCCTCCGTCAAGGGCAACCGCGCGATCCACTCGATCCTCGACCAGACCGAGGAGTGGAAGGTCTCGAACGGCGGCGTGCGGCTCGCGCAGCGCATGCGCGACAACGCCACGAAGCTCGGTGGTTCCACCATCGAGTCGCCGAACGCGTACACGCCCGGCGAGGACTCGGTGGCCGAGACGACCGCGGCGTATGCGGCGGCCATCAAGGAAGGCCGAGCGAAGACCAAGGGGTTGCTGTACGACCATCGTGAGGCGCCACCGGAAACGGATGTCACCGACCGGGATTCACTGATCACGGGCTTGCGGTACGCCTACGGGGACTCGGCTGACACCGACGCCGGATGTGTGCTGCACCAGCCTGCGTGTGCTCCCGGATGGTCGCCCATCGAGATCATCGCGGCGGACTTCTGGGACTTGTCGAACGATCCGCAGGTGATGCGGGCGGACTTCCTGAACCAGATCACGCACGCGACGGACGCGTGGCTCACGCAGCCCGAGTGGTCGGGGTGCGCGGCGCCCGAGAAGCGCGTGCTCGCAGGCGAGATGATCACGCTCGGGTTCGACGGATCACGCAAGCGAACTCGCGGCGTCACGGACGCGACGGCCTTGATGGGCTGCCGGGTATCCGACGGTCACGTGTTCCCGATCCACATCTGGGAGCAACCCGACGGGCCGGCCGGCACGGACTGGTCGGTGCCGGTCCCGGAGGTCTTGGCCGTGGTGGCCGAGACGTTCGAGCGGTACCACGTCGTCGGGTTCTTCGCAGACCCGGCGAAGTGGGAGGGACACGTTGCCGACTGGGAGGCCCGCTGGGGTGCGGGCCTGAAGGTCAAGGCAACGGTCGCCCACCCGATCGAGTGGTGGATGACCGGCGGCAGGTCGATCCTCATCGTCCGGGCCCTGGAGAAGTTCCACTCGGCGGTGATCGAGCGCGAGCTGACGCATGACGGCTCGTCGGTTCTGGCGCGGCATGCGCTCAACGCCCGCCGGCGGGCCTCGAGGTCCGGTCTGCAGATCGCGAAGGAGCACCCGGACTCGCCACGCAAGATCGACGCGATCGTCGCCTCGGTGTTGGCGTATCAGGCCCGCTTGGCGGCCATCGCCGCAGGCGTGTTGGCGGCTCAAGAGGAATCACTCGGCTGGACGTTCTGATTGGTGAGGGGGTGGCGTGGTGCCGTTGAACGACCCCGAACCCGGCAGTGCGGACTGGTGGCTTCTGCGGCTGAGTCGGAAGTTGTGGGCGCGGCGCGCGCTGCTCGACGAGTACTGGGATTGGTACACGGGCGAGCACCCGCTGCCGAACGGCCCGGCGAAGGCCGCCCAGGCGTATCGGGACTTCCAGAAGAACAGCCGCACGAACTTCTTGGCCATGGTGGTCGACGCCTCGGTGTTCCGACTCCTGGCCATCGGGGTCACGGACGCTAAGGGCAAGGCCGATGACGCCGCCTGGCAGTGGTGGCAGGCCAACAAGATGGACAGCAAGCAGAAGCAGTTGTACCGAACAGCGTTGATCTTCGGTGAGGCGTATCTCCAGGTCGGTGAACATCCTGATCGTCCGGGCGAGCCGCTGATCACGGTTGAGCATCCACGGGATTGCATCGTGGAGACGGACCCTGCCACCGGCGAGGTCATCGCCGCCCTGAAGGTCTGGTACGACGACGTCGCGAGGGAAGCGCGTGCGACGGTGTCACTGAAGGCGGGTCGTACCGAGTACCGGCGCGAGCAGGCCGGGCGGCGGTTCTCGATCTCGGCGAAGACGTGGGAGTCGGGCACGTTCATAGGGCACGACTTCAACCGGCCGGCGTTCGTGGCGTTCCAGTGCCGGCCCGAGCTGGGCGAGGACCCGTTGCCCGAGTTCTGGGCGGGAATCCCGGCCCAGAATCGGATCAACCTCGGGGTTCTGAACCGGATGACGGCGGGGCGGTATTCGGCGTTTCGCCAACGGACTCTGACCGGGCACAAGTTCGCGACGAGGGTCGAGATGGTGCCGGGTTTCGATGCGGAGACCGGTCTGCCGATGATGGTGCCGAAGAAGGTCCCGGACGGTAATCCGTTCGTTCCGGATCCGGCGTCCCTGTGGGTGAGCGAGAACCCGGATGCGAAGTTCGGCGAGTTCAGCCAGACGGACTTGATGGGGTACTTGAAGTGCCACGATGTCGACATTCGTGACCTGCTCGTGCAGACGAACACGCCGACCTACGCGGTCGTCAACGAACTGGTGAACATCGCAACCGAAACGGTGGTTGCGTTGGACGGTAACCACCAGGCGAAGATCGGCGAGCACCGGACGCACTTCGGCGAGCAGCACGAGGATGTCCTCGGCCTGTGTGCGGTCGTCGCCGGTGACGACCGAGATTTCACGTCGCACGAGATTCGGTGGCAGGATCCGCGGTCGCTGAATCCTGCGGTACTGGCGGACATGGCCACGAAGCTGAAGGCGGTCGGCTACCCGTTGGGGATCCTCGCCGAGAACATGGGCGAGTCTCCTCAGCGGATCAAGCGCATCGAGGCGGGTGCCGCAGGCGAGACGATGCTGAGGGCCGGCGCCGAGCAGGCCGCGCGTCAGCCCGCTCCTCCGCAGCAGCTCGCCTTGCCTGACTTCAGCCTGGATGGGGCGTGACGACTCCGGCGCCGCCGCGGGCGGTGCAGGTGTCGGCGGCTGCGGCGTACATCGCAGCGAGCATCAACTTGCGGGCCGGCCTGCTGGGTTACATCGGGCGGGCATTCATGTTGAGGTCCGCCTGGAACCGCCCGGACGCGGCCTGGTTCTCGTCGACGGTGGCGCCGACGATCATCGGTTCGCAGCAGTACATGGCGGCGCTTACAGACCGGTACATCGCGGCGTCGTTGGCTGAGCAGACCGGCGAGGCATTCGAGCCGGTGGGGATTGAGCTGCCGGAGGATCTGCGAGGCGTGCCCACGCAGGCCGTCTACGAGCGGCCCTACGTGCAGCTCTGGACCGACCTGAAGAACGGCAAGTCGTTCGACCAGGCGCTCGGCGAGGCCGGGCGCCGGGCGACGGTGCTCGCGGATACGGACTTGCAGTTGGCGCGGACGCACGCGTCGCGGCAGGCCATTGCGGGTCAGCCGGGTGCGGCAGGCTGGAAGCGTGTCCCAACGGGCCCCCGCAACTGCTTGTTGTGCCTGGTTGCTTCGACCCAGCGCTACCGGCGCCAGGATCTGGCCGCGATCCATCCGCAGTGTCACTGCATTGTTGAGCCGATCCCCGGTACTCGGGATCCGGGTCAGATCATCGATCCGGTGCTGCTGGAGCGCGTGCACCAGGCGGTCACGGACGCAGGCTTCGAGGCGGACCGCGGTGGTCGCACGCCGGACTACCGGCAGTTGATCGTGACGAACGATCACGGCGAACTGGGCCCGGTCTTGTCCCGTCGTGACCAGCACTTCACCGGCCCCGACGATCTCGGCGGCACTTCCGCCTCTTGAGCTTCCGCTGCCCGACACGGGCGCGGCACACCCGACATGGGAGCACACATGCAGCGCATCACCCTGCTCACGCACGCCCCGGGCACGGTGCTGGCCTACCGCAAGGACGGCCGGCCGATCTACCCGATTGCGGGCGGCTCTGGCGAGGGAGACCCGGGCGGCGACACGCCTTCCGTCGGCGACCCGAAGCCGGTCGAGCCGCCGAAGCCGACCGAGTCGACTGCCGACTGGCAGGCCGAGGCGGAGAAGTGGAAGGCCCTCGCGCGCAAGCACGAGGACCAGGCGAAGGCGAACTCGAAGGCTGCGAAGGATCTCGAGGAGCTTCGCAAGCAGGGCCTGTCCGATCAGGAGCGCGCCCTTGCGGAGGCCAAGGAGGCCGGTCGTACCGAGGCGAGTGCCGAGTGGCGGTCGAGTACCGGGCGTCTGGCGGTGGTCGCGGCGGCGGCCACGGCTGGCGTGGTGGTGCCGGCGGCGGCTCTGGACCTGATGGACCTGTCCGGTCTGGTGGGCGATGACCGCGCGGTGGACGCCGACAGGGTGGCCGCGCTGATCGAGGGCTTCGCTCCGGCGGCTCCTCCGGTGGACGAGCGCAGGCATGTGACGGCGGGTCAGGGCCCGCGCAGTACGAGCAAGGACCGATCCACGGGGTCGGTCGCCGCCGGGCGGGATCTGTACGCCGAGCGGCACAACAAGACCTGACGATCAAGGAGAAGGCATGGACCTCAGCCTGAGGACCGAGACCTGGGGGCAGGACGATCAGTCCTGGCTGGGGTCCCAGCACGGCACCGAAGCGGCGCGGAGCATCACGCTCGACGTCTCGAAGTTCACGGCGAACACGCACTACCCGTCGGGGTACTTCCCGAGCGGAATCCCGCTTGGGAAGGTGACCGCGACCGGACTGTACGGACCGTATGCGCCCAAGACGTCCGAGGTGCAGACGGTCACGATCACCGGTGGCCCGACCGGCGGCACGTTCACGCTGACCTGGAGCGGCCAGACCACCGCGGCGATTGCCTACAACGCATCGGCGGCCGTGGTCCAGGCGGCTCTGGAGGCGCTGAGCAACATCGGCGTCGGTGATGTGACCTGCACGGGCGGCCCGCTGCCCGGCACTGCGGTGACCGTCACGTTCGGCGGGACGCTGGCCTACACGGACGTGGCCGCGATGACCGCGTCGGGCGCATCCCTGACCGGCGGCAGCTCGCCCGCTGTCGTGATCGCCACCGGGACCGCCGGTGGCGCGGAGCCGTCGCTGGGCGGCCTGGAGACGCTCGCGGGGTTCCTGTTCTGCGCGGTCGCGGCACCGACGTCGAACTCGACGAACACCACGATCCCGGCGGCACTGCTGGACCACGGCAAGGTCGTCTCGGCCAAGCTCCCGTTCCCCGTCGACTCGGCCGGTCAGGTCGACGTCGCCGGCCGTATCCAGTTCCTCTGAGGGGGGTAGCAGATGTTCCTGAACACCGAATACATCCTCCCGTCGGACCTCACCGGATACGCGCGTGAGTCGCTGCGGGATCTCGAAATCAACCGACTGACGCTGTCGCAGTACCTGCCGAGCGTGCAGGTGGACGACCTGATCTTCCGGTTCAACCGGGGTGGCGGCAGCCTCCTGGAGGCGGCGCCGTACCGGAGCTACGACACCGAGGCGAGCATCTCCGGGCGCGAGGGCATCACGCGCGTAACCGGCGAACTCCCGCCGATCAGCCGGAAGATGCGGCTGGGCGAGTACGACCGGCTGCGGCTGCGGCACGCGGCGAACGACGAGATCACCAACGGTCTGCTGTCGGACGCCGAGAAGATCGTCCGCGAGATCGCGACCCGCGTGGAGAAGGCCCGCGCCGATGCGCTGGTGACCGGGCAGGTCGTGATCGACGAGAACGGCGTCAAGGCGACGGTCGACTTCGGACGCAGCGCCGCGCACTCGGTGTCGGCCGCGATCCCGTGGTCCACCGTGGCGTCGGCAACACCGATCGTCGACCTGCTGTCGTGGCGGGACACCTACGTCGCGACGACCGGCGAGGAGCCGGGCGTCATCCTGACGTCGCGTCGGGTGCTGGCGTACCTCCTGCGGAACGCGGAGATCCGCACCCTGCTGGGGACCGTGAACGGCTCGCCGGACATCGTGTCCGAGGCGAGCGTCCACGCGACCCTGTCGGTCTTCGGGCTTCCGGAAATCCGCACCTACGACGCGCAGTACAAGAGCGGCGGCGTCGCCACCCGGTTCATCCCGGACGACAAGGTGCTGTTCCTGCCGTCGGATTCGTCCGAGCTGGGCGGCACGTTCTGGGGCACCACGGTCGAGGCGCTCGACGGGGGCTACAGCCTGGGCGCGGGCGAGGAGGCCGGGATCGTGTCGGGTGTGTACCGCGTCGAGGAGTCCCCGGCGTTGTGGACCAAGGCGGCGGCGATCGTGCTGCCGGTCCTGGCCAATCCCGATCTCACCTTCGTCGCCGACGTGGCCTGAGGAGGCTGATCATGGGCAAGCAGTTCACCGCGTTCGTGCACGTCGACAACGGCGACGGCAAGAGCCAGGTCTTCTCTCCGGGTGATCCGATGCCGGAGTGGGCCGAGGAGCACGTCAAGAACCCGAAGGTGTGGTCGGACGACGGCAAGTCTCCGGCCGTGCAGGCGGCCGGCCCGGCCGGTGACGGGCCGGTCGAGCCTCCGCGGTCCGGCCCCGGGTCGGGTAAGTCCGCGTGGGCGGAGTATGCCTCCGCGCGGGGTGTGACCGTCGCGGACGATGCGTCCCGGGAGGACATCATCGCCGCGGTCGACGCTGCTCGGGAGGGCTGAGTGGCCGCGTTCGCGACCGTCGAGCAGTACGCGGCCCGATCTGGACCGGTGACGGGCGCGGACGCGGCCAAGGTCCAGGCCACCCTCGACGACGCATCCGCACTCATCCGATCCCGGCTTCCCCGAGGGTTCACTCCGGATCCCGGTGTCGCCCTGGCGATGACGGTGGTCATCGCGAGACGGGCAATCACCAATCCGGGCGGCTACAGGCAGCGCACGATCGGCCAGTACTCGGAGACGCTCGGCGAGGCCGGCGGCCTGTACCTCACCGACGGCGAGTTGGCCTCTCTGCTCGGGGATTCGATGGGCGACGGCGATGCCGCCTACTCGGTGATCTGCGCGGACGAGGGTCCGATCTGGTCGCCTCCCCGGGGGTGCTGGTGATCGGGGCGGACCTCCTGCCGCACACGGTCCTGTGGCAGATGCCAACAATGGCCCAGGACGCGCTGGGCAACGACGTACGGACCTGGTCGACGGGGATCTCGATCCCTGCGTGGGTGCAGCAGTTCAGCACCACCGAGGACGGCTCGGGCAGTTCGGGCCAGCTCTCGGGGATCGGGTCGAACCAGATGGTGTCGTGGACCTGGCTGCTGATCTGCAACACCGACGGCATCGGGGCGGGCGACCGCATCACCTGGCGGACCACCGTGTTCGAGGTCGACGGCATGCCGGCGCCGGTGTTCACGCGCGCCGGGTTCCACCACTGCGAGGCCAAGCTGAAGGCGGTGACCGGCTGACATGGCAACATTCAGGCTCTATCCGTCCGGCGTCTCGGCGCTGCTGGCATCTCCGCAGATGATCGCGGGGATCCGGACGATTACCGAGACCCACCTCAAGCCCATTGCCGAGGCCGTGTCGCCGGTGGGTGTACCGCCTGAGGACAAGCATCCCGGGCTGTATCAGCGGTCGTGGCGGGTGGTGGATCGCTCGCACTGGATCACCCGAACCCGGCGGCACGGGTCGCAACCCCGAGCCCAGATCAGCCTGATCAACACCGCACCCCATGCCCTCGGGGTCGAGTTCGGCAACGTCCGCATCAACGCCAGGCACACCCTGCAGCGGGCCTGCGCAATCGCGGCGGCGACGTGAAATCCCGGCCGATGGTGAACGCCGAACTACTGGTCACCGGCTGGCTGCGCGGGCTCCTGGATCCGATCCGCGTCGTCACGAACACACCGGCCGACCTGGAGCAGATCCTGCCCGTGGTGCAGGTCGAGCGCGTGGGCGGTCCGACGCTGCGGTTCTCCGACGGGCCGCTGCTCTACATCTACACCTACGACACCTCGCGTCTGCTCGCGGTCGAGTTGGCGATCCGTGTCCAGGATCTGATGCTGCATCACCTGCCTGGTGTGACCGCCGCGGGTGGCCGCGTACAGACCGTGGGGTGTCCGATCGGGCCGCAGTGGCTGCCCTACGACAACCCGAACGTGAACAGAACTCAGGCCACGTATGCGACGGCCATCCGGCCGGTCGCTACCGGCTGACTGACCCCTTCTTCCGCCTGGCCTCCCGCGCAGGGGGCTCAGTCACCCATGGAGTGAGTGACGTATGACCGATACCCGAAACGCCGATCTTGCCTACGGCGCCGATGACTTCCTGGTCTTCGTCGCACCGCTCGGGACTCCGAAGCCGACCGACTTCACCGCGCTCACCGCACCCTGGGTGTGCCTGGGGTGGATGGCCAAGTCGGGCGGCGAGTGGACGCCGAACGAGGAGCGGAAGGAATTGGAGGCGGCCGGCAGCCTGGGTCCGATCGCCACCAAGATCACCAAGGCCGACCGGACCATGAAGTTCACGGCCGAGGAGGCCATGAACCCGCTGGTCCGGGCCCTGTACGACAACGTGTCGCTGACGACTCTCGCGCCGGGCGCGAGCGGGATCATTGCTTACGACCTGCCCGACCGCCCGAGCCGCCACCGATACACGTTCCTGTACTGCTCGGAGGAGTCCGGCGGCAAGAAGCTGTGGCGGTACATGTCGACCGGCGAGGTTACCGGCCGCGGTTCGGACAACAACCCGACCGACGACTACACGAACATCGAGCTGACCATCACCGGCTACCCGGGCGCGAACGGGACTCCGGCCGTGTCCACGCTGATCGACCTCGCGGGCGCGGACGTGGGCGCGTTCTTCACGTCCGAGGTGCAGACGGTCACCATCACCGGCACTCCGACCGGCGGCACGTTCACGCTCACCTACGACTCGCAGACCACCGCGGGCATCCCGTACAACGCCACCGCCGCGCAGGTGAAGACCGCTCTGGTCGCGCTCTCGAACATCGGGACTTCGGACGTCACCACGACGGGCGGCGCCCTGCCGGGTACGCCAATCGTGGTCACCTTCGGTGGTGCACTGTCCGGCACGAATGTGACGCAGATGACGGCGTCCAGCGCCGGTCTGACCGGCGGCACGACTCCGACGGTGACGGTGACGACCACCACGGGCGGCGGTACCCCGGGTCTCGTCTGACCCCTGACTGGTGGGCGGGTCGCTTCTGCGCGGACCCGGCCCGCCCACCTCTACGACACCGGTCCGCGCAGGAGAAAGGCCAGGTCCGCGCATGGACGCGATCGAAGGCAAGGTCGTCAACCGAGAGGTCGACGGCAAGGACGAAAAACCCATCCTCGACCTGGACGTGTGGCTGAACGAAGCAGCCGACGAAGACGAGGGGATTCCGTTCACCTTCACGGTGGGCGGCGTCTTGTACACCCTGCTGTCGCCCGAGGATTTCGACTGGCAGGAGAACAGCCGGGCCAGCGCCTCCACGAACCAGGCAGACATGCGACCGCTGCTGCAACTGCTCTTGGGCGAGGAGCAGTACGAAGAGTTCTGCAAGCACAAGTTGCCGAACAAGGCGATCAACAAGATCATCGGCGACTGGAACGACCACCACGACATCTCAGTCCCGGAATCCAGGGCCTCGCGGCGCGCCTCCGAGCGCACCGCAAAGAAGCAGAGGCCGACTTCCAAGCGACGTACCAAATAGACCTTCGCGAGCTGTCCCTTCCGGGACGGCGCCTGACGTGGCGCCGGGTCCGGGACCTCCTGGACCAACTGCCCATGGAGTCGCGGTGGCAGACCGCGCTGCGGGCGAGCATCCCTGACACGGTGCTCGCCGAGATGGTCGGCAATTCGGGCCGGCGTCCCGAGGATGCGCGCTGGTCGCAGGTGGAGATGCTGATCGCTCTGGTCGCGGATCGGCTCGGTCAGATCCTGAACGCGACCGTCCAGGCCGGTGGCGGCGAGCCACTCGACATCCCACCGATCCGGCGCCCGGGTGTGACTCCCGAGCCGGACGCCAAGGCGCCCGAGACGCCTGACGAGAAGGCCGCGCGACGTGCGGCGATGAAGGCCCGGATCGACGCGACCGGGACCGCGACCACACCGACATAGCTGATGGGGGTGACCATGCCCCCGTTCATCCCCATCGGCTCGGTCGGCGTCGACGTCGTTCCGAACGCCAGGGACATCTACGCCCGCCTCGCCTCACAGATCCTGCCGGACGCGGACCGGGTCGGCCGCGAGGCGGGGGACCTGATCGGCCGTCGGATTCGCGAGGGCATCCGCGGCTCGCTCACCGAACCGATCCGCGTCGAGGGCAAGCTGGCGACCGTCCAGGCGGGCAAGGCCGGCGGCGACGCCGGCGGCGCGTTCGGGCGCCAGATGAGGACCAGGCTGGAAGCGGCCCTGCGGTCGTTGCCGGACATCAAGGTGGGGGCGAACACCTCCGAAGCCGACAGCGACTTGCAGGCGCTGCGAGTGCGCCTGGAGTCCCTACGGGACAAGCGCATCGGTATCGACATCGACACCGAGGCCGCCCGCGCCGAGGCCGAGGACATCGAGCAGCAGCTCCGCCGGATCGGCGCGATCTCGCCGAACGTGCAGGTCAGGGTCGACACAAATGCAGCGATCGCCGAGCTGGAGCGGATGCGCGAGCAGATCCGCCTGGCGACCCTGCGGCCGTGGGAGGTCAAGCTCGAAACGGACGGCAGCTTCGGAGCGAGGCTCCGGGCTTCGGTCCAGGCAGCTCAGGAGTCGCTGCCGAACATCAACATCGATGCGAACACGAATCCTGCGCGCGCTCGCCTCCAGGGTCTGCGCGCGGAACTCGACCTGATCCGCGATGTCCGCATCGGCATCGACATGGACGCCGGCGCGGCTCAAGCCAAGATCAACATGATCAGGGCAGAACTGGCTGTTTTGGCGCGCGACAAGGACATCGACCTCGACATCCGCGTGAATTCGCGGACCGCTCGTAACGAGCTTCGTGCTGTGCAGGTCCAGGCCGACATCCTCGACCACAAGCGCATCAATATCGAGGTCAACACCGGCAGCGCGATGAGCAACATCCTGGGGCTCATCGCGATCACCGGAGCGCTGGTCGTCCCACCGGCGATCGGCGTGACGGCGGCCGCGCTGGGCGCACTGACCGCCGCGACCGTGACGGCAGCCGTCGGGTTCGGCTCATTGGCCCTGGTCGCAGTGCCTGCGGTCATGAAGATCGCTGGCGCATTGCAGGCTCAGAAGGCAGCTTCCGATGCCGCCTCGACCGCGTCGGAGAAGGCGGGCCGGAGTGGCGCCCAAGAGGCGATCCAGGCTGCTCAGCAGGCCATGCAGATGGAGGGCGCCCAGCAGTCGCTGACGCAGGCATACCGGCGGGCGGCGACCCAGCGGACGCAGGCTCTGCGCGCTGTGGCCACCGCCCAGGAGGGTGTTGCAGACGCTCAGGCTCAGGCGGCCGAGCGCAACGCCCAGGCGGTCGTGCGCGTCAGCGAGACCGAGCGGAAGCTCGCGTCCGCGCAGGAGGACGCCCGGATCGCACAGCTCGACCTGACGCAGGCCCGCAAGGACGCCGCCGAGGAACTGCAGGACCTTAACGACCGACTGGCGAACTCCGAACTCGACCAGCGTGCCGCGACACTCCGGCTTCAGCAGGCCGAGCTGGACCTGCAGAAGACGCTCAAGGACAAGAAGGCCACCCAGCTTCAGCGTGACGAGGCTCAGCTCACCTACGACCAGGCCGTCCAGCACCTGAAGGACCAGGGCAAGGAGCATGTGCGGCTCCAAGCCCAGGTGGCCGCCGCGAACAAGGCGGGTGTCGACGGCTCGGAACTGGTTGCCCAGGCTCAGACTCGCCTGTCCCAGGCCCAGGGCGGCGTGGTCGACGCGACCCGCACGGTCAAGGACGCGCAGGTCGACGCGGCGAAGGCCCAGACCGAGGGCGCCCGTTCGATCGCCAAGGCCCAGCAGGGTGTGGCGGACGCCCAGCAGCACGTGGCCGAGGTGGCGGTGCAGGCGGCCGACCAGATCAGGTCGGCTCAGCGGGGTATCGCCTCGGCTCAACTCTCGGCGGCAGCGGCGGCGGAGAGCGGCGCGAACGGAATGAACGCCGCGGCTACCGCCGCGGACAAGTACAAGCGCGCCCTCGCCGACATGAACCCGGCGACCCGCGCGACCTACGACTCGGTTCTGAGGCTCAAGGACGGGTTCAAGCAGTGGTCGGACAGCCTCTCGCCGACCGTCATGCCACTGTTCACCCGCTTCCTTGACGGCCTGCTGCGGTCGCTCCCGGCCCTGACCCCGATGGTCCTGGCGGCGGCCGACGGCATGGGCCGGCTGATGGATCGGGCAAGCCGCTCGTTCCAGAGCCCGTGGTGGATCCAGTTCAAGCAGGACTTGGTCGTCGCCATGCCCCGGGCGATGGAGGGGACCGGCGTTGCTTTCGGCAACGTATTCAAGGGAATTGCCGGAATTATCGGCGCCTTTTTGCCGCACATGGATTCCATCGCGAATCGAATGGAAAGGATCACAGGTCGGTTCGCGAATTGGGGCGTAAACCTCCGGGGCAATCCGGCGTTCGAGCAATTCTTGGACAACGCGGCCCGGAACGCCCCCGCCCTCGGGGCGGCCCTGTCGTCCCTAGCGCGGGCGTTTGCCGACGTCAGCAACGCGCTCGACCCCTTCCGTGGCCCGATCCTCGCGGCGATCGAGGGCTTCGGCAACGCGATTTCCTGGATCGCGCGCGAGGCTCCAGCGGCCGTCCAGTGGCTCTTTATGGCGGCCATCGCATTCCGTGCGGTATCCATCGCCATCGCTGCCATCAATGCGGCGTCGCTCGCGAATCCGTATGTGCTGGCGATTGCTGCGGTTATCGCCGCAATCGGTCTGATCGTCATCTACTGGGACGAGATCGTGGCGGGCCTGAAGTGGGCCTACGACCACACCCTCCGGCCGATCGTCGATGCCCTGATCGTCGGGTGGCGGGCGCTCGCGGCCGGGGCCGAGTGGATGTGGCGCGTCGTGCTGGAGCCGACGTTCGAGGCCATCTCGATCGGCGCCCGCATCCTCGCGGCGATCGTCCTGACGGTGCTGATCACGCCTCTGTTGCTGGCGTGGATGGCGCTGTCCGCCGGCGCGACATGGGCGTGGGAGCACGGGATCCGTCCTGCGTTCAACGCGATCGGTGCAGCCGCGGAGTGGCTCTGGGACAAGGCGATCAGTCCGGTCGTCGGCTGGATCACGGACGGGTTCGCGTGGATCGGTGACCGGGCCGAGTGGCTGTACCGGGAGATGATCCGGCCGCAGTTCGAGGCGATCGGTGCCGTGATCCGCTGGGTCTACGACTGGATGATCAAGCCTGCGATCGACCTGGGCGTGTCGGCCTTCCGAAGCTTGTCGGACTGGGCGACCTGGCTGCACGACAAGGGCATCAAGCCGACGTTCGACAAGATCGGGAGTGCGGTCTCCAAGGTCCTGAGCGGGATCGAGACGGCGTTCACGAACACGAAGTCTGCCGTCGAAAAGACCTGGGACGGGCTCAAGTCGGTTGCCGAGGCGCCGGTGAAGTTTGTGATCGACCGTGTCTACACGGGCGGGATCAAGAAGGTCTGGGACAAGGTCGCCGACGTGGTGAGCCTGCCTCACCTGCCGGATGTCGCCTATGCGACGGGTGGTGTGGTTCCCGGATACACCCCGGGTGTCGACACCACGATGATCGCCGTCGGCGGCGGAGAGGCCATCCTGCGACCGGAGTTGACCCGGGCGCTCGGCGAGGACTGGGTGCACACGGGCAACGCGATGGCCCGCTCCGGTGGCGTTGCGCGAGCCGCGCAGTGGCTGTCCGAGATGCGCTACGGCGGGGCGTTCTCCTGGGGCGGCATCGTCGACAGCGTCAAGTCGGGCATCAGCAAGATCCCGTCACCGGGCGATGTGATCAAGGGTCTCGGCGAACTGGCTCGCGGTGGCCTTGCTGCTGCGGCCGAGCAGGGGTTCAAGCCGATCAAGGCGATGATCAACCTGATTCCCGGCCAGAACGACTGGTCGAAGCTGGCCCGTGCGATCCCCACCAAGGGCATCGACTCGCTGATCGACAAGCTACGCGGCGAGGACCAGATTTACGCCCAGATGACCGGACTGTTCGGCGGTCTTATGGGCGGCAACCCAGGCAAGGTCCTGGGGTATGCCCGACAGTTCGAAGGCACGCCCTATGTGTGGGGCGGTGATCGGCCGGGCGCGTTCGACTGCTCCGGACTGACGTCGTACTCGTATCAGCATGCGGCGAACTATCCGATGGGCCGCACGACTTACGACCAGGTCACGCAGGGTCGTTCCATCCCGATGTCCCAGGCACGGCCGGGCGACCTGGTGTTCGAGCACTTCGGCGGGCAGAGCCCGTCTCACGTCGGCTTCTTCTTGAAGTCCGGCTGGATCTACGACGCGCCGAAGCCCGGTGACGTCGTCGGCCCGTCGCCCATGGCGAACGTCACGGATGTCCGCCGGTACGTCTCGCCCGAACTGCTGGGAGGCGACGTCGCCGGCGCCGGTGTGCTCCGGTGGGCGCCGGTCGTGCAGCAGGCACTCGCAATGGTCGGGCAGCCGGCCTCGCTGCTGTCGACGACGCTGCGGCGGATGAACCAGGAGAGCGGCGGCGACCCGAACGTGGTCAACCGCTGGGACAGCAACTGGTACGCCGGCACGCCGAGCGTCGGCCTGATGCAGGTCATCGGCCCGACGTACAGGCGGTACGCAGGTCCGTTCAAGAACACGCCGCCGATGATGTACGGCGTCAGCACCGCGCCCTTGGCGAACGTATTCGCGAGCATGCAGTACGCCCTCGCCCAGTACGGCTCGCTGTCGCGGGCCTACGACCGGCCCGGCGGCTACGCAATGGGCGGCATCGTGCCGAAGCTGTATGACTCGGGCGGCCCGCTGGAGCCCGGGGTAACGCTGGCCTACAACGGGACGGGCAGGCAGGAGCAGGTCTACACCGAGCAGGTCAACCGGGCGCTGATCACACTCGCGAGGCGCGGTGCCGACCAGTCGGTGAACCCGGCCTCGCCGGGTCGTGAGGCTCCGCTAATCGGCAACTACTACGCGGCGGCGAACGATGACCCGCGGCGGCTCATGGAAGAGGCGCGCGTGCTGGCGCGTGCTCGTGGCCGTAGGGGGGTGGGCCCGTGACGGGTGCACTGATCACCGCCGACAACCAAGTGCAGGTCGGACCCACGCTGTTGCTGGGGCCGGGGACGCCGTACATCGTCACGTCGGCGGGCATCGAGGGCTGGGAGGATCTGCCTTCCTTCGATACCGCCGACACTCCGATGCCGGCCTCCGACGGCGTGTTCGCGGGGGCGAGGTTCTCGTCGGCGCGGATCGTTACGGTCCCGGTGTCGATCCACCCCGACAACGACCCACTCGGCCGCACGGGCCTGCAACTCCTGCGCGCTCTGCAGCTCGCGACTCGGCTCCATCGGGACGAGCAGGAGCTGACGATTCGCATGCTCGGGGAGACCCTGACGTGCGGGGCGCGCATCAACACGCGGGTCTCGGAGGCGCTGTCGACGACGTGGATGTGCGCGGGCGAGCTGGAGCTGCCGTTGCAGTTCATCGCGTCGGATCCGCGGCGCTACTCGCCGACCGAGGTCACCGCGCTGGCCGTGGTGCCCGCGCGGTCGCAGGGTCTGATGTACACGGCGGTGTCCTCGATCGACCGCCTGGACTGGGTGACGGCCGGGTCGGTGGATGTACTGGACTGGGGCACCGAGGGCACCTCCGGCGACCTGGAGGCGGTTAACGCCGGCACGGAGTCCACACCGCCGGTGATTACCATCGCCGGGCCCTGCACGAAGCCCTCGCTCACGAACGCCGCGACCGGCTTGGTCTTGGAGTTCGACATCACCCTGGCGGCGAGTGAGCGGCTGATCGTGGACACGCGCCAGGGGAGCGTGCTCCTCGACGGCACGGCGAACCGGGACTACACGGTGACGCCGCGGTCGACCCTGCCGGAGTGGTTCGCCCTGGTTCCCGGCTCGAACTTGCTGTCCTTTCGCCCGGAGTCCGGGTCCGATCCTGCTGCCGTGTCCGTGACGTGGCGGTCTGCCTACCTGTAGGAGCATCATGAGCACGCGCGCAGCCTGGCTCCTGCCACGCACCGTGTCCGATGGCCAGACCCGCGAGGACACGCGCCTTGCGCTGTCGGGGGCGATGACTCCCACCGGGGCGCTCACCTCGAGGTCGGGCGTGATCCCGGGCGGCGGCTGGGACCTCGTCGGGGTGTCCGCCATGCAGTGCAAGATCACCACGGGTCGGGCGTTCGTCCAGGGCACCACCGCGCAGGGCGCGTATCCGGTGGCGACGAACGCCGACGAGACCTTCACACTGAGCGCCGGTCACGCCACGAACCCCAGGATCGACCTGTTCGTCCTGCGGATCTACGACAACTTCATCGACGCATCGGGCTCGACCGTTGCGGTGATCGAAAAGCGAGAGGGCACGCCTGCGGCCGTCCCCACGGTCCCGTCCGTTCCTGCGGCGTCGATCCCGCTGTGGGAGGTCCGCGTCCCGGCGGGCGTGTCCACGGGCAACGGCGGTGTCCAGAGCAACCCGGGCTGGTCGGCCGCACGAACGTCCCGCCTGATCCCGACTGTTGCTGTCGGCGGCATCATGCCGCAGGGCGGCCCGTCCTGGTCCGGTTCCTACGTGGGCCAGTACCGACACACGCCGACCGGCCTGGAGTGGTGGGACGGCTCGGCCTGGAAGACGCAGGGTGAGTGGACGTCGTACAGCGCGACCTGGGATGCGATCTCCGGCGCGGCGCCCAGCCTCGGCAACGGATCGCGTACCGCCGAGTACATGGTCATCGGCAAGACGTGCACGGTCCGGATCAACCAGACGTGGGGATCTACGACCACGAGCGGCGGCGCCGCTCCCTGGTTCTTCGGTCTGCCGTTCGCCGCCGCAGTTACCTCGGGGAATGAAGGCCATACCGGCTCTGCGCTTTCCGTGACGGCGGGCGTCGTCCGGTCGATGGTCTGTTACACCCAGTACTCCGTGACCTCATCACGCCTGGTCCTGGTGGACGCGGGCGGCGGCCTGGTCGGTCCGGGCATCCCCGCGACCTGGTCCACCGGCAACTGGTTCATCGCCCAACTCACTTACCGGTTGGCGTAATGGCGTACCGCGTGGAGTTCGCAGACCTCTTCACCGACCGCACGCTCGCCAGGCTCGCGGTCGACAATCTGAGGTTCGGGCGCAAGATCTCCGGGTCCGAGACGATCAGCGGCGCCGTCCCCATCTCGTCCGCACGCGTCGCCTCGGCCGTCAGCGAGCTGGCCGCCGACCGGACTGCGGTCTACGTATACGACGACCGCGACGTGGTGTGTGGTGGGCTACTGAACTCCCCGCCGGAGGAGTCCCGAGGCAGCCGCGGCGGCGAGACGTGGTCGTTCAGTGCGGCGACCTGGGAGGACTACCTCGACCAGGTCGTCATCAGCACAGACCTCGACACACTGACGTCGGTCGACCAGCTCGACATCGCTCGCACGCTCGTCTCCCACATGCAGGAGGATCCGCACGCGAACATCGGCATCGAGATGGGCGCCGAGATGTCCGGCACTCTGCGCGACCGCACCGAATACCTGGCGTCGGCGAACAAGAGCTACGGCGAGGCACTCAGCGAATTGGGCCTCGTGCAGGGCGGCTTCGAGTGGACCATCGACACCTACCTCGACCCCGCGACGGGCGGCCGCCACAGGTACCTGCGGCTGGGGACGCCGACGATCGGGCAGTCCGTCAGCGCGCACCTGCTGAGCGGGGACGACATCCAGTCCTGGTCGCTGCCCGCTGTGAGCGTCGCCGGCACCCGGTTCCGGGCGCGTGGCGGGACGCCTCAGGGCACGGGCGGCACCGAGCAGCAGCCGCTGCTGTCCGAGGTGTACGAGGCCACGGCACTGCTGGACGCGGGCTATCCGCGGATCGACGTGGTCACGGACTACAGCACGATCAGCGAGCAGGACACCCTCGAGGAGCGCGCCCAGGCGGACATGGTCCGGGGGTTGATGCCGCCGCGCGTGCCGAAGGTCAGCATCAATCTGCAGAGGAACTCGATCAGTCCGCTCGCTCTCGGGGACACGGTGCGGATCCGGATCCCGCGGCTGTACGGGCCGATCCACGATGCCCGCTACCGGATGACGGGGATCGTCGTCACGGCCGGGGGCCGCTCGTCGGAGGACACGGCGGAGCTGACCCTGGAGGTGGCGTGATGGCGCAGGGGAACCTTGACGACTGGATGCGCGAAGTCGACAAGAAGCTGAGGGACCTACACACCCTGGCCGCGTCGATCCCAGCCGCGGCAACCGCGGTGGTGTGGGAGACGCTCACGCTCGCGGCGGACTGGGACGACTTGGTCGGCACGGACCCGACGGTGGATCCGCTGGGTGTGTCCTACCGCCCGGACGGCACGGTGCGCATGCGCGGGGCGATCCGGCGGGTGACGGGTTCGTGGCCGGTGGCGGGCACGGTCGCGGCGACTGTCCCTGTGGGCTACGAGCCCACCGCCAAGCAGCGGTTCGTCGGTGGCGTCCCGGCCGGCGCGGGCTGGTGGGTGGGCGAGATCCGCTCCACGGGCGAGATCGTCCCGCTCGGCTGGGGCGGCGGCACGGCGGGCGCCGTCGGCACGTGTATCGGTCTCGACAACCTCACCTACCGACTCTGAGGGGAGGACCCCATGCCCACCGGCATCGACAGCTTCACCCCGGTCCCGGCTGAGGTCGTGCGCGCCGCCGGACACTCGTTCATCGCGCGCTATCTGACCGATCTCGACACCTCGCACAAGGCGAAGGCGTGGACGGTCGCGCAGGTCGCGGCCTGCCGTGCCGCGGGCCTGGGTGTGGTCGCCGTCTGGGAGGGCGGCGGCTCGGACCGCACGGTCGCGTGGCGTGGCGGCTACGACCGCGGCCGCCGTGATGCGCGTCTGGCCGCCCAGCAGGCGGGAGCGCTG
>NZ_JBSFEO010000089.1:0-24386 GCF_053594475.1 Embleya sp. NPDC001921
GCCGTCGCGCGGTTCGGGCGGGACGCCCGGTGACAATGGCCGGATGCGCGCACCGATCGAAGCCATGGACCGCAACCTCGCCGAGCACGCGTGCCCGCGGCCTCCTGCCACGCCGCCATCCCCGCCTGTGAAGCGTGCTTCGCCTGCCGCAACTTGGCCGCGGCCATTTCGCCGGGCGGGATGTCAAAGTCCCGAATCAGTTTGCGCGCCGCGCCCAGCAGCGCGGACGCGGTGATGGCCATGCCGGTCAGCGCGATGATCGAGCCCGAGGCGGTGAGCACGGTGCCCACCGTGACCAGACGGGTGTCGACGTCGAGCCGGTGCTGTGATTTGTGATGGTTTTTCACAACTCCACAGTCGGCCCGTTCCGAACATCCCGCACCGCGAGGCGAGCGAACGGGTGGCGAAACCCTGCCCGCAGCCGGAATACCGGCTCGGCACTCGAGGAATACCGCCAGGCCATCCCACCATCGAGCCCGCGAAGCGCCACCGCGAACTCCTGGGTACGCCAGTCGAGTCATGCCCACCCTCGTGCAACTCGGGCCGATGACGAGCTGCGGGCCGGACCAATGGCCGTACTGCCGGGCCAGGCCGCCGAGAATCCTGGTGGTCGGCAGCCCGTGGTCCTGGCCATCCTGTCCCCATGGGAGATCGAGCCAACGTCATCGTGGTCCGCGAGAACGGCACGCACGAGCTGTACCGGACCGGCTGGGCGGTCGGGATCGACCTCGACCTGCTGGACGGGCCGGAGGTAGTTCTCGCCATGCTTCCCGAACTCCGCCGGGAGGACTGGTGGTTGGACGACACCATGGCCCAGGCGGGGGTACTGCTCGACCTCGGCCGGAAGGTGCTGCTGTTCTTCGCCTGGGAGGGACCGAGCACCGAACTCCGGCACCACGCTGCCACCTTCGAGCTGATCCGGGCCACGTGGCAGGGCTGGAAGGTCGGCCGGCTGTACGACGGCGCGGCCGAACTGCGCGGGTACATCGGGCTGGATCCGGAGTACGTCCGCTGCCCCGAATCGGCCCTCTCCGTGGCGCCGTTCCTCGCCCCCGAGGACGAGGACCTCGCCTGGCCGGACCCGGGCGGTGTGGTGGTCACGGTCGGCACCGACCACTGCCACGTCGCCTGCGGCGCCTTCGACCACCCCGTCCGCGAGGGCGTCTCCCTGTTCGACCGCCTGGCGGACGCCCCCGAACACGGAGTGTGTCGGCTGCACGTGAACTCCGGCATCCACCTGGACCCGGAACGCCGCCGCATGGGCTGGTGGTCCCTCTCCTCCTGCCCGCAGGCATACGAGGTACCGAAGCTGTGGCCGGACTGGACGGTGGAGTTCTGGCAGGACGACTGGGAACGGCACGTCCGGGCCTGCGGCGGCCGCTTTTCCCCGGCACCGTTCGACGCCGGGGAGGAGGCCAGGGCCAGGGTGCTCGCCGAGGCCGAGGAGCGCCGGATCCGTCGGGCCCGTCACCGCGCCCAGGTCGCGCGCCTCCGGAGCACACTCCGGACCACACCGGCCCGTCCCCCGACCGGCTGACCCGCGTCAACAGCCGCAGGCGCAACGGGCCGGCGGTCTCGGTCGGCGGTCTGGTCAGGACCTGCGTGCCGACCGCCGCCAGGGCCCGGAACGCGCTGTCGGTATCGGCGGCCGCTTCGAGCCGCCGGCCGGCGCGTCGGTTCGCGAGGGCATCGTCGGCCGTGCTCGATGTCATTTCGTGCCGGCGGTCGGGCCGCCGAGGAGCCAGTCCCGGGCCAGGTCGGCCACCGCGTCGAGGGTGCCCGGTTCCTCGAACAGGTGGCCGGCGCCGGGGACGACCTCGAGCCGGCTCTCGCAGCGGAGGAAGGTACGCGCGCGGTTGTTGAGTTCCAGTACCGCGTGGTCGTTGCCGCCGACGATGAGCAACGTGCGGGCCGTGACGGCGGGCAGACGTGCCTCCGCCAGATCGGGCCTGCCGCCCCGGGAGACGACCGCCCGCACGTCGTCACCGAGTTCGGCCGCCGCCCACAGTGCGGCTGCGGCGCCGGTGCTCGCCCCGAAGTAGGCCACCGTCCGCCCTTCGGCCTCGGGCCGCTCCCGGAGCCCGCGTGTGACGTCGATCAGGCGCCGGGCCAAGAGTTCGATGTCGAAGACGTTCGAGCGGGCGCGTGCCTCGTTCTCGGTGAGGAGATCGAACAACAGCGTGCCCAGGCCGGCTCGGTTCAGCGCGGTCGCCACGAAGCGGTTGCGCGGGCTGTGTCGACTGCTGCCGCTGCCGTGCGCGAAGACGACGATCCGTTCCGCTCCTGCGGGCAGACTCAAATGCCCCGGAAGTCGTGCGCTTTCGACCGGTAGGTCGATGTCGCTGTGCGTGGGCACGGAATCCGTGAAGCGCGTCGATCCGCTACCCGGTCTCGTCCCCTCCTCCGCCCTCGCGTCCGCCCCCGCCCTCAGTCCCGTTTCCACCTTCGGCGGCGACTCCGACCGGCGGGCGACGGCCCGAGCGAGGCATTCGACGACCTCCTCGTCGGTGGTTTGGGAGAAGTCCGCGTAGAACTGCCCCACCGCCATGAATCCGACCGGGTTGTGCAGGCAGATCACCTCGTCGGCGTCCGGATCCGGCCCCTTCCCCCAGCCGGCCGGCGCCACCGGTACGGCGAGCACCACGCGCGCCGCGCCGCGATCGCGGACGGCACGACAGGCCGCGCGGGCGGTGGATCCGGTCGCGATGCCGTCATCGACGACCACGACCGTTCGGCCGCCGAGTTCCGTCGGCGGCCGTTCGCCCCGGTAGCGGCGGGCACGCCGTTCCAACAGCTCCCGTTCCCGCCGTTCGATCCCTTCCAACGCGGAACGGGAAACACCCGCGACCCGCACCACGTGGTCGTTGAGGACGGTGACTCCCTCTTCGGCGACGGCGCCCATTCCCAGTTCCGGTTGGGAGGGAACGCCCAGTTTCCGCACCAGGCATACGTCCAGTGGAGCGCGGAGTGCGTCGGCCACCTGGGCGGCCACCGGCATTCCGCCCCGGGCCAGGCCGAGCACGATCACGTCCTGGTTCGCCCAGGGCAAGGGCGCCAGGTATTCGGCCAGCTTTCGTCCCGCGTCGACACGATCGGTGAAGAGCACGACCTCATCCCCTTCCGGGCACGACCGGTCTCCTTCCGGCCGCCCGGGACATCGACCCACCCGGTGGGAGCGGGCAGCGGCACAGGCACACTGCGGTACGGGCGGCCATGGAAATTCGGCCGCCCCGCGCACCGGTTCCCGTCGGGCGACGATCCGTACCCGGACGGACGGGCGGAGTGGAACCGATTGTCGAATCCGTCTCCCTTGCTCCTTCGATTCTCCGACTTCCACTGCCGAAGCGCCTGCCGCCCCTTGCCCCGGACGACGTCTCCGGCGCGACGTCGGAACCCCCGAGTCCGCCCAGTGGCAAGTCGCAAGGTCGCCCATGGACGAGGCGCTCACGAAGAGACCGAGAGGCAGAGAGACCGAGAGGCAGAGAGACAGAGGGGCGGAGGGGCAGCAGATGACCACACCGCGTGGTGGCGTTCCCCCTCTTGCCGAACCGACCGAGGCCGGAACTCTTCGCGGGAGGGTGACCCCGCATCACACGGTGCGAACACCGTCCTCGGGCACGAGGCGGTCGGGAAGGGCGCGGTCGCCGGGTGGCACCGAAGCCCTCGGATTGCGCGGGTGCGGTCAGTTCGCCAGGTCCTCGGTCGCGTCTCGTCCCGCCGTGGTGGTTCGGCGGAGGAATTCCGCGAAACGTTCGAGCTCCGCGCCGTCGTAGTCGGCGCAGATCTGCTCCACCGAGGTGTTCATACCGGCGAAGAGCGCCAGGAGTTCGGCGTTGCGATCACGCAGGGCCCGGATCCGGGAGCCCCGGCGGTCCGAGGGGTCCGGCTCACGGGACACCCAGCCGGCGCGTTCGAGTCGGTCGAGGACGCCGGTCATCGTGGCGGCGTGGAGACCGGCGCGTCGCGCCAGTGCGCTCGGGCTCAGCGGGCCGTAGGCGTTGACGAGATCGAGGCAGTCCAAGTCGACGTCCCGGAGCGTCAGATGGGCGCTGACCTGCCGGTTGAGCAGGGACAGTTGGAGGCTCAGCGCGCGCAGTCCCTCTTTGACGTCGACGGTTGCCCGTCGGCGACGCCGGTCCGCGTCGTCCGCGTCGTCATATGTTACGGGTTCCATAATTTACGCCTCTCAAATCAATGTGCTACGGTTCTCGTATATTACGCCACGCGAATAATCGTGGCCCGAGCAAGGAGAAGTGCCCATGTTCCTGGTGATCGGAGCGACCGGAACCGTCGGACGCGAAACGGTGAACCTGTTGCTGGAGTCCGGACGCGAAGTGGCCGCCGTCACGCGCGATCCCGCCGCCGCCGCACTGCCGGACGCCGCGCACGTCGTTGCCGGCGACCCGTCCCGGCCCGACACGCTGACGTCGATACCCGACGGTGTCGAGGCGGTCCTGCTCAGCCCACGCGCCGCCGGCGGCGCGAGTTCCGAGCTGCTGTCACTGGCCGCGGCGCGGGGCGCGCGGCGGGTGGTGGTGCTCTCGGCCGCGACCGTGGAGCACCCGGTCGGCCACCCGCGCTTCGTCGAGGGGTTCAAGCGGGTCGAGGCCGCCGCGCAGGAGTCCGGTCTGTCGTGGACCCTGCTACGGTGCGCCGACTTCGCGGCCAACGCCCTGGCCTGGGCGCCGCAGATCCGCGCGGCCGGCGTCGTGCGCGGCGCCCACGGCAAGGCGGCGACCTCGCCGATCCACCACCGCGACATCGCGGAGGTCGCGGTCGCGGCACTGATCGACCCCGCGCACGCCGGACGCTCCCACCTGCTCACCGGCCCGCGGTCGATCACGCAGTACGACAAGGTCCGCCTCATCGGAGAGGCCATCGACCGGCCGCTGGCCTTCCGGGAACTGGCCCCCGAACAGGTCCGCCAGGCGATGCTCGCCCAGGGCCTCGCCGAGGACATCCCCGATCGGCTGCTCGGTTCGCTGGCCGACTACGCCGACCGGCCCGGCCCCACCACGGGCACCGTGGAACGGCTCCTGGGCCGACCCGCGCTGACCTTCGCCGCGTGGGCGGCTGACAACGCCGCGGCCTTCACGGCCCGGACCGTCTCCTCCGCCTCCGCCTCCGTCTCCGAGAGGGAGGAGCAGGCGTGACCGAGACCCCCGTCGGCACGGTTGCGCGATGGGTGAGCCTGCTGTTCTCGGGCCTCTTCGCGGGCTTCCTCGTCGCAGTCCTCGTGCTCGAAATGTCGCTTCGCGGTGAAGACCGTCACGTGTACACCCAAGTGCGGCACGTGGAACTCGATTCGCTGGACAAGCTCGCAACCGCGACGCTGCTGCCGGCGCTGATCGCGACAGCGTTTCTGGTCGCCGTCACGTTCAAAACCCGAGAACGCACGTTCCGGCTACGGCTGACCGGACTCGCGCTGCTGCTCCTGATCGTCGCCGTGACGGTCGTGTTCAACATGCCCATCAACGCGGACCAACTCGACTGGGATGTACGGGAGCCCCCGTCGGACTGGGCGAGCGTTCGTGACCACTGGCAGATCGCCCACTCCATCCGCACCGGCGCGGCGGTCGTCGCGTTCGCGACGCTCATCGCCGCCTCGACGCGGTCGGCGCGCGGCACCCGCGAGTCGACACGCCCATAGCCCGTGCTGCGGTGTACCCGCCGCCGCGGCCGGCCAGGCCCGCGCCCGGACGTGATCGCAGTTGAACTCCCGGTAACGCGTGGGCTGGAAGGGGTCCGGCAATCCTGCCCACAGTGATCACGGACGGCCGCAAACCCTTGACGATCTTGGTCGGTCCCCCATAGCTTTCTCACCGGCAGAGAATACCCATGTGGGGTATGTCGATCGGACGGACACGGGGGACACCATGGGCGCCTCGCCCCACGAGCACCACAACCACGGCAACACCCACCCAGGCCACGGCGAGCATGATGGCGCACACGACGCGGCACATCGACCCCCGGGCGGCGGAACACCGGAAGCGCACGAAGGCCACCACGACCACACCGGGCACGCACAACACGCCACCACCGGGGACCGGGACCACGCCGGGCACCACGAGCACCCAGGGCACGACGGCGGCCACGGGCACGGGCCGGCGACCTGGAAGATGTCGGCCCTGGCAACCGCCCACTGCCTGACCGGCTGCGCCATCGGAGAGGTCCTCGGGCTCGCCATCGGCACCGCCCTCGACTGGGGCAACCTGGAAACGATCGTGCTGGCCGTCGCGCTGGCGTTCGTCTTCGGCTACGGCCTGACGCTGTTCGGCATCCGCAACGCGGGCCTGCCCTTCGGCGCGATGATCAAGGTGGCGCTGGCCGCGGACACCGTCTCGATCATCGTCATGGAGATCATCGACAACGGCGCCATGATGGTGATCCCCGGCGCCATGGACGCCGGGCTCGGCGACGGCCTGTTCTGGGGCGCACTCGCCGGTGCCTTCGCCCTCGCCTTCGTCGTCACCACTCCGGTCAACAAGGCGCTGATCTCCGCGGGCAAGGGCCACGCGGTCGTGCACGGCATGCACTGACCGTCCGATGTGTCACCCGCCTCGTCCCGCCCCGCCGACCGACGAGGCCATGGACGGGGCGGCTCCGCCCCGTACTGTCGTGCACTCGCAGCCGGCACGAGTGGTCCGGCGCCGGTCATGGGCCACCGGAACGTATCCCTGTGCACGGATCACGGTCGGATACCACGTCCACCCACGGGCAAGACCGAGCGGGTAAGGGCTGCCGAGCCCGCGGGTGTGTTCAGTCGAGAGTCGGCATCAGCGGCGGGCCGCCCGACTCCGCCGTCAGGGTGATCTTTCGCAGCAGGGCCACGAGTTGCTCCCGTTCCGCGTCACACAGCGGGGCCAGTAGCGCGTGCTCGGTCGCCATCTGATCGCCGATCGTGGACGACCACGCCTCGTGCCCCTGCTCGGTCAGCGTCACGAGCAGGCTGCGGCGGTCCTCCGGGGTGTGCTCGCGGGTCACGTAGCCGGACTTTGCCAGGCGGTCCAGCCGGCTCGTGAGGGTCGCCGGATGGATGTCCAGGCCTTCGGCGAGCCGTGTCGGCGTCATTCGGTACGGCTCGCCGGCGGAGCGCAGCCGCCAGAGGATCTCGTATTCCCACATCTTCACCTTGCGTTGGGTGAGCCCCGCTTCCTTGCGACGCTGGAGATGGCGCACCAGCATCTGCATCCGGGTGACGACGCCCTCGACCATCGGGTCCAGATCGGGAACCTCGTGCTTCCAGTGAGCGATGTGCCGGTCGACCGAGTCGGCCGACGGGACTTGGCCGTGCGTCGTGTCCATCGCGCCAGCGACTCCCCGCCGCGAGGGGGTTCCGATGGCCCCATGGCCCACCGCTCTCGCAGGCCGCATCGACGAGCACGTCGTCGACAGCGTCCTGTTGCGCGACAATCCCCTGGGAGATGCGACGAAGCGGCCGTTGTGGGTCTACGCCCCACCCGGCTACGACACCGATCCCGGGCGCCGCTATCCCGTCACCTACCTGCTGCTCGGCTACGCCGGCACCCTCCCGGTCTGGCGCAACCACACCCCCTACCGCCGGCCGGTGCCCGAACTCGTCGACGGGACCTTCGCCCGCGGCGAGGCGCCGCCGATGATTTTGGCGTTCGTCGACGCCTGGACCACATACGGCGGCAGCCAGTACGTCGACTCGGCGGGGACCGGCCGCTACCACTCGTATCTCTGCGAGGAGATCGTGCCGTGGGTCGATGCCCACTACCGGTCGCTCGCCGACCGCGAAGTACAGACCCTCGGCGGCAGACGCCTCGGAGTGCGGCGTGGCCGGCAGTGGTGCGAGATATTCACCGTCCGCACGCCCTCAGAAGCCGAACACCTGGGTCCATGTCCAGTCCTTGGTGACCACGCCGAGGCCCATTTTGGTCAGGGAGCAGTTGAGGATGTTGTCGCGGTGGCCCGGCGAGTTCATCCACGACTTCATCACCTGCTCGGGGGAGTTCTGGCCGCGGGCGATGTTCTCGGCGCCGGGGTTCGCGAAGCCCTGAGCGCGGGCTCTGTCGACGAAGGTCCGGCCGTCCTGGCTGGTGTGCGAGAAGTAGCCGTTGGCCGACATGTCCTCGCTGTGCAACAGGGCGGCGCGGGAGAGGCGGGAGTCCAGGGTCAGGGCGCCGCATCTCGCCTTGGCCCGCTCGGCGTTGGTGATCGCCAGGACCTTCTCGGCCGGGGCCCCCGCGGGATCGGCCGTGGTCGTGGGTCGCGTCGACGGCGTCGGACGCGGCTTGGTGGTGGTCGGCGCCGGAAGCGACTTCGTAGGTGGCGCGGTGGGGCTCGACGAGGCGGACTCGGTCGGCGAGTCGGACGGGGGCGGCGAGACGAGGGGCGGCAGGGAAACCGCGGGTGCCGAAGGCGTCGCGGACTCCGACTCGGGGGCGGGCGCCGACCACACCGGATCGCTTTCCTCGCCCGGCGACAGTACGGTGACTCCGACGAGCGTGCCTCCCGCGGCCAACAGGGCGACGGCGGCGGCCACGGCAGTCGCACGGCGCCGCCCGCGTATTCGCCGGGCCCGGCGTTCGAGCATCCGGCCACCGCTCACCGTGCCGAAATCCGCCGTCTCGCCGGGCGCCCCGGCACCCCCGAAGGCGGCCGCCCCCGCGAGACCCCTCGACACCTCGGCCACCGGCACCAGGGCGAGGCCCGCGAGCAGCCTCTCGGCCGGCACCAGGCCCGCCACGCATCCGGAACAAACGATGCAGTCACGTGCGTGCCGCGCGATCCGCTTGCGCCACAGCGGCGACGGAATGCCGTCCCAGTCCCTGATCGCGTCGTCCAGCAACACACAGCCGGGATCCGCGGACAGCGCCCGGACCACCACCCGGGCGGTGTCCAACTGCGCCTTCATCCGCTGCACGCGCACCGCGGTGTGTTTCGGCGACAGTTCCAGCGCGGCGGCCGGCTCGGCCCGCTCCAGCTCACCCGCCGCCTCCAGCCACCACATCGCCTGCAGCGCGCGGTCGTCGGCGTCCAGCCAGCGGGTGGCCTCGGCCACCTCCCGCCGCTGCCCCTCCAGACCGAGTCGCATGATCGTCAGGTCCACGAAGTCCGCGCCGGGGTCCGCGACATCGTGGGCGTCCTGCAGACCGGAACCGCCCGGCGCGGCACCGCGCGTCTGCCGGTGGCTGCGGATCTGGTTCATCGTGATGGCCACCAGCCAGGACCGGAACCTTTCCGGGTCGTCCAAGGACCCCAGCCCTCCGAGTGCGCGGATCATGGTCTCCTGCACCACGTCGTCGACGTCGGCGTGCCTGTTCAGGGCCCGGCCCACAATGTTGTACACGAGCGGTAGATACGCGGCGACGAGCTCGTCCCGGGCCCGCTGGTCGCCCCGACGTGCCGCCTCCACCACCGCGCTGTCGTGTTTCCTGCTCGCGCGCACGTCCGTGCCACTCTCCCTCTGGGTACTCGCCTGTCCCGTCTTACACAGGGGAGACCGTTCGGCCGGGGCCGCGATAACGGAAAGTGCGCCGCAAACCTGATCGCACGCCGCGCGACCGATTCCCCGACGGGCGCGCCGAGGGCCCGGAGCGCATCCCGACCCGGCCGGTGTTCGAGGCCGAGCCCGGTCGGCTGCCGCCGGCGTCAGGTCGCAACCGGCGTGGCGCCCAGGGCCGTTGCCGCGTCTGCCAGGTGCGGATCAGCGGTGGCCTTGGTCAGTGCGGTGGTCAATGCCTCCGCGTAGGTGGTGTCGGCCTCGGTCAATCGGGTGCGCCCCTCGGCGGTGATCGCGGTGCGCACCCCTCGGCGGTCACCGGGACACAGGTCGCGTCGGGTGAGGTCGTCGGTTTCCAGGCGGATCGCGAGGCGGCTGACCGAACTCTGGTTCAGACCGATCGAATCGGCGAGTTCCTGCATGCGCAACCCGCCGTCGGGCGCGACCGCGAGCCGGGAGAGCGCGCGGTACTCGGACAGGCCCATCCCGTGCCTCCGCTGCAGCGTCCGGCCGAGGTCGTGCTCGACGCGCGCGTGCAGCACGACGACCTGCTCCCACAGCTTCGTATCCACGACCCGTTCCCTTTCGTCGATACAGGCGATGCAGGCAAGTCACCGAGTCGGTCGAGTCGCCTGTCCGGCCGGCTTCCGGTGGCCGGGCCGGCCGAACATGCGTCCGCTATTGCCAGTCAGGCTACAGACAATGCCAGTCTATGCATGCACAAGCAAGCAAATACCTCCGTGTCGACTCCCCGGACTTTCGTCGAACCGCCGGGGCCGTGAGCGCCGTCGCCTCAGCGCACGGCGCCGATCGCCTCGATCTCGATCAGCCACTCCGGGTCCGCCAACGCCGCGACCTGCACGAAGGACTCGGCCGGGACGGGATCGGCGTACGACGCTTCGCGTATCGCGTCGTAGAGGTGCCGGTGCGCGATGTCGGTGACGAAGACGGTGACCTTGACCAGACGATCGAGGCCGGATCCGGCGCTCTCGAGGACGCTGCCGACATGGGCCATGGCCTGGCGGGCCTGGGCCGCGAAGTCTCCGGGCGCGACGGTCTTCCCGTTGTCGTCGACCGGCGCCTGCCCCGAGGTGAAGACCAGGTCGCCGATGCGGATGCCGAGCGAGATGCGGGTCGGGGCGTACCAGTCGGGGTCGACTTCAACGCGGGTGGGAGCGGAGGCGGCCGGCTTGGTCATGGTGATGTCCTTACGTCGCGCGTGGGTCGGTTGTTCATGGGCCGTTGGTCGTCACCGCCGGTCGCCAGGGTGGTACCGGGGGCCGGGAGTTTCGGATCGCGACCCTCCGCGCCGGGCGTGCGGGGCACGGCGGGTCCGCGCCGGGCGTACGGCGCACGGCGGTCCGCGGGGAGTGGAATCGCCGCGGTTGCGACCCGCGGAGGCGGCGGCGATCCGCCGCCTCCGCGCAGGACCGTAACACATTTTGAACCGATCGATCCAAAACCGTTCCGGCCGGCCGTCCGGAACAGGCGCGTGACCCCGCGAACCGCGGTGAGGCGATGCGGGGTTCCGGGCTTCGCCCACGAGGAGCATGCCGAACGCGGCCACCACCCGAGTTCGGGCCCGCATCGACGAGTCACGACACGGACCTCACGAAGTCACCCCGAGGAAAGCGTGGTTGCCTCCACCCGTGCCGGCAGATCCGCGATGTGGAAGAGGATGTGCTCGCGGCCTTTCGGGGCGACCAATTGCAGGCCGGCGGGGAGGCCGTCCACGGGAGCGGCCGGAAGCGTGAGCGCGGGAACGCCGACGAGATTCCAGGGGAAGGTCAGGGACAGCAGGAGCATCCGGACCTCGACGGGCGTACCGGCGACGTCGAGATCCCGGCGACCCAGGAGCGGCGCCACCACCGGCACCGTGGGCAGTGCCAACACGTCGTGTTCCTCGAAGAGACCGGCCACCGTACGCACCGCGGAGTCCCGGACGCGGTGTGCGTGCGCGACCTCGTCGTCCCCGACCGCGCCCGCACCGCGCAGGCGTTGCAGGACCTCGGGATCGAACAGACCGGGGTCGCGCGCGATCCGGTCGGCGTGCACCGTATGGGCCTGCCTGCCCTGAATGGCGAGGAACGCCTGCCGCAACCGAGCCGCTCCTGGGAAGGAGATCTCGGGAACGGGGCCGACACGCTGTTCGAGCGCGGCCCGCGCCGACCGCGCCACCCGCGGGTCCGTGGGTCCCAGCCCGCTGGTGTCCAGCCATGCGATCCGCAACGGAGTTGCCACCCGCGCGGGCTCCGGCACGGCGCCGACCAGGGCGTGGTAGGCGATGAGGCAGTCCCGTGCGCCGCGGGCGTGGATGCCGACGTGGTCGAAGGCCGTCGCCAGCGGGAAGACGCCCTCGGTGGGCAACGCTCCGAAGGCGGGCTTGAATCCGTGGACGCCGCACAGTGCCGAGGGGATGCGTACGGAGCCCCCGGTGTCGGTGCCGAGGGCGAGCGGGACCATTCCCGCCGCGACCGCCGCCGCGCTGCCACCGCTGGATCCACCGGTCATCCGGCTCGGGTCGTGCGGATTGCGCGAAGCCCCTTGGAGGGAGCGGTCGCCGGTCGCGCCGTAGGCGAACTCGTGTGTCGTGGTCTTGCCGACGATGACCGCCCCGGCCTCGCGAAGCCCGGTCACACAGGCCGCGTCGACGGCGGGGACGTGGTCGCGGAAGTGTGCCGATCCGTAGGTCGCCGGCAGACCCGCGACGTCGATGAGGTCTTTGACGGCGACCGGGATACCGTGCAGGGCGCCTCGATCGCGGCCCGCGTGCAGTTCGCGGTCGGCCCGCTCCGCCGCTCGCAATGCCCCGACCGCGTCGACCGCGACGAAGGCATGGAGCCGATCGTTCAGTCCGGTGATCGCGTCGAGTGCGTGGTGGGCCAGTTCCACGGCCGTGACGTGTCGTGCGCGCAGGGCGTCGGCGAGGTCCGCGAGCGTGTGGTTCGTGAAGTAGCCGCAGATCGTCGGCTCGACCTCGTGGGCGGTCGTCATGTGCGTTCCCTCGTCTCGCGTCGTCGTGCGTCGTGTCGTGGGTGGTTCGGCGACGGGGGCGGGCCCGTCCCGTCGGCCCGCCCCGGCACGGCGGCGGGCCGACGGGACGGGTGGATCACCCGACGGTCGCCACGTCCGGTGTGTCCGTGGTCCCGTCCGCCGGCGTGGCGGAAGTGGCCGAGTCCGTGGCCGTCGCCCTGTCCCCGACCGGTTCGTCCGCGCTCGGAGCCGGGTTCGTCCGGGCGGGAGCCGTGGACTCCCCGACCCTTCGCCCCGCCGCTGCGCGCGAGAGCAGATAGTAGAACCCGCCCGCCACGCCGAGTCCGGCGAGCCAGGACAGGTCGATGTCGCCGAGAGCCCGGGCGACGGGCCCGCGCATCACCGGAACCAGACCGTACTGGCAACTCCAGGCCGCGACGACGCCCAGTCCGAGGCTGATCAGGCCGGGGCGGTTGAACGCGGGGTAGCGCGAGGCGGACCCGCTCTCGTACAGCGAGGCGACGTCCGGCCGGCCGCGCCGCACCACGAAGAAGTCGACGACGACCACGCCTGCCCAGGGGCTGATCCACACCAGGATCGACGTCATCCAGTTGTCGAAGGCGTGCGCGAAACTGTCGGACCGCAGGAAGACCAGCAGCACCAGCGTGGCCACGGCACCGGAGGCCAGGGTGATCTTCCATCGGGCCGCTCGCAGACCCACCGACAGCGCGGCCAGCGAACACGAGTACAGATTGAGGATGTTGGTGGCGATGGGGCCGTGCATCACGAGCAACAGCACCGGCAGCGCCAACCCTCCGAAGGCGCCGATGACCAGTTGCGACGGGTCGCCGCTCTCCCCGGAGCTCGCCAGACACGCGCCCAGCGCGGCCAGCCACACCGTGGGCACGTACATCCCCAGGGCCGTGGCCCAGACGACCTTGCGGCCGGACGTGCCGGGTCTGACGAAGCGGCTGTAGTCGCCCGAGTACGGGAGCCAGCTGACCGCCCAGCCGACGCCGATCGCGGTGACCAACTGGGTCACGGCGGTGAACTTGGCGCCGGGGGACGTGGCCGTCGATCCGGTCCAGTCCAGGTCGACCTGGGTGAGCGCGACCACCGTCATGACGGCCATGACCACCACCGTCAGGGGCACGGTCCACTTCTCGAACGTGCGGATCGCGTAGAAGCCGAACAGGGCCAGCCCCAGTTGCACGGCCATGATGACCGCGGCCACCAGGTACTGCAGACCCGCCCCGCCGGTGATGCCGAGTTCTTCCAGCATCGCGATGGCGAGGTCCAGGACCACCCAGGTGTTCACGCCCACCCAGCCCATCGCGAGCAGTCCCTGCATCACGCCGGGCAGGATCGCGCCGCGACGGCCGAACGCCGATCGGCCGAGCACCATCTGGTTGACGCCGGTGCGGTGTCCCATCAGGTTGAACACGCCGAAGACCGCGCACCCGACGACGTTGGCCACCACGACCACGAGCAGTGTCTCGACCAGGCTCAGGCCCAGGGTCACTCCCAGTGCCCCGAGCACCCAGTTGATCGGCGCGATGTTGGCGCCGGCCCAGATCCAGAACTGCTCCCACGCGGTGGAATCACGACCGGACGGCGGAATCGGGTCGATCCCGTGCGGGTCGAAGACTGGCTTCGTCGGTGTCCCGCCTGTCTCGTGTGCTGCGTTGGGCGACATGACATCCCTCCGGGGGTCAGCGACATGCGTCGGCTGTGAGTGGCTTCACGGAACCACCGCGGCGCCACTGCCGGAGAGTGGAGAGAAAGTGCCATTTCGGGGTCGATCGATGGTTGAATCCACACCATGTTCACGTTGCGTTCGCTGGCCGAGTCGGAAGAGTTGCGGCTGACGGTCCTCGTGGCCGGCCCGGCAGGGGCGTTGGACGCGGACGTGGCCTGGGTGCACAACACCGAGCTGCCCGACCCGTCGCCATACGTGGGCCCCGGCGAACTGGTGATGACCAACGGTCTGTGGGCCGAGCACACCGGCGCGGCGGACTTCGTCGCGAACGTGCGCCGGTCGCACGCCGCCGGGGTGGTGTTCGGACTGCGCAGGTCGGTCCGCCGGACACCGTCCGACCTGGTCGCCGCGTGCCGCGAGGCCGATCTGCCGCTGCTCGAACTCGCCGTCGAGGTCCCCTTCACCGCGCTCTCCCACGCCGCGGCCGCCGCCTACGCGCGCCGGCGGCACGACAGCCTGGAGGCGTCGGTACGCAGGGGCGACGCGCTGGCCGAGGCCATCTCGCGGGGAGCGGGCACCGAGGGGGCACTGAACGTGCTGCGCCGGGAGGTGGATCTGCCGCTCGCGGTGGTCGAGCGCTCGGGACGACGGCTCGCCGAGGCCGGCATGCACTTGGGCGACGACGAGGCGGCCGCCGTCGCCGCGGCCCTGACCCGACGTCCGCCACCGCTGGAGGTGGGCATCGGGAACGACCGCACCGTGACCCTGTTCCTGGTCGGTGCGTTCGGCGCACCCGACGCCGCACTCGTGTGCTCGGGGCCACCGTCGGCGATCGCCGAATTCGAGCAGACCGCCCTCCAGCAGTGCGCGCACTTCCTGAGCCTGGAGACCGCCCGGCGACGCGCCGAACGAGCCATCGAGTCGCGGTTCGCCGCCGAACTCGTCGACATGATCATGTCCGGCCTCGGCGCGTCCCGCGAACTCGCGCACCGGCTGGAGGGGTTCGGCCTCGACACCGGCGAGCCGACCGCGATGTGCGCGGTCGCCCCGGCGCACGGCGACCATGCCGTCCTCGACGAACTGGCCGAGGCCGCACACGTGGCATTCGCGGCCGCCGGCCTCCCGGTCGTCGTCGCGCCGGGAGGCCGCGACGTCATCTGCCTGTTCACCTGGCGGGAGGACGAGGAGGATCTCGGCGCCTGGCTCGCCGGGCTCGTCGCGCGCCTCGGCGGACGCGTCCCCGATCGCCGCGTGGTCCTCGGCTACAGCGGCGTCACCACGCCCGGCGCACCCTTGCGCACTCCGCTGGTGGAGGCACGCGAGGCCTGTCGGATCCTGGCCCGACAGGCCTCCGGCCCGAGCGTCGCGACGTTCGCCGAACTGCCCTCGTACTCCGCGCTGTTGGGCCAGATCGACTCCGCCGTGCTGCGCCGCATGGCCGACACGCTGCTCGGCCCGCTGCGCGAACAGGACGCGTCCCGCAACACCCAGTTGGAGATCACGCTGCGCACGTTCCTGGACCACGGCGCACAGTTCTCCGCGACCGCCGAGGCGCTGTTCGTCCACGTCAACACGCTGCGCAAGCGACTGGCCCGGATCCGCGAGTTGACCGGTCGCGATCCGCTCCTCGTCGACGGCCGGGTGGACCTGTTTCTCGCGCTGCAGGCGGACGCGATGACGGGGCCGTGAGCACCGTTCGAGGAGCCTTACACGGGAGTGGATGATCCGACACCATATCGCCTTGTTCAGCGTCGGATCCTCTACTGTCGTCCGCGCGCCGCACGTGTTTGAGTTGGCGACATGGAACTCACCTTCCGGGTACACCGGATCGAGGTGCCGGCCCGCGAGGGGCGCGCCCTACGCGTCGCCGCCGGACAGCGGCTGCGGGTGGTCGACGTCGAAGGCCGCCAGGTCGGAGACGTATTCGCGTTCACCGACGACGGCTCCGGCGAACACCTGAGCGCGTCGCACACCCGCGCACACCTGAGCAAACTCTTCCCCGACGTCGGCGAACACTTCG
This sequence comes from Embleya sp. NPDC001921, assembly GCF_053594475.1. NCBI lineage: Bacteria > Bacillati > Actinomycetota > Actinomycetes > Kitasatosporales > Streptomycetaceae > Embleya > Embleya sp. NPDC001921. Next base: position 16,162 of record NZ_JBSFEO010000089.1, read on the forward strand.
TCACCGACCAGCGCCGCCCGATCCTGCGGCTCGCGGCGGACACCTCCCCCGGACGCCACGACATGCTCATCGCGGCGTGCGACGCCGCGCGGTACGCCGCGCTCGGAGCACCCGGCCACGCGTCCTGCGCGGACAACCTGCGCGACGCCATGGCCGAGATCGGCCTGCCGGTGTCCCACGTCCCACAGCCGGTCAACGTCTTCATGGACATCCCGGTGCGCGTGGGCGGCGGACTCGACTGGGTCAGCGCCTCCACCGGCGCCGGCGACAGCATCACCTTCGAAGCCCTCATGGACTGCGTCGTCGTGGTCTCCGCCTGCCCACAGGACCTCGTCGACATCAACGACGGCACACCCACCGCACTCGAACTGCAGCTCATCGACCACACCCCCGGCACCACCGACGCGTTCGGCGAAGCACCCGCCGACCCGGCCGACACCCGACTCTAGAACGGAACTTGCGATGACCACGCCTGCTGCGACCACCCCTTTCGCGGGCCATCCGGCCACCGAGCCCCTCGCGTTCGCCGGCCTACGCCTGGACAACCGCTTCGCGGTCGCGCCGATGACCCGGGTATCCGCCACCGAGGACGGCGTCCCGACCCCGGAGATGGCCGACTACTACGCCGAGTTCGCCAAGGGCGGCTTCGGCCTGGTGATCACCGAGGGCACCTACACGGATGCCACGTTCAGCCAGGGCTACGCCCGTCAGCCGGGCATCGTCGCCGGCCGGCACGTGTCCGCCTGGACGTCGATCGTCGACCGGGTCAATGCCGCCGGGACGCCGATCATCCTGCAACTGATGCACGCCGGGGCGTTGTCCCAGGGCAACCACTACCGCACCGAGACCCTGGGCCCCTCCGCCGTCCGACCCCGCGGCGAGAAGTTGCCCGAATACGGCGGCTCGGGGCCGTGGGACGTCCCCCGCGCGATGACGCCCGACGACATCGAGGCGGCTGTCGAGGGCTTCGTCGCGTCGGCGGTCAACGCCCGCAGGGCGGGGTTCCAGGGCGTCGAGGTACACGCGGCCAACGGCTACCTCCTGGACCAGTTCCTCACCGACTACACCAACGAGCGCACCGACCGCTTCGGCGGCGGCACGCACAACCGAGTCCGCCTGGTCGCCACGGTGCTCAATCGCATCCGGGTGGCCCTGGGACCGGACTTCGTGGTCGGCGTACGCCTGTCGCAGACCAAGGTCAACGACTTCACGCACCGCTGGGCGGGCCCCGAGGAAGCCGAGACCATCTTCCGCGCGGTGGCCGAGGCGGGCGCGTCGTACCTGCACGTGGCCAGCGAGGGACGCGACTGGATCGAGACCGCGAAGCTGGAGGGCGGGGAGACGATCACCGCGTTGGCCCGCCGGGTGACCGGCCTCCCGGTGATCGCCAACGGCGGCATGCACAACCTCGACCAGGCCGGGCGACTGCTCACCGAGGCGCACGCGGACGTCCTGTCCATCGGCCGCGGTGCGCTGGCCAACCCGGACCTGCCGTACCGCGTCGCCAAGGGGGAACCGCTGGACCGCTTCGACCACGAGATGATGCAGCCGATGGCCACTCTGGAGAACGCGCGCCGTTGGCGAGAGGAACGCGACGCCGTGTGACCGTCCTCCCGACGGCACCTCCGACGCGGTGGCGCGGGTACGATTCCCGCGCCGCCGCGGGACCCGTCGAGACGAGAACACGGCGACCGCGCACCGCGACGCGACCGGCGCGACAACGACACGACATCGACACGAACAGCCGAGGTACACATGAGCGACAAGTGGCGAAACGGTGCCGGGGCTGTGGCCACCCTCACCTTCGACGTGGACGCGGAGGCACCGGTCCTGGCGCACGGACGCCATTACGCCGCGCACGCGTCGACCATGTCGCACCAGGCCTACGGCCCCGACGTGGGCGTGCCGCGCATCCTCGACCTGCTCGACGAGACGGGTGTGCCGGCGACGTTCTTCATCCCCGGTTGGGTCGCCGAGCGCCGCCCGGGCCTGGCCGCCCGGATCGTCGACCGCGGCCACGAGGTCGCCCACCACTCCTACAGCCATCGCCCGCCGACGAGCCTGGCCCCGGGTGAGGAACGCGCCGACTTCGAGCGCGGCATGGAGGTATTCGCGGCGCAGGACATCGAGATCAGCGGCCACCGGGCGGCGAACTGGGAGGCGACGTACGAGACCACCGAACTGGTCGCCGACCACGGGCTCTTGTACGACTCGTCGCTGATGGGCGACGACCGCCCCTACCGCATCCCCACGGCCAAGGGCACCGTCACGGAACTGCCCGTGCACTGGTCGCTCGACGACTGGGAGCAGTACGCCTTCCTCCCGGCCCCCCACGTCGGGTCCGTCATCGAGTCCCCCCGCAAGGTCCTGCAGATGTGGACCGACGAGATCGACGCGATGGCCCACTACGGAAGTCTGTTCAACCTCACGAACCATCCCTTCCTCACCGGACGCCCGTCGCGCGCGATGGCACTGCGCAAGCTGATCGAACACGCCCTCTCCCGCGGTGACGTGACATTCCTGCGCTGCCGCGACGTGGCGAAACTGGCCGCCCGGGACGCCGATCTCGCCACCCGCCCCTCGACGCCGCCGCCCGCGGACTCGCTGGGCGCGTTCCCGCCGGGACCGGCCGAAGCCGGCGCCTGAGCACGGATCCGTACCCGCCTGGGCACGGATCCGTACCCGGGGGACGGATCCGTGCCCAGGGGACGGATCCGTGCCCAGGGGACGAATTCGGCGGCCAGGGGCCCGAAAAAGGTCGGCTTCCTCGCGTGGCTTGCCGAACGGCGTGCACGGGAGACCCCGCCCGGGTGCGTTCGGCATCGGTGCCCGGTTCCTTGTTGTGACCGTGTCGGATACTGTCGGCGATCGGTCACGCAGCGTCGGCATGGGGGAGACCGGGGATGGACAGTCGCGCGGTGTCAGGACACGAGTCGGGCGAGGGCACGAGGTCCTCCTTCTCGGGAGGATCGGCGCACGTTGTGGTGCAGGGCCGCGACATCAGCGGCGGCGTGCATTTTCACACCGCGCCGACGCCGGTGCCGCGGCAACTCCCGGGAGATGTGCGTGGCTTCGTCAACCGGACCACGGACCTCGAGTATCTCGACGCGGCGCTGGGCGGCGATGGCGCAGGACGGGTGCCGGTACGGGTGATCGCCGGAACCGCGGGAGTGGGAAAGACCTCGCTCGCCGTGCACTGGGCACATCGGGCGAAGGCGCACTTCCCCGATGGCCAGCTCTACGTGAATCTGCGCGGCTACGATCCCGGCGCACCGCTCACCGCGGCCCTGGCGCTGGAGCGTTTCCTGGTGGCTCTGGGCGTGCCGGCCGCCGCGCTCCCCATCGACGTGGAGGCCCGGGCGGCGCTGTACCGCACCCTGCTGGCCGACAAGAGGATCCTGGTGGTCCTGGACAATGCCGCCGGCGTGGGCCAGGTACGCCCGCTGCTGCCGGGCGTCGGCGGGTGCCTGACGTTGATCACCAGCCGCAGCCGCCTGTCCGGGCTGGTCGCTCGTGACGGGGCGCGGCGCATGACCCTGGAGGTGTTCGAGGAGTCGGCCGCTGTCGAGCTCCTGCACGAAACGACCGGCGGGTACCGGACGGACGACGACCGGGAACTGGTGGAACTGGCACGCCTGTGCGCACGCCTGCCACTGGCGTTACGCGTCGCGGCGGAGCGCGCCGCCGCTCGCCCCCGCGTCCCGCTGAACACGCTCATCGAGGATCTCCGCGACGAATCGTCGCTGTGGGATGCCCTGTCCTCCGAGGACGACGAGGAGGCCGACGCGGTGCGCACCGTGTTCGCCTGGTCCTACCGCGCTCTGCCTGCCGATGCCGCCCGGCTGTTTCGGCTCCTGGGGCTGCATCCGGGCTCGGACTTCTCCGCACACGCCGCCGCCGCAATCGCGGCGATTCCCGCCGGCCAGGCACGGCGACGGCTCGATGTTCTGGTCGGCGTCCACCTGCTGGAGCAGATCGGGCCGGATCGGTACCAGTTCCACGACCTGCTTCGCGCCTACGCCACCGACCAGACCATGCGCTTGGACACCGCCGAAGACCGACGTGCCGCATTGCGGCGGGTCCTGACCTGGTACCTGCACACCGCCGATGCGATCGCCGCGGCCGATCACCGCCGCGGCTTTCGACGCATCGCCCTCGATTCTCCGGCCGACGATGTGCATTCGCCGGGGTTCGCCACCTTCCGGGAGGCGATGGACTGGTTCAGGGCCGAGCGGAACAACCTGCTCGCGGCCCAGCGGGCCGTGGTCGCCGCGGGCCTTGACCGGATGGCCTGGCAGTTCCCGGCTGTCCTGCGCTCCGTCTACGCGAGCAACAACCTCTTCGAGGACTGGTTCACCACCGGCCATCTCGGACTCGAGGCCGCCCGCCGCTGCGATGACCGGGAAGGGCAGGCGGTTCTCCTCGAACTCCTGGGCATGGCATGCCGCCAGTCCCACCGGCTGACCGAGGCCGCCGACTACCACCAGGCCGCCCTGCGGATCCATCGACAGGCCGGTGACCGCTACGGCGAAGCCTGGATCCTGGCTCTGTTGGGCACCGTCTATTTCGACGGTCACCGGGTCCACGAGGCATACGCGCATCTCGAGCAGAGCGTGGATCTGTGTCGCGACATGGGCTTTGCCGAACTGATCAGTGATCCGACGACGAACCTGTGCGCGGTGAGCCGTCAGCTCGGTCGGTTGACGGAGGCTGTCGAACTGGGCCGCCGGGCGCTGGCGGCGTACCGGGAGGCGGGTGACCGGTACGGCGAAGCGGACGTGCTCGGGGTTCTGTGTGAAGCGCACCTTGAACTGAGACAGTTGGATCAGGCCGCCTCGCTGGTCGAGGAAGCCCTGGCCATCGCTCGCGAACTCGACAACCGGATGCTGGAAGGGTGGGTCCTGATCCGCCGCGGCAGGGTTCGGTACGCCCGCGGTGAGATCGACGAAGCTCTGGTCTCCTACCACCGCTCGGCAACCCTCCACCGCCGCGTCGGCGACCGCGGTCGCGAGGCCGAAGCGCTGGACGCCACCGGGGTCGCCTACCAGGTGCTGGGACGGGGAGAGGAAGCCGTCGCATTTCACCGCCAAGCCGCGGCGATGCAGCGCGACCTGGGTGATCGCTGGAAGCAGGCGGTGGCTCTGGACCATCTCGCCACCGGACTGCGCGCGGCCGGCGCCGGCGAGCAGGCGCGCTCGTCGTGGCAGGAAGCCCTGCCGCTGCTGGCTGAATTCAATGATCCCGAGACGGCCACGCTACGAGCTTCCATCGAGACGGCATTGTCCGAACCGAACGAAGCAGCCGCGCCCTTCGGCTGAACCCTTGCTTCCTCGCGCGCCCTCCCGCCGCCGAACGGGCGCTACGGGTGAACGGGGTCGGCCGCGTCGAGGTCGCCGGGCGCGGGAACGAAGTCGATCCGTATCGCCGCCGGCGCGCCCGCGGCGTCGAGATCCACGAACAGCGGGAAGAACCCGTCGCCCCAACTCGTCATCGCACACAGGATTTCGGCCCCGTCGACCTCCACCGTTCCGGCCTCGACGTCGGAGGCGCGGACCTGGCGCATCACCTGCCAGTGGTGGGAGTGCGGCCGGAAGTCCACCGCCAACCCGCATCCCGTCTCCTCTTTCCAGCCCAGCAGGGCGCGTGCCTTGACGATCGCGTCCGGCAGGGCCAGGTCCGTCCATCCCCGGGCGTGGTCCTCACCGGGCGTGCCGAGTGCGGGCGCCTCGAACTCGGCGGCGGCCCGATCCGCGTCCGCGCCCCAGAAGGCCACGTCGGCCAAGCCGTCGACGGGATCGTCGTGTTGCCAGGCATCGAGCGCGTCGACGTCACCGAAGAGCACCCGGGCCCAGTCCACCCCGATCAGGCCCAGCGGCCTGGTCGAGACCACCGGTGCGTCCGAGACCCGGACCGTCATCCGCGCCCAGCCGTCCTCGGCCTCGTCCGCGTCGTCGACCCGCGACGCCACCACCGACAGACGACGATCACGCGGGAGCCCGCCGACGGCGACCACGGGGACGCCGTGCGCCAGGAACGACCCCCCACCGTCGGCGACGACCCGACCCACCCGTCGTGCGTGCGACTCGCGCGCGGGCAGGGCCTCCAGACGCGCGTCCCACCCCGCGCCGCGGCAGTGTTCCTCGAACGAGGTACGCAGACCCGCGACACCCGACGCCGGGATGTCGTAGAGCATCACCCCGGGTTGCCGGTCGAAGGTCCGGGCCGCGGCCTCGGCGTCCGGACCCACCACCGCGAAGTCCACGGCGGCGGCGATGTCGGCGGCGACCGCCGGGTCGTCGATACCCACCACCCCCGGGTCGAGTTCGGCGGGTGAACGCTCTCCACTCCACAACCCGAGATAGCCGCCGTCGATCACCACCAGAGTCCCGGACGGGCAGCTGATCTCACCCAACTCGAAGGTCGTTTCCATGAGGCGGGAGTCTACGGTCGGGCACGGACACGGCCCGGCCTCCTCGGATTCGCCCGTCCTCACCGCGCCGCCGTCCGCCCCGCACGTCGCAAGCGCGGCGGTTCGCGCGGCCCATCGGCGGCATCCGGGCGCCGAGCATTCGCGCACCATGCGCTCGTCAGACTTCCGGAAGGCCCAGCCCGTGCATGTTCGGCGAGTGGTCGCTCTCCCTCAGCCACACCATGTGGACCAGATCCTCCAGGCGTACGTCCTGCGCGCGCAGCGCGTGCACCAATGCCCGGGCCGCGGGCTCGGCGTCACTCGGCCGGGGGTTCGGGATGCGAATCTCGGGGAGCCGCACCGGTCCGGTGCCCAAGCGCCAGCCCACCTCCGACTCCGACAGCGTCTTGCGGGCCCCGTCGGCCGCCTCCAGATGCAGTTCGTCGGCGGCGCAGGAGAATTGCACGAACCGTGGGTCGTCGTCGTCCGCGGGTCTGATCACCATGTCCAGACTGTCGTCCAGCCGGCCCATGTCCGTCACCAGCGCCTCCAGCGTCTCGCCCAGCCACCGGGCCAACTCGTCCCACGTCTCGGCCCGGCGACCGCCGGGTATGAACGTGTTCCGCAGCGCGGCATGGCGCCGGATGTAGCCCTGCCACACCCCGAGTTCGGCAACGCTGTCGTCGCGTTCGCCCCATTCGGCGAGCTGGTGTTCGTGGCTCTCGACCACCTTCGCCGCCAGCAACCGCAACCGCACGCGTCCTCTGGTCCATTCGATCTCCAGAAGGGTCTCCTCGCGGCGCCAACGCAGCACCGGACCGGGTCCGCGCCGGATCGGCGCCGGCCCCATCCGCGCCTCGGCCGCCCCGTTCGCCGCCGCGAACACCGCTCCCAGAACAACGACATCGTCCGTACGCGCCAGGTCGCACTCCAACGAGGTGAAACAACCCTCGCGCGGCGACCCCAGGACATGGCCCCGGTAGGCGTAATTCCACCCACCGGGCAACGGCCCGACGAACGTCAACCCGTGCCGGTCCTCGGAGCGCGGCGTCCATCCCAGATCGGCGGTCACGCGCTCCACCGCGCCCCGATCCCACTCCCCCGCGGACATCACGTCGAACCGGGCGACCAGGTCATCGATCTCGGCATCGGTCAATCTGACGGTCATGCCCGGGATGCTATCGACACCCTCCGACGCCCCGGGAACACGACCAGGACGACGCCGGCGCGCGGGAGCCGGTGGCGTATCCGGTGCCGGTGGGCCACCGCGGTGCGGCACGTTCGGATCAACCGCGTCCTGCGGCCGGCCGAGGCCGGGCAGGGGTCGTCCGGACGGCTCGTCGCCGGGTGGACCCGGCCGGACGGAACGGCCGCGCGGGGCGTGCTCGCGGCCGTTGCGCCGCGGTCGGAGTTCGCACGCCGGCGGCGGCACCGTGCACGAACGGCCCGTCCGTCGGCTGTCGACGGCTCGTCGGTCGTCGTGAGACCTACGCCCGGTCGGTGCAGAGCTGGGTGGTCAGGGTCGCGCGGGCCCACTCCTCCCAGGCGTCGGGGGACCAGCCCCGGTCGCGGACGAAGATCAGGTACAGCTCGGGACTGAGCAGCCCGTACAACAGGTCGGCCGGCGAGTGGAGGCTGTCGACCTGGTGGACCGCGCGGTTCGACAGGCGAGGGAGAAGGCCGACGCGGCGCGGGCGGACGTCACGGTGCTGTGCGGGGATGCCACCCGGCTCGACGAGGTGGGCGTGCGCGGCCCGTACGACCTGTTCTTCGACCTGAGCTGCTACTGCGGGATTCCACCGCACCGCCGCGACGC
>NZ_JBSFEO010000090.1:0-23933 GCF_053594475.1 Embleya sp. NPDC001921
ACCCCGCCGGCCCTACACCCGAAAACCATCCCGACACAACCGCGAAACCCCACCCCACACCCCCCACACCACCCCACAACCAACAACCACTCACAACCACTCACAACAACGGACGCGATCGGAGGACCTGTCCGACCGGTTGCCCGCGCATCACGACCCCGGCGTCATCCGGTCCCGGGTGGCCTCGGGCGTGTAGCGAAAGCGCCTGTCCCTTGCCTCGGCATACACGAACGCGTCGCTGTCGAGCTCCGACATGTCCCTCCCGACCAGCGGGAGTCCGCCGTAGGCGACCCGGGGGCCGTGCACGGCGTCGGCAGCGACACGGAACAGCCCCGCGACCCGGCTCACATAGGCGGTGACGGCGGGCGGTGAAAGAGCCCCCCGCGACACACGCACTTGCACGAATTCCTTCATGGAGCTGACGAGACCGACTCGGGGAGAAATTCCGGTCATCGAATTCGAATACGAGAATTCCGTCGTCGTTTTCCGCGCATCGTTTCGGCACCCCTCGCGGCCTTGGCTGGTCGTCGATGGGATGCGACAGACGGGGCGGGTTCCCGAAGCCCAGTTCCCGAAGCTGCCTGTGGATCGCCGACCCGCACGCCCTCCCGTCGGTGTGCGGCCGCCACATCGGATCAGTGCCAACGAGTCGGCGCTCAAGGTACCTGAGCCGCAGCCGTAACGATGCTCCGTGCGGTCACATCGATGGCCATGGGGCCAACCGCTCGAAAGTGGACGAGTCCCGGGTCACCTGCGACATATTCCACACGGTACTCGTCGACGAAAGCACTCGTCATATCCAAGGCGTCATCGACGGAAACATTGACGATTCCTTGAAGCGTGATTCTGAGCTGCAGCCTCATAGAGTCTCCCTGCAGCCAAAGGTCGACTGCGCTTTCACCGCTCCAGACAGCCACGGAAACTCGCTCGATGAAATACCCTTCGTAGGAGCGAAGCAAATCGGATGCACGCCTGCAAACAGCTTCGAGAGAATAGTTAGCACTCAAGGCTTTCTCCGGTCTCGTCATGAGGATGATCCCGTGGGAAGATATCTCCGTCCGCATTTCTGCGCCTAAGCGACTTTCCGGATCTATCCTCATTCCATTCTTTAGAAGTACGAGTCACTCGTCCGGATTCCGTTTTGATCGTAATGCGACTCGAGTCGCCATCAATCTTCCTATACGTGGTGTACTCGCCACTTTTAGAGGTCGTTCCAACCCATCCATTACGAGTGAGTACGTCCTCAGCTTGCTGCTTGGTCAGTCCATCGAGGTTGGGCACGGAATTGACGTCCGGTTGCGACTCATTGTGCACGAGCGCATGGCTGCCTGCCACCTGCACGTAATAAGTGTGCAAAGTGTCAACGGTCAGGTTGTACACACGCTGTACACGATGCCCGGCAGTCGAGGCGACCACCCGGAGCCTCGAACCAGTGGGCGTCCGAAGCTCGTCGCCAGCTCGCAATTGGTCGACTCGAGACCAGCGTTCGGCATTGGCAACCCAGAACAAATGATGACTGGTTGCAACCAGGGAGCCCGGCTCGCCACCTTCCGCAGCCTCCACCGAGATCGTAGTTAGATCTTTAATGTCCTCACTGGTGATCAGCGCCGTCACTGCTCTAGCGAGAGATGCCCCGCTTTCCGGATCCGTGGCCAGGACCAAGTCTCCGAGTTTTATCTCGTCGATGGCCTTGCTGGTTCCGTCTGCCAGGAGAACCTGCGTGCCGGGGACGAAACTATTGCCCTTACACGCCGGTTTCGATTTCGGTGCGTCCGGCTTGTTTTCCGGTACGTCGACCCGAGAGCCTTCTTTCGCCCTTTCACCGACCTTGGCGGCTTTGCGGACCGACGAAAGAACCTTGGCCATGCCGCCGATCGCCATCAGGGCAGTGTCACCGCAGTCCCATGACCATGTGGGGTCTTTGGCGCACGCGACGATGGCCGGCAGCGGGTTGAGGGCGTCGTCGAGGAATTTCCAGGTGCTCTTTCCCTTTTTTCCGATCCAATCGCCGACGTCGCTGGCGATGTCGATGGGGTTCCACATGTCCCCGTCAAACCCGATACCGGTGGCGTGGCGGCCGGATTTTCCGGTTGCGCCACCGGCGCCGCCGCTTCGGACCTTGGGTGGGGTGCGGCGTTGGGGAGTGCGCGGGTGGTTGACGAGGACGGCCTTTTGGGAGCTGACGTTCACCAGCTTGGCGGCCTGTTGGGCCAGGCCGATGGCCCAGCGGACGATCAGGCTGAGCAGTGCGAAGAAGTCGAATTCGCCGGAAGGGTCGGCTGCGGTGACCGGGTTGTTGTGGCCGTAGACGTAGCCGTTCATCTGGAGCGGGTCGGCGAGGTCGAGGACGGGGTCGACGGAGATGAAGCGGCCGAGTGTCTTGTCGTATTCGCGGGCGCCGAGGTGGGTGAGGCCGGTGCTGGTGTCGTTGGTGCCGCCGACGAATCCGCGGCTGCCGGGCCACATCGAGGGGGCGGTGCCGCGGTCTTCGCCGAAGGGCTTGAGCTTGCGGCGTTGTACGGGCATGCCGGGGGCCAGGCTGACGGATGTGGTGGCCGTGCCGTGGTGGTCGGGCAGCAGGAGGTTGAGGGTCTTGCCGACGCCGGCGGTGCGGATCACGGTCGGGGCGCCTGCTTGGCCGTAGTAGCGGTCGGCGGTGAGGGTTCCGTCCGGTTTGACGGTGATTTCGGTTTCGCCGAGGTAGAGGGTCTTGCCCTGGGGGGTGCGACCGATGAGGCGGTTGCCGTCGGCGTCGTAGACGTATTCGCTGGTGCCGCGGGTGGGGTCCTCCACCTTCGCCAGTCGGTTGTCCGGGCCCCAGGTCAGGCTCTGGGTGTCGCCGTCCTCTTGGCGGGCGGTGGTGTTGCCGACCGCGTCGTAGCCGTAGGTGTTGAGGGTGGAGCCGCCGGCGCCGGCGGAGGTGACCGAGGCGAGTCGGTGGCCGGGGCCGGTGGGGGTGGGGTGGTAGGCGTAGGTGCGGGTGACGTTCTTGGTGTCGTCACCGCCGGCGTCGTGCTGGGTCTCGGTCAGGCGGTTGCCGACGGCGTCGAAGGTGAACGAGTGCCAGTAGGGGTCGGGTCCGCCGATCTCGGCCTTGGCCGGCGTGGGTGCGCAGGTTTCCTGCGTTCGTGAGGTCCAGGCCTCGGTCATCTGGCGCAGCGCGTCGTAGGTGAAGCACTGGGTGTCCCATTGGGTGGTCGGGCCCGAGCCGGTGCCGGCGGTGACGGCGGTGACGTTGCCGATGGGGTCGAAGCGGTAGCGGGTGTCGGTGACCCGGTTGTCGGGGCCGGTTTCCTTGTCGTTGACCGAGCGGACCACGCGGCCGGTGTTGGGGTCGTAGTAGTTGGTGGTCCATACCCGGGTGGGTGCGGAACTGGCCGCGGTGCGCAGTACTTCGCCGTAGGGGCTGTAGGTGGCGTCGCTGACGTACCAGGTGTGGCCGCTGGTGCTGATCGGCAGGCCGTCGGCGTTGTAGCGCACGACCAGTTGCTCGGGGGCCAGTTCGGCGGCGCCGGGCAGTGCGGTCTCGGCGATCGCGCCGGTGGGGGTGTAGGTGTAGCGGTATTCGTAGTTGCCGGCGAGTTTTCCCTCGTTGGCGGGGATCGTCACGATCTTGCCGGTGGGGCGGTTGTCGGTGTCGTAGCCGGTGGTGCGGGTGGTGTACGCGTGGCCGTTGTCGTAGCGCGTCGCGGAGGTCGGCTGGCCCTTCTTGACGGTGTCGTAGACCCACTCGGAGATCTTGGGTCCGGTGATGTCGCCCTGGTGGACGGCGGTCTTGCGGGCCACGTCGTCGTAGATGCTGGTGAGGGTGACTCCTCGGGCGTCGGTGAACGAGGTCTGCCGGCCGAGGTTGTCGTACGCGTAGGTGGTGGTGCCCTTGTCGGGGTCGTCGCTGCGGGTCATCTGGCCGCGGGCGTCGTAGGCGTACGTCCAGGTGTTTCCGCCCGGGTCGACCACGCTCTTGCGGTTGCCGCGCAGGTCGTAGGTGTAGGCGGTCTGGGTGAACTGGGTGCGCTCGGCGTTGGTGAATTGGTCCAGGCGCACGGCGCGGCCGAGCATGTCGGTCCAGACCCGTTGGGCGGTGCCGCCCGGGGGCGGGACGCTGACGGTGTGGTCGCCGCCGTATTGCGTGCTCTCGCTGAAAGTCGGCTGGTGCGTGGGCGCGCCGGCGAGCGGCGGGTTCCAGGTGTCCTTGCGCAGCGGGCGGCCGAGTCCGTCGTAGACGGTGGTCTGCCATTTGGGGATCTCGGTGTCGCTCTGCGGCACGTACAGGGTGTCCGCGGGGGTGCCGGTGGCCAGGTAGGTGCCGTTCGCGCGGCGTACCGACCCCGAGGTGTTGTACAGGGTGTCGGTGACGAGCCGGCCGGCGTTTGCGCCGGCTTGCGTCTGGGTCTGCCTGGGTCGGAGCAGGCCGTCGTACAGGGTTTTGGCGACGCTGTAGGTGCCGTCGTCCTTGATGGTGCGGGTGGTGACGACGGTGGGCCTGGTGCCGGTGGTCTTGTATTCGTACTCGACGCCGGGGCTGAGGCCGGCGGCGACGCGGCCGGGCTGCCAGACGCGGATGAGGCGGCCGAGCGGGTCGTATTCGGTGCGGTGCACGTCGCCGGCGACGTCCTGGACGGTCAGTGGTTGGCCGCGGCCGATGTCGTTGGTGGTGACGAGGGTGTTGCCCAGGGGGTCGATCGTGTCGACGCGGGCGGCGGCGCCGCCGGCCTGTGGGGTGTAGCTGACCTTGGTGGTCTTGCCGTTGGTGTTGGTGGTGATCAGGCCTCGGCCGGCTTCGTCGAAGGTGATGTGCGACGCGTGGTCGAAGTTGATGCCGTCGGCGCGTACCTGGTATCCGTCGGTGGGATTTCCCTTGGTGGGGGGTTGTCCCAGTGGCAGGTCGTCGTAGGCGGTCTTGACGTCGTTGACGACGCGGTCGGGGCCGGCGGTGTCCGCGTCCGCGCATGATCCGGAGGTGGTGCGGGTTCGGACGATCGCGCCGAGGATGTTCGCGGCGATGTTGTGCGTGTAGGTGTTGACGACGCATTGTTCGTCGCCCTGGACGGCGAGGTCGCCGCTGTCGTCGGATCGTTCCGGAAGCCCGTGGACGGGGTCGAACGTGACGGTGGACTTGGCGGTTCGGGTGCGGCCGCCGTCGAGGTGTTGGATGGTGGTTTTTCCGGCCTCGCCGACCTGGTATCCGTGCAGGGTCGGCAGTCCGGTGCGCGCGTGGGTGGAGGTCACCCGGTGCCAGGGGGTGGTGAGTTCCCGTTCGGCGATCTGTTGTCCGTCGTCGGTGTAGGTGATGGTCTCGGCCGGCATGCCCTGGTAGGGCAGCAGGTCGTCGCCGACGACCGCCCCGGTGGAGTCCTTGACCTGGACGACGCGGTTCCCGCCGGGGATCGGGTCGCCGTGCATGCCGCGGAAGAAGCGGGTCTCGGTCTTGCCTGCGACCGTGCCGTCGGCGGTGTCGGTGGCGCCGGTGCGGACGATCACCCTTCCGTAGCCGCGCCACTGGCTCCAGGTGAGTTGGTTCGGCTTGCTGAACTCGGAGTCGTCCTTGGCCCAGGCGGCGCCGTCGACATATTCGTAGCGGGTGCTCTTGGTCGGTCCGCCGCCGACGAAGTCCTCTTCGTCGACCCGGGTGACGACGTACTTGTTGAACCACTCGGGGACCTTGGGGTCGGCCTCGTCACCGGGTTGCCACATCACCGGGTAGCAGCGTGAGCCGTTGGTCGCCGGGGTCGGCTTGGGTGCGGCCGGGTCACAGGGCGCGGAGTAGTGCACCCGAATGCCGCCGCCGGTCTCGGTGTGGATCGCGGCGACGCGCAGTCGTTCGAACCCGGGGCGGTCGTCCGTGGGTGCGGAGACCCGGTTGGGCATCGGGTCGGCGTTGGCGTAGAAGGAGACGGGCGGCAGGGTCAGGGTGCCGCCGTCGGCGTTGCGTCCGGTCCGGGTGATGGACTCCAGCCACAGGGGCGGGTTGGTGTCGTAGCGGGTGTCCTGGAAACCCTGCTTGAACTCCCACGAGTCGACCATGCGGTACTCGTTGACGCCCGGGGCGGTGGTCACCTGGGTGGAGATCATGGTCAGGCGCTTGCGCGACCAGAACGTGGGCGAGCCCACGTAGCACTTGCCGGTGGCCGCGCAGTACGTGTCGGCCGGGGTGTCCGGCCACTGCTTGGCGTCCTGGCCCTTCTTGGTGAACTTCTCTTCCGCGCAGTTGAACGTGGCGGTGACGATGCAGCGTTCGGCGGTGGTGAAGGTGACGCGCGCGGGGGCGACACCGAAGACGTTGTCCTTGCGCAGGCCGTAGTCGATGCGCAGCGGGTAGGCGGCGCGGTCGTAGGCGACGGGGGTGGCGAAGACGCCGTTCCTGGCGTAGTGGTTGGTCTCCTTCTGCCAGTAGAGGGCCATGGCGTTGCCGTGGGTGTCCTCGACGTAGTCCAGGTTCCAGCGCCAGCCCTGGACGCACGAGGAGTTCGCGAAGGCCGTCTGGTGGCAGGGCTCGTTCGGGTGGTTTCCGAACACTGGGACGGTGAGGACGGAGTCGGTGGTGGGTTTGCCCGTCGTCCAGCCCGGGAGCTTGTTCAGGCCGAAGTGGTAGCGGGTGCCGTCCGGGGTGGTGACGACCCAGTTCTCGCCGTTGTCGTCGCCGTTGCCCGCGGCGTCGAACTTCTGCTCGATGCGGGTGCCGTCGTCGGCGCCGGGCTTCCATTTGCCCGTCGCGTCGTCCTTGATCAACGGTGTGGTCGAACCGCCCAGCGACATCACCGCGTTGTCGGTGCGCCAGCACAGGTCCCCGGTGTTCGCCGGGTTGTTGTGGCCGGCCGCGTCATCGGCCTTGCAGCCCTGGTAGGCGCGTTCGATGAAACCGGGGTGGTAGTCCCAGCCCTCGCCGAGCCACGAGGCCTGGTTGTTGCTGGTCGAGGTGCGCCCGTCCACCGACTGGGAGGAGTAGCCCAGCGACAGCTTGGGGGCGAGGTCGGAGGCCACGGGGGGAGTACCGAGGGGGTATTCCCAGGAGAAGTTCCCGGACGAGCCGCCTGCGGTCCAGGTGCCGGAGGGCTTGAGGTCGGTGGCCTTGTAGTCGCCGGCGTTGCCCTCTCCGCCACCGGTCGCGGCCAGCACCATGGCGCCGCCTGCCGTTGTCGCCGCGCGGAGCGCGCCCCCCTCGCCGGTGGGCGGGGTCGTGGTGGGATCGACGAGGGTGCTGACGCGGTCCGCCTTGGCGTCGTTGGTGGACGCCAGGTCGACGGGTTCCGCGCAGCCGGCCGCTTCGGGGGTGGTCAGGAAGCACTCGGGGAATTGCACCAGACGCAGTCGGGAACCCCAGCCCGCGCCGTAGAGCTTCTCGAACGCCGCGTAGTCGACCGCGAGTTGAACTGCGGTGGCGTCGGGGCTGGGTTCGAGTTTCACCAGGACGCCGTCGATGCCGGCGGCCTCGGTGGCGGCGCGGTCGGAGACGGTGACCGTCCAGCTGCCCGTCGGGGTGGAGGTGGTCGACGGCGAGGAGGCCGTGGAGGTGGTGCGCGCTGCGGTCCGGCTTTCGGTGGTGGCGGGGCCGATCAGGATCGGGAGTCCGCCGACCCGCTGCAGGCCGGTCTCCGGGGTTTCGGTCGCGCCGGTGGTCCGGGCGGTCGAGCCTGCGCCGCCGATGACGATGACGCCGGTCCCGCCGTCCGGGGCGGTGGTGCGGTCGAGCTTGTACTCCTGCTCGGGTGCCGCCGGAGGCCGGTATTCCGCGGTGCTGTCGGCACCGGGGACGGGCTTGTCCTTCTGCAGTTCGGGGAGTTCGACGCCGCCGCGCGGCGCCCCGGCGACCGCGGAGGCCTGCGCCGTGATCAAGGTGGTGGTCATCACGGTGGCCACGCAGAGCGCCACCGCACGGAGACCGCCGCCTATTTCCCGCGATTTCTTTTTGCGGTTTCGGGCATGGCGCTGCCCGGTCACATCCACGAACAGCACGAGAACCCCCACCCCGGCGGGCATTCCCCAGTGCCCGCGCCACAAAAGACGAGCCAGATCCTGCCGGCGCGCACCCTCCGAAAGCCAGCCCCGGAATACGAGATGACTTAGATCACTTTACTTTCCGTAAACTTTGTATTTAAAACCTCATGAATTACGCCAAGCCAGGGCTCTTTCTCTCCAACCGGTCGGTCGACGCATCACATGCCCTACGCATCCATTAGTCAATAAAAAGACCTGATGATGGGTGTGAAGTGTTGCTTTTCCAATGATTCATCCCCTGGAGTGGCAGACCGGCGACGCTGTGGACGCATGTCAGGAGGACCTCGATCGGAAGCCGACCGGACGGCGAACTCCTCACGTCCGCCCCGCTGCTCGACCGGCTTCGACTTTCCGTGCGTGACGCGCGACCCCTTGGGGCGCCATGCTGTGCTCGGTATTTCTGTGCCCGCGTTTTCACGCGCGGGTTTACTTGCTTCGATCTTCGGTAAGCGGCCGTCTATTCACGCAATGACGGCCGGGGGGTTTCAAAGGGTGGGGTGGATGGCCGTGAGACGGCTGCGGTTGGCATGGCCCGGAAAACGAGCTCGGGTGGGGGTCGCGGCCACCGTGGCCCTGGCGATCGGAGCCGGCGGTATCGCCGTGCTCGTCGACGACGACACGGGCGGAAGAAAGAGGCCCTCCGTTCCCGCGGCGGCCCCACCGCCGATGGAGTCGGCGATCACCATCGCCGAGACCAGGGCACAGAAGCAGGCCGCCGCCACCGGGCAACCCGTGTTGGTCACCGAGACGCTGACCGCCACGGGAACCACGCACGCCAATCCCGACGGCACCTTCACCCGCGACGAGGCGGTCAAACCCGTACGGGTGAAGCGAGACGGCCAGTGGACGCCCGTCGACACCACCCTCGTTCCCGGCGCCGACGGATCACTGACGACCAGGGCCACCTCGGTGGGCCTTCGCTTCGCGGGCACGCCCGCGCGCCCGCCGGCAGCCGACGACCGGGCCGCTCGCGACGCGACCCGCCCGACCACCGTGACCGCCGAGCCGACACCCGGCACGGACACGCGGCTGCTGGAGATGAGCGTCGGCGCGAGCCGCTTCGCGATGCACTGGCCGGGCCCGCTGCCGGCGCCGATCGTGCGGGACTCGCGCGTGCTCTACCCGGACGTGCTCCCCGGCACCGACCTGGTGCTGACCGCCGGCGACAACGGCTTCTCCCAGGTCATCGTCGTCAAGTCGCGGGAGGCGGCGGCCGATCCCAGGCTCGCCGAACTGGGGCTGCGACTCAGCTCCCCCGACCTGAGATTCACCATCGACGACGCGAGTGTGGTGCGCGCCGTGGACGCGAGCGGCACCGAGGTCGCCGCCGCACCGACCCCCTACATGTGGGACTCCGCCGGCCACCCGCAGGCGCCCTCGGCCACCGGCCTGGACCTGCCCGGCCTGGGAGGGCCCGAACAAGGCTCCCACGACGCCCTCGTCGGCACCCGTCTCGACGCCGACACCCTGCGCCTGACACCGGATCGAACCCTGCTGAGCGCGCCGGAGACGACCTACCCGGTCTTCATCGACCCGTCCTTCAACGGCCAGACCGAGGCCTGGACACTCGCCTACAAGACGTACGCCGGCAGTTCGTTCTGGAACGGCGCGAACTTCAACGGCGGTACCGACGACGCCCGTTCGGGCCACGAGTCGCAGTCCAACGGCACCTCCCAGTCGTTCTTCCGTCTCGACTGGGACGAGAACGGAATGCGCAACGTCGCCGTGCAAAGCGCGACCTTCCGGGTGATGAACCACCACTCCTGGTCGTGCGAGAAACGGGACGTGGAGCTGTGGCTCACCGGGTCGATCAGCTCCGCGACCACCTGGAACAACCGCCCCGGCGACGTGGTCATGCTCGACAGACGCAACGAGGCACACGGCTACAACGCCTCCTGCCCGGGCGACTACATCGGCTTCAACGCCAAGGACGCCGCCGAACGCGCCTCCGCCGCCGGCTGGGCGGACATCACCGTGGGCATCCGCGCCGGCGATCAGAACGACGCCCTCGCATGGAAGAAGTTCCGCGACGACCCGGTCCTGACCGTCGTCTACAACCGCCCGCCCAACCAGCCGATCAACCCGACCCTGACCCCCGGCGGCCCCTGCACCACGACACCACCCTTCGCCCGCGTCGGCCTCACCGACGTCCGACTCACCGCGCAGGGCAGCGACCCCGACGGCAACCTCGACCGGATCCGGCTCGACGTCTGGCGCACGGGCACCTCCGACCACCTGTTCGCCGATTTCCTCCAGCCCGACTCCCGCGGTGTGATCACCCACGACATCCCCGCGTCGCGGTTCGTCGACGGCGCGACGTACTCGTGGAACATGCAGGCCCACGACACCTCCGGCGCGGTCTCGGACCCCAACGGCAAGGCCGGCGGTTCGATCCACTGCCAGTTCACCGTCGACCAGAGCGCTCCCAGTGCGCCGGAGATCTCCTCGCCGCAGTTCCCCGCCGGCAAGGACGGCGACTGGGTCGGCGGCGCCGACTTCGGCACCACCGGGGACTTCACCTTCAAGTCGGGTGACGGCAGCGACGTCGTCGAGTACGCCTACAGCCTCGACACCACGTCGTTCACCAACCGGGCCAAACCCAACTCCCCCGGCGGCGTGGCGACCCTGAGGATCATCCCCCCGCACGCCGGGCCGGCCGTGCTCTACGTCAAGGCCATCGACGCGGTCGGCAACCGGTCCACGCCCACCGCCTACACCTTCTTCGTCGAGCCGCGCGATGCCCTCGACGGCCCGATGGACTTCACCGGCGACCAAAAGCCCGACCTCGCCACCGTCGACGGCTTCGGCAACCTCCGCCTGTACCCGTCGTTCTCCGGCGGCCGGCTCAACGAATCCCTCGACGCCGCCGGCGTGACCGAGGGCAAGGTGCCCGCCGGACACTTCAGCGGCGCCCTGGTCACCTACAACGGCGACTACTGGGGCGGCGACGGCCTCCAGGACCTCGTCGCCCGCATGCCCGACGGAAGACTGTGGATCTACCCCGGGAACGGCCGCGGCGGCGTGGACGCCGCCGCACGCATGGAACTGCGCCTGCCCACCGGCGCGCCCGCCCCGTCCACGTTCACCCAGCTCCTGTCCCTGGGCGACGCCACCGGCGACGGACACCCCGACCTCATGGCCGTGGACACCGGCGGCACGCTGTACGCGCTCACCGGCTACACCGGCGCCACCATCGCCAGGATCGAGACCGTCGCCACCGGTTGGCAGGACTACACCATCCACGGCGCCGGCGACATCACCGGCGACGGCGCGTTCGACCTGCTCGCCCGCACCAAGGCCGGCGACGGCAAGCTGTGGCTCCACAAGGGAACCAAGGAAGGCAACGGCACCCGCCTGAACTCGCTCGGCTCGAACTCCACACGCATCGAGTACGCCGGGAGCGGATGGCAGCAGACACAGGTCGCCCAGATCACCGCGATCCCCGACGTCACCGCAGACGACATCCCCGACCTGTGGGTGCTGCGCACCAACGGCGACCGCGTCTTCCACCCCGGCCTGCGCACCTCACCCGGCAACGCCACCAACGCCACGGGCGAAACCTCCTGGGACCACTGCCAGGACTTCGCAACGGCCGGCGGAACACAACGAGTCTGCGGCCCGATCCTGACCAAGTACCTCGACATGGGCGGACCGAACGGCCAAGCCGGCGCCCCGACGACCGGCGTGAACACCACCCCCGACACCGCCGGGCGATACACCCACTTCGCCAACAACACCTCCATCTACTGGAGCCCGGTCACCGGAGCCTGGGCCGTCACCGGCGGCATCCGCACCCGATGGTCCCAACTGGGCTGGGAAGGCGGCCGACTCGGCTACCCCCACTCCGACGAATTCGACGTCGCAGGCGGCCGACGCAGCTCGTTCCAGAACGGCTACATCCGATGGAACGCCGCCACGCAAACAGCCACCGACCACAACCCCAACGACAGCACGAGCACACGACGCAACGAATTCTCCGGCGACTTCGACGGCGACCACCGCGCGGACGTCCTGACCGTCTACGACCACGGCCAGGCCACCACCGCGTTCTTCGTCTCCCCCGGCAACCCCGACGGCACCATCGGCGCACCCCGCCAGGCATGGGTCAGCGTCGCCGGATACTTCGACACGACCCGCGTCAAGTACACGATCGGGGACTTCGACGGCGACGGACGCGACGACATCGCCGCACTCCACGTCTGGACCGACGGCAGCACCTCGCTGTTCAAGTTCATGGCACGCCCCGACGGCGCCTTCGCCGACCCGGTCCCCGGCTACGTCACCCCCGCCGGCAACTGGGACTGGAACCGCGCCATGGTCATGGCCGGCGACTACAACGGCGACGGCAAGGACGACGTCGCCATGGTCTACGCCCAAGTCCCCGACCCCGCCAACGGCACCACCTCCGTCCACACCTGGGTCGTCCGCAGCGACGGCGCCTTCGACACCCCCGTCCCCGGCTGGCAATCAGCACCCGGCACCTGGAACGCCGCCTCCGCCAAATACACCGTCGGCGACTACAACGGCGACGGACGCACCGACATCGCCGCCCTGTACGGCTGGAGTGACGGAAGCGTCACCCTCCACACCCTCCTCGCCCAACCCGACGGAAAACTCGCCGCACCCGTGCAATCCTGGCGCGGCGCCCCCGGCACCTGGGACTGGAACCGCGTCCAACTCACCACCGGCGACCACAACGGCGACGGACGGGTCGAAGCCGGCGCCACGTACGACCTCGGCGGCGGCGTCACCGAATACCGCGTCTTCCCCACCACAAGCGGCGGACTGTTCACCGACCCCACCCTCGCCTGGCAATCACCACCCGGCACCTGGGCAACCAGCGCCGCCTGGGCCGTCACCGGCGACTACAACGGCGACGGACGCACCGACATCGCCGCCATGTACGAATGGACCGACGGCTCCACCACCACGAACACACTCCTCGCCAACACCGACGGCACCCTCAACCAACCCGTCCAAGGATGGCGAGCCCCACCCGGCACCTGGTAACCCACCCAACCCACACCAACCACCGGAGCCCGGCACGCCACGCGCGCCGGGCTCCGCCCATCCCTCCACGCACGGCCATGGCAGCAGTCGCCCGCCCTCGGCCCAAGCGGCGACACAAGCCCACAATCCAAAGCAACACCGTCCCCCCTCGACTCGCGAGGAAGGACACACTTCGCCTCGCGCCGGTCCATCGGTCGGTTCGTGTCCATCGGGGCGCCCGAATCGGTTCGTCCCATCGCGGCGTCGCGGCAACGGGCTCTTGCACCTGCGAAAGGCGACCGGGTCACGAGGTGGTCAGGGCTGCGCGGATCTCCTTGTCTCGCGCTCCGGTCGGCGGGTCAGCGTCCTCGTTCGCCGCACTCCGCCGGACGGACGACGCCACCGTCGATGCTCTCCCCGATCGGTGCGCCCACAAGGCGCACGCACGCATCCCCGCACTCATCCACCGGCGGATATTCGACCGTCACCGACGCGATCGACACCCTTGCGTCCGCGAGGTGCAGTTCCCCTCGCGGTGGCTCCGCGGGGAGTACGCCGTCCAGGATCCCGAACGCCACCGTCCCGCCCTCGGCCGCGACGGCTTCGCGGACGTCGAACCGCCAATGGGCGGCGGCCGAGCCGAGCAGGTCCCTGCCCGACCTCCCCAGCGAAGTTGTGGACCGTGGGCAGGTCACTCTCGAATCGGTCCGGTTGTCGAGCCGGTATTCCAGCCGACGGCCGGGCGGAAGCATGGGAATCGTTCGGGACGAAGCGCGTTGCAGCGCCTGGGTGAGGTCGTCCTTCCAGGCTGATACCAGTGGGGGATCGACGGTGATCCCCCACGTTGCGGGCAACAGTGGGCCCGATGTTCTCGATGACGACCACAAGAACACCCGTGGAATCGCGGGGTTGAATGTCAACAATCACGTACGGCTCGTTCTGCTCGCGCTGAACCTTCTGCGCATGCTCCAACTGTCCACGAGCAAGGACTACCTGCTCGTCGGCAGCGCGCGCCTGCCTGTTGGCGTACTCGGCCGAGGCCGACGCAGTCTTGGCTTGCCACAGACTCACACCAGCCGCGCCCAAAGCCACAACCCCGGAACCAATGGCCACCCACATCTCCGCACCCATGGAGGGACTTGGCGGAGTTGCCCGACATCGCCGACGCTGGCGGTAAGACCGCGTTCACCGCGCCGAAGGCCTCGCCCGGGGACTCGGCGTCGGGCACGGCGCGGCACGCGGATTCATCGGCAGCTCCGGGCTCGGAGCAGGGTCACCACCTTGGTCACCGGGCACCACGCCACCTTCTCTCGCAGGCGGGGCGACACACGCGCCGACATCGCCGAAGGCACGTGGGTCCAGGGACTCAGTCGGTGGTGTCCCAGGACTTGAGGACCGCCGCGACGCTCGCCGCGGTGGAGGAGGCGCGGGTCAACTCGTCGGCGAGCGCGGTGACTCCGGCCTGGGTGAGCTTGATCGGGACGCCGCACGCCGCGAGGTAGCCGTGGGCCACCGCGACGGCCACGCGCAGATTCGAGCGCTCCAGCCAGCGCATGCGGCCCAGGCTGTGCGCGAGGGCGGCGGCCTTGGCGTAGGGGCCGTGGTAGACGTCCTGTCCGGCGATCACCGCCCGATGCCGCTCCACGGCCGCGACCGGCACCCCGTAGTCGTCCGGGGCCGGGTCGTCGTGCCCCGCGCGGCGGGCGACCTCGAGGATCCACGCCAGATCGACGCGCACGCTCACCCGCGCGCCTCGATCTCGTCCAGGAGGTCGCCGTAGCCGTCCAAGACCTCCTGCGCGGCCGCGAGGAACGTCTCGCGCAGACGTTCGTTGTCCGTGCGGATCAACTGCTCCACGTACTCGTTCACCGGTATGTGCCGCGTCTCCGCCGCCTGGCGCGCCATCTCCGCCGCGGCCTCCTCCAACCGGAGATTCACCTGAGTCTTCGCCATACCCCGCAAGCTACCACCTGATAGCAGCGTGGGGAATCGAGGACGAACGGGCGACGGGCGACGGGCGAAACACCGAACCCCACGCCGGGGCTCCGGCTGCTTCCTCCTGCGGATCGTCCAGGTACAGCGCCGCGTCGTGAGGGCTGTGATTGGTGCCTCGGACCGGGAGGAGAACGCGCCGGAGCGACCTGTTCGAGCCGGCGCCGGCCGTGCGTGAGCCGCGCCGGGGCCAGGCGGACCTGGGTGGGCGTCATCCTCCGCCCGGCGCGCCGGTGCCTTTCGCGTCGACGACGCGAAAGGCACCGGAATCGGTACGGATGCTTCAAAGCCTCCGCAATGCCTCAAAAGCTCGGCATCGCGCCGAACGCGGTCGAGCCGGTCGGCAATCGTCGCGGTCGGCTCGGTCCACCACGTGATCCCCAGTCCTCCACGCGCGACGCAGGCCGGGGCCAGCGAACGGGGCCACCGCTCGCAGAAGCGGACTCGGCGGCGGCGCCTTGACAGCCCGGTCCCACTCTCAATGCCGGGCCGGGCCGTGGCGCGGGAGTTTGGCGTTGAAACTCCCGGTGTGCTCGCAACGCCGCGCGCCGGCACGACCACGGTCCGGGCCGGCGACACGAGGAGAGAAACCGCGCAGCATTCCTTGCCACTCTTCCCGCCCGAGGACGGGCAGGGTCCTTTCGCGGAGGAGGTCGAGGTTCGCGCGGCCGAACATTTCCTCTTGAGCATTCTGATCTTGTTCACTGTGCCTTCGACGGCTCCGGAGTTGTGCGGCAATGCGAGTCCGGCGATCGCTTCTCCGGTTCGGCGGCAGCTACGTTGTGGAGGTAGGTCGCTACGCGGCCGAGCATTCGAGGATGCGGCCGTCGCCGGTGCCGATGAGGAAACGGCCGGTGGCCGTGACGGTGAGAGCGGTCGGTACGGCGGAGACCGCGCCGACGCTGAGGTGCTGCCGCCAGCGCACGGTGCCGTCGCCCAGGTCGAGTGCGACCACCTCTCCATCGTCGTACCCGACGTAGACGGTAGCCGCGTCGGCGTCCAGTGCGGTGGCTTTCCGGTCGGTACGGAACACCCACCGCGGGCGCCCGTCGGTCGTCTCCCGCCGGACGACGAACGACCCGCCGGGCTGGAGCCCTTGGCCGTGGTACACGGTCCCGGCGTGGACCAGGGTTCCGTCCGCGGCC
This sequence comes from Embleya sp. NPDC001921, assembly GCF_053594475.1. Lineage (NCBI taxonomy): Bacteria > Bacillati > Actinomycetota > Actinomycetes > Kitasatosporales > Streptomycetaceae > Embleya > Embleya sp. NPDC001921. Next base: position 16,122 of record NZ_JBSFEO010000090.1, read on the forward strand.
TCGATGCCGGGACCGCCGAAGTGTGTTTCGCCGGGCTCCCACGAGTACGGGAACATCCATCGGACGGAGGAATCAAGGGGTTCGACCGGTCGCGCGATCGCGGGCCCTTCGAGATCCATGGCCGTGACCCAGCGCTCTCCCTTGTAGGGGTTCTGCTCGCCCGGGGGCCGGCGGGTCGACTGGAAGTAGACGCGGCTTCCACCCCGTACGGGCAATCGGCTGCGGGCACCGTTGCGCCCGTGCGGTGACAAGGCCGGCCGGCCGTCGGCACAGCGCACCAGCGAGACGAACGACGACGCGACGATGCTGTCGAGTTGTTTCCCGTCAGCGAGGGAGAGCCGGACGACCGACTGCGGAACGGAGTCGCGCGTGTCGAGGCGGCGTTCGAGCCCGACCCAGGCGGATCCTTCGTCCGTGGCGACGACGATCTCGCGCCCGCCCTCCTCGTCCGGAACCATCCAGGCTCGCTCTCCCGAGGGCAGCCAGGATTCCAGCTGCACCCCGTCGAGCGTGGCCAGGATCCGGCCGTCCGAAAGTGCCTCGACCGCGCGGACATTGCGGCGCGATTCCCAGTCCGAGCTCAGCTCCGCGACCATCCGGTGGGCAACTGCGCTGCCGTCGGCACGCGGCGCCGGTACGCGCGGGCCGGCCAGGTCATGACCGGTGAGGGACTTGGCGGGCACAGCGGTCCAGTCCGGTCTGCGCACCACGGCGACATGACCCTCGACGCGTGCGGTCTCGTCCTCCCAGTCGTCGGGCGGCGCCATTACCACCCGCAATGCCTGTTCATCGAGCCATTCCAACTCCAGGACCTCGCGGCCCAGCGCGTGCTCGATGAGCGATGTGGCCGTACCCGTCTCCAGGTGCAGCAGGAGCAGCCGGCCTTCGAAGAAGTAGCCGCCGTCGTAGCGGCCGGTGCCGATCGCGAGCAGCGGAAGCGTGGGATGGAAAGCCATCGCGTGCACCGGGTAAGGCGAGCGGACGAGGGCGTGGCAGGCCAGGTCACCGGTGGCGTACACACCGACGGGTGCAGTGCCGCCGAACTCGTACCTGCCCGCCACGGCCAGCAGGCCACGCCGCTCGTCGGCGGTGGCCAGCACAGGGTCACCGATCTCGGCGAAGGAACGGTCGCCGAGGATCCGGTCGACGGACAGCGGGATGGTCATGGCGTCGATCTTCGCAATCCCGGGAGATCATCGGGAACCTGGGCCCATGCCCAAAGCCTCGGCTCACGCCGACACGCCACATGTCGCCATGCGTCAGGTGGTCGGAACCCGGGTTCAACTCCGCAACCGCTGGCTCACTCCGGGTCGTCCCCGGTGGCATGACACCGCCTCCCGCGCCCTCGCCCACACCCCCGCCGTGGCCGCACTGCGCGGAAGGCGCCGACCCGGCCCTCGACCCCGTCGGATGCCGGGGCATACACGTCACCGGTGGGCACACCCGATGCCTGGCCCACCTCGACCCGGCAGACCGGGGAGGACGGCGAAGAGCATGCCGTCGACGGCGCCGTTGAGGTTCTCGATGCTGCCCTTCAGGTGTGGGCTGTAGGGCGGCAGCACGGTGATGTCGGCGTCCAGCGCGGTCAGCGCGGTGGTCACGGTGTGGGAGAGGAAGTCCCTGCCGCGGTCGAACCGCACGTGCTCGGGCAGGCCGCCGAAGGGCCCGTAGGGGTCGGTGCGCACGATCGCGGAGCGCAACGCGGCCAGGACCGAGGCACGGGTGGGGTGGCCTGGGGTGACGGCGACGCCGGTGATCGCTTTCGTCGCGCAGTCGACGAACCACGTGATGTACGGGTGGACGAGGTCGCCGTCGGCGGTCACCCGCAGCGGGGCCTGGACGTGATCGGCCTCCCAGACGTGGTTGCGCCAGGTGCGGGGGCGCTTGGCGAACACGTCCAGCGCGCCGCCCTGCCCGGCAGGGCCGCACCCGAGGCGTCCGCGCGGTCCATCAACCGCTCGACCACCTCGTCCACCATCGCATCCGTGTCCGCAGGCGGATCGCCGGTCCGCGGGTTCTCGATCTCGGTCATGACTGTCCGTTCCGGAAGGGCCGGGAACCGGGACGGTACCCCGGCCCGTCATTCACATCACGGACTACACGAACTTTCAGATATATCCGGTGACCCGGGCTATGACGACAAAGGGCAGGGCCGGCCCTGCCGTACCGCAGGCACCACCGGTCACGCCCCGAACGGCCGAACGCGCGACACGGTCACAACGGCGGCGCAGCGGACGGCGACACCGATCGAGCGGACGACACCGTCGGGACCGAGCCGACACGGTGCGGCAGACGACCGCGCAGCGAAACCCGCGAACGACACGAGAACGCCCGGACCGAGATCCGACCCGGACGGCACGGCTCCCCTCGCGGCGCGGCGACGAGGGACGTCAGCCCGGGGGCGCCCGTCGGCGGGCGGACGTGGGGGGTCTCGACGCGGCGGGCGGGTGTTGGTGGAGTTCCGCGGGGTCGGGGAGGGGGTACTCGGGTGGGCTATGCGGTCCTGGGGTCAGGAGGAGAACGAGGTCGCCGGGTGGGATGCGATCGTCACCAGCCGGTGATCTGAAGGATGTGTACGCGTTCGTGTCGTGGCACGACCTGGTAGACGAACGTGCCGTCCGCGACCAATGCGGTCCCGCCGTGAGAATCCCTCGCAGGCCTCGCCGACCCGAGCCCGGACGTGAGGCCGCGTCGATCTGCCCCACGACGCACTCGGTGACGCCGCCGTCCCTGCTGGCCCGCCTGGAACGCGTCGGGGCACGTTGCTCGAACAGCCCGCATACGCATGGAAGTTCTGATAGGAGGGAGACCACGACCACTCCAGGGTCCGTGGAACGGCACCTCGAGAGGCGGCGCGGCGGGCAACAGCGGATCCACCGCCTGGCCGGTGGGGCGAAGGGGGAGGGCGATGAGCAATCCGGGTGGTACCGAGCGGTGGATGGACCTGGCGGACGCGATCACGCTGCTGCGGGAGCAGATCGCCGAGGCGCAGAAGCGGATCGCGGAGCCCGGTACGGACCAGGGTGTGCGGTTCGCGGTGCAGGAGATCACGGTGGAACTCGGGATGGAGTTGACCGAGGGCAAGGGCGTGAACGGCGGGCTGCGGTGGAGCGTGGTGAGCGCGGGTGGCCACAGGGACCACGGCAGCAAGGCCACCCACACGGTCACGGTAAAGGTGGCGCCGCACGGGCCCGGCGACCGGCCCATCGAGATCGTCGGCACCGACTAGCTGTTTTCGTCCGGTGCGCCCACCGGACTCGGGCGAGGGGAAGGGGGCGGCGCATGGTGGAGTTCGACCGGCGGGTGCAGGTCCGGGTCGGGCGGGCTGATGCCGCCGGGCGCGGTTTCGGGTCGGGGTACCTGATCGCGCCGCGCCTGGTGCTGACTGCCGCGCACGTGGTGGACGGTACAGCCGCGTCGGGGACGCGGCCGGTGAAGGTGTCCCGTCCGGACGCGGGCGGGCGGGAGTACCCCGCTACGGTGGTGTGGCGACGGAAGGACGTCAGGGTGGACGCCGCGCTCGTCGAGGTCGCGGACCTGGAGGACCTGGACGGCAAGCACGTCTGGCCCGTGCCGGGGTCCCTCGCAGACCTGATCGCCCGTCCGCCGCAGCGGTTCGGTCATCTGATCGGCACCCGCCCCCACCCCGTCACCCTGACCGGGTACCCCGGTATGCAGAAGGATGTCGACGGCGGGCCGCGCCTGGACGAACAGCTCACCGGCCGCGTCCCCCCGGGCACCGGGGCGCTCGCGGAACGCTACGAGGTCCTCGGCGACGACCCCATGCCCCGAACGGAGGCCGCGGTCGGCGTCAGTCCGTGGGCGGGGTTCTCCGGGGCGCCGGTGATGGCCGACGACGGCCAGGGCGGGGACTTCTTGCTGGGCGTGGTCCGCTACGACCGTCGCGCCGACGGTGGGGTCCGGCTGACCGCCACTCGCGCGGCCCACCTGATCTGCGACGACGCCTTCCGCGCCGTGATCAGCCGACACACCCGCTGGGACCCCGCCCTGGAACCCGTCGAACCCGCCGGCGTCCTCGCCCACGCCGCTCCTCGACGCGACCGGAAGTCGCCCGCCTCATTGCTGAGCGCCGACGCCGAGGCCGTCGCCTTCCACGGCCGCGACGTCGACTTGGCCGAGCATGTCGCGTGGTGCGCCGCCGGCCCGGCCGGGGTCGCGGTGCGGGTGTTGACCGGGCCGGGTGGGCAGGGCAAGACCCGACTGGCCCGCCGCTTGACCGACACCCTCAGCCGGCAGGGCTGGGCGACCGGGCACCTTCGCTCGGATCTGGACGACCACCGGCCGCCGCCCAACTTCTCCTGCCTGAGCACCGCGCTGCCCCTCCTCGTGGTCGTCGACTACGCCGAGACCCGTCCCCGCGTGCTGCGCGACCTGGTCACCGCGCTGCACCACTCCCGCCATCGCGTGCGGATTCTGTTGCTGGCCCGCTCCGACGGTCCTTGGCGCACCGGCCCTTCGAACGCCCAGGCCGCGGTCCGTGATCTGCTCGACGCGGAGCCGGCCGTCGAACTCGCTCCGCTGCTGCCGCATAGGGGCGTCGCGGAACCGCCGGGCGGCCAAACGCACACGGGTTGGGTCGACCGCGGGGCGGCGTTCCGCGCCGCCGCCCGTGGCTTGGCCGAGCTGCTGCCTCTGCTGCCGACCGTCCCGGCCCACGACTGGGCGGCGCTGGCTGCCGCGCTCCATCCGCCCGGCGACCTGGACCACCCCCGCTATGCCAACGCCCTCACGCTGCAGTTGGCCGCCCTGGTCGCGCTGCTCCAGCACGGCCCCTCCCCTGCGGACACCGCTCCCGGCACCGCGCCGGAGGAAATCCTCCTGCGGCACGAAGCACGATTTTGGGAGGACACCGCCAAGGCGTCCGCCGTCAAGCTCGGCAATCTGCCCACGTTCGTCCTCGGTGCCGCTGTCGCCACCGCCGCCCTGTGCGGGGCTGCCGACCAAGACGAGGCCGCCGCCGTACTGCGCGCCCTCCCCCACCGGCTGAAGGCCGGCAGGGCGCTGCGGGCCGCGGCCTGGGTGAAAGGACTGTATCCGGCCGAACCGGGGCGCTATTGGGGCACGCTCCAGCCGGACCGCATCGCCGAGTTCCACGCCTCGCGTGCTCTCGCCGACAAGACCATCGCCTTGGCCGAGTTGCTGCCCGTGGCCGCACCTGCCCAGCAGGCCCAGTTGATCACCGTCGTGGCCCGCGCGGCCATCGCTCACTACAACGCCGGCCGCACTCGGGTCAGCGAGGCGCTCGTGCATCACCTGGACACCCACCTCGAGACCAGCTTGCTGCACCCGTACGCCCTGGCGGCTGCCACCGTCGCACTGCCTCACCCCTCCCGGGTCATCGCGCCCTTTGCCGTACGCCTGAACGCGGCACTTGTCGAAGCCGCCCTGCAGCAGGACCCCGACGACGCGGCGTACGGGCCCGACCTGGCTCTCTCGCTGTCCAACGTGGGGATCCGGCTGGCGGAGGTGGGGCGGCGGGACGAGGCTTTGGCCGCCGAGCAGCAGGCGGTGGAGATCTATCGGCGGTTGGCAACCGCGAACCCGGACGCGCACGAACCCGATCTCGCCCGCTCGTTGTCCCACCTCGGGGTCCATCTTGGGGAGGTGGGGCGGCGGGACGAGGCTGTGGTCCCGGCCGAACAGGCGGTGGAGATCCGCCGGCGGTTGGCGACCGCGAACCCGGACGCGCACGAACCCGGCCTCGCCGCCTCGCTGACCAACCTCGGGGTCCGGCTGGCGGAAGTGGGGCGGCGAAGCGAGGCTTTGACCGCCACCGAACAGGCGGCGGAGATCTATCGGCGGTTGGCGACCACCAATCCGGCCGGCTACGCATCCGACCTTGCCCTCTCGCTGTCCAACCTCGGGGTCTCGCTGGCGGAGGTGGGGCGGCGGCACGAGGCTTTGGCCGCCGAGCAGCAGGCGGTGGAGATCTATCGGCGGTTGGCGGCCACGAACCCGGCCGCATACGAACCCGGCCTCGCCGCCTCGCTGTCCAACCTCGGGGCCTGGCTGGCGGAGGTGGGGCGGCGAAACGAGGGCCTGGCCGCCACCGAAGGGGCGGTGGAGATCTACCGGCGGTTGGCGACCGCCAACCCGGACGCGCACGAACCCGGCCTCGCCCGCTCGCTGTCCGACCTCGGGGCCGACTTGGCGAGAGTGGGGCGGCGGGACGAGGCTCTGGCCGCTGCCGAGCAGGCGGTGGAGATCCATCGGCGGTTGGCGACTGCCAACCCGGCCGCATATGAGCCCGGCCTCGCGCGTTCGCTGTCCAACCTCGGGGCCTGGCTGGCGGAGGTGGGGCGGCGAAACGAGGGCCTCGCCGCTGCCGAACAGGCGGTGGAGATCTATCGGCGGTTGGCGGCCACGAACCCGGCCGCATACGAACCCGACCTCGCCACCTCGCTCACGAACCTCGGGGCCTGGCTGGCGGAGGTGGGGCGGCGAAACGAGGGCCTGGCCGCCACCGAACAGGCGGTGGCAATCCGGCGACGATTGGCGGCTGCGAACCCGGCCGCCTACGAACCCGACCTCGCCGACTCGCTGACCAACGTCGGGGTCCGACTGGCGGAGACGGGGCGGCGAAACGAGGCAATGGTCGCCACCGAACAGGCGGTGGCGATCTATCAGCGGTTGGCGACCGCGAATCCGGACGCCTACGAACGCGACCTTGCCGTCTCGCTGGCCAACCTCAGCGTCGACCTGGGGAATCTGGGGCGCCACGACGAGGCTCTGGCCACCGAGCAACAGGCGGTGGATATCTATCGCCGGCTGGCAACCACCAACCCGGCCGCATACGAACCCGGCCTTGCCGCGTTGTTGTCCAACCTCGGAGTCCATCTGGGAGAGGTGGGACGGCGGGACGAGGCGCTGGCCGCCGCCGAACAGGCGGTGGAGATGCATCGGCGGTTGGCAACCACCAACCCGGCCGCATACGAACCCGGCCTCGCTGCTTCGCTGTCCAACCTCGGCGCCGACCTGGAGCATCTGGGGCGCTTTGACGAGGCGCTGGCCGCCGCTGAACAGGCGGTGGAAATCTATCGCCGGCTGGCAACCACCAACCCGGCCGCATACGAACCCGACCTCGCCCGCTTCCTGGCCAACCTCGGGGTCCATCTCGGGGAGGTGGGACGGCGGGACGAGGCGCTGGCCGCCGCCGAACAGGCGGTGGAGATCTGTCGGCGCTACAAAGACATGCTTCCGACGCTGATCCCGCTGTTGCTCGGGGCCCTGGATCTGCAGGTGGCATTGCTCGACGCCCTTGGGCGCGAGAACGAGGCGGCGGCGATTCGCCGCCGGCTCGACACGAATGCACTGCCACCAGGTACCCACAATTGACGAGATGAGATGTTCGGCCGCAGAAGCAGGAGATGCCTACCGCCCACAACACGAAGGTCGAGGCGGCCCGCGACGACCCGACGTCGATCGAAACGCAGGAGTGGTCGGGCATCCGGGCCATCGCCGGCTCATCATGGGTGTCGACGCCGAATGAAGCGACCTGGCCCAAACCGTGAATCGCCGACGAGACGAAACTGCCCGGTGGACGCGGTCGTGATCGGGCGCGGCGGATCGATACGGAGCCGTGTCCGGCTTCAATGGGTCGGGGACCGATCCCACGGGCAGGTACCGCCTTGGATCCGCTACCTGGCCTTGACCGGGTTCTCAGAGGGCATTTGATCTAGATGAAATAAACTTTATGTCCTAAGGCTTGTCCCGTAAGTGATCTTGGGTGTGTCGGCCGCGGTTCGGGGCCGGGTTATCCGGCGAGGGTGAGGTTGTGCAGGCGGGCGATGC
>NZ_JBSFEO010000091.1:0-20594 GCF_053594475.1 Embleya sp. NPDC001921
CGATCTTACCGGCATGGGACGTCCCGGATCGCGAGGCGCCGCCTTTTTTCTCTCCCCCGCTTCGCTCCTCCGAGAAAAAAGGCGGCGCCTCGCTCGTGACTTCGTGTCCCTCCGCTTCGCTCCGGGCCACGAAGTCAAAGGTCTGCGGCTCCGCCGCTCTCCACGCTTCGCGCGTCGATCGCTCGGGTGGGGGTGGGTCGGGGGCGCTGACGCGCCGGGGTGGGGCGCGGGGGCGCACGAGTGGCTTCCCGCTCCGAGGCCAGAGTCGACCAGGCGGTGTCGGTCGGCTGAGCGACCGGGACCCGCCGACCCGACCGATGGCCCGGTCCGCCAGAGCTGCCTCGGGCCCACGCCACGACCGGCGCGGTCACGTCCCGATACGCCCCGGCGCGTCAGCGCCCCCGACCTGCGCCCGCCCGAGCGATCGACGCGCGAAGCGCGGAGAGCGGCGGAGCCGCGGGTTCGGGCTTTGTGGCCCGGAGCGAAGCGGAGGGACACGAAGCCCCGAGCGAGGGGCCGCTTTTTCTTGGAGGAGCTTGCGGGGGAAAGAAAAAGTGGTGCCTCGCGAGCCGGCGACGAAGTCGCCCAACAAAGGGTGCCTCGCGAGCCGGCGACGAAGCCGCCCGACAGGGCCCGTGTTTTTTGCCGGGCGGCGCGTGGCATTGTTCGGGAATGCTTCCCCTGGTCCATGCCATTCGTTACGTCACGCCGATGCGTGAGGGCGGCTCGCTGCCCGGCCTCGTCGAGGCCGACGATCTGGGCACCTATGTCGTGAAGTTCCGTAGCGCCGGACAGGGCGTCAAGGTGCTGGTCGCCGAGGTCGTGGTGGGCGAGCTCGCCCGGCGGCTCGGGCTGCCGGTGCCGGCCCTGGTGCGGGTCGAGGTGGACCCGGTGATCGTGCGCGGCGAGCCGGACCAGGAGGTCCAGGAGCTGGTCCAGGCGAGTGCCGGGCTGAACCTGGGGATGGACTTCCTGCCGGGCTCGGCCGACTTCACCCCGGCCACCTGGGAGCCGGACGCCGAGCTGGCCGCGCGTGTGTTGTGGCTGGACGCGCTGACCTCGAACGTGGACCGTTCCTGGCGCAATCCGAACCTGCTCGTGTGGCACGGCCGGTTGTGGCTGATCGACCACGGCGCCGCGTTGTGGTTCCACCACGCGTGGCAGGCCGCCAAGGCCGCCGCGACGCGTCCGTTCGACGCCGCCGACCACGTGTTGGCCGCCCTCGGCGGTCCGGGCCTGGTCAAGGTGGACGCCGAACTGGCCCCTCGGATCACCCGCGAGCTGCTCACCGAGGTGTTGGCCCTGGTCCCGGACGAGTGGCTGGATCCCGGTGACGCCGAGCGCGCGCTGGGCCTGGACAGCCCCGACGCGCTGCGTGAGGCGTACATCGCGCACCTGCTCGCCCGGGCCGCCGGGCCGCGCGCGTGGCTGCCGGAGATCGCGCCGGACGTGATCGCGCGACAGGGCGCGGCGCAGTCGTCGAACCGCCCGGATTGGCTCAAGTGATGACGATGATCGCGCAGCGGGAGTTCTTCGAGTACTCGATCATCCGCCTGGTGCCGCGCGTGGAGCGCGGGGAGTGCCTGAACGTCGGGGTCGCGCTGTACAGCCAGGCGTTCGGCTTCCTGGGCGCGCGCACCCATGTGGAGCAGTCCAGGTTGTGCGCCCTGGACCCGGACGCCGACGTGACCCAGGCGCGCGCGGTGCTCGCCGCGTGGGAGCTGGTCTGCGCGGGCAGTGAGGCGGCCGGCGCGCCGGGGGCCGAGCCGGTGGGTCGGCGGTTCCGCTGGCTGACCGCCCCGCGCAGCACGATCGTCCAGCCGGGTCCGGTACACGGCGGCCTGACCGCGAATCCGGCGGCGGACCTGGACCGGCTCTTCGACCTGCTGGTGTTGTAGTGCGGCCGGCCGCCGCGCGCCGATCCGACGCGACGCGCGGTTGCCGGCGGCCGTTCTCTGTCCGTGCCGTGACCTGCTGCGCTACGGTGCCAAGCACCGGTTCGTTCCCGGGCTCCGAGGGTGGAGGCGACGATGATCCGTACGTACGGTCCACAAAGTCGGGGCATGGTGGTCTGCACACTCGTGCTGCTGACCATCCTGGGTTTGTACAGCGCGCTCTACGACGCGGTCGCCTGGATGTGGCTGGTCTGGTCACTGATGGCGATCGTCACCGGCCTGCTGGTGGCCACCGATCGGGACGGGTGAGGCCCGGATCCGGACACCCGGGCGCCGGGTGCCCCGCGGCACCCGTGCCCGGCGGGTACCTCAGGCGACCGTGAAGCCGTATTTCGCCCCCAGCCGCGTCAGTGATCGCCGCCCCGGGATCCCGTCCGCGTCCGACCCGTTGTAGCCGAGCCGGCGCTGCCACTCCGCGTAGGCCCGCAGGGTCGCCGTCCCGTAGTGCCCGTCGGCCAGGTTCCGCGCGAGCAGCCCCTCCGCGACCAGGGCGTTCTCGACCATCCGGGTGCCCACGTAGGTGACCGGGGTGCCCTCGCGGCTCGGGTCGGACCGCGCGGCGGCGACCAGTTCGGCCAGGTCGACGGCCGGTCGCGGGGCGGGGATGTCGGGGACGGGGGTTCCGCCCGTGCCGGCCACGATGCCGGGGAAGACCCGGTCGTGGAACTGCCGCACACGCGCGTCACCGGGGCACGCGGTGCCGCTGATCGACCACTTGGCGAACAGCCGGTGATACCCGTAGCCCGGGTCGTCCCAGGCGCGGCAGATCCGCAGCGGCAGGTCGTGCCGCTCGTGCAGCCACACGCCCAGCCGGATCAGGCTGTCGATCTGGGCGTCGGTCCAGGGGTCGGTGTGTTCCAGATTCGACGCGGTCTCCACGCTGACCGCGCCGGTGCCGTCGGATCGGCGGTTCGCCGACGCGTTGGCGTCCGCGCGGGTCTCGGTGCCGATGTACTGCCACAGGCCGCCGTCGTAGGCGCAGCCGAAGTGGGATTCGAGGTTGGTGGAGTCGCGCCAGTACTCGTACATGCGCTGTCCCGACCACGGCGCGGCGATCGAGTGCAGGATGAACTGGGTTGGACGGATGGCGGGTTGCGCGTCGGATTCCGGCTGCAGCTCGCGCTTGGCGGCTCCGGGGTACCAGGCCATGGCGGTCTCCCTAAGTCGAGGTCGGGGGACGAAGTCGCGAATGCCCATGGTCACGACGGTTCGCCGGATTTTCCGTGATCTTCGGCAAACTCGGGCCAACCGCACCGAAGTCGGTGATAATGCCCCCCGGCAACGCGCCGAACGTCACCGCGACGGCTCGGCCCGGCCCACCCTCACGGCGCCACCCCGCGCATCGCCCGTCGGGCCGGCAGCACACTCGCCGCGAGCGCGATCGCCAGGCAGGTCACGATCGCGCAGGTCACCGGCGCCCACGGCACCACCAGGCGCACCGGCGTACCCAGCGCGCCCGCCAGTCCCGCCCGGATCCCGAGCAGCGACGGCACCGCGACCAGGCCGCCGAGCAGCACGCCCAGCACGACCACGAACGTGGTCTCGCCGGCGACCACCCACAACACCTGGCGGCGGGTCGCCCCGGACAGCCGCAGGACCCGGAAGTCGGCGACCCGGCCGGCGCCGGCCATGAGCAGCGTGTTGCCGACGGCCAAGGCGGTGTAGCCGGCGGTCGTCGCCACCAGCAGCAGGGTGAACACGTCGATCAGTCGGTCCTCTTCGGCGTCGGCCCGCCGCGCGTACGCGGCGACGCCGATCTCCCGGACGCCCAGCGCGGTCGCCGCACGGTCGCCGCGTACGATCGCCGGCCCGTCGGTGCGGTGGACCACCTCGGTCAGCGCGTCCGGGTCGTGCGCGCGCAGCGTGCCCCGGGCGAGGAGTACGCCGTGCGAATCCGCGCGGTCGTCGAGCACCGCGACGATCCGCAATACCCGCGTACGCCCGTCTGCGAAGGTGAACTCCGCTTCCTGAGACGGAGGTTGGCCCAATGCCGCCAGCGTCGAGGCGGTCACCGCGACGGTGTCGGGGCCGACCAGGTCGGCGAGTGTGCCCCGGACGAGGCCGAACCGGTCGTGGGTGCGGACGAAGGCGTCCGGGTCGATGCCGGCCGCGTCGACGGCGAGCCGGGCCGGCCCCGCGTACACGGTGCTCGCGAGCAGTGCGCTGCCGGGCACATCGGCCACCGCGGCGTCGGACAGACCCGGCGTTCCGCTCGCGACCACCGCGCCGCTCGCCCGGGTCGTCGCGCTCGCGTGGTCGGCGAACGCCTCGGCGCCGGTACGGGTGTTGCCGGTGATCAGCACCACGAAGGCGATCGTGGCCAGCACCGGCGCGACGGTGGAGGCGGTGCGGCCCACGGCGGCGCAGGCGCTCTCCCGCACCAGCAGTGCGCCCGCGCCCCCTCGGCGGGCGAACGGGCGGGTGAGCGCGCGGGCCAGTGGAGCCACGAACACGGGGGCGAGCAGGGTCGCGCCGCTGATCGAGGCGACCGCGGTGGCCAGGGCCCAGGTGATCATCTCGGTCGGCGCCGCGAACGCGCTCGCGAGCGCGCACCCGCCGCCCAGGGCCACGCTCGCGACGCCCGCGATCCGGCGGACCCCGCCGATCGGCCGTTCGTCCACGACCGCCTCGCGCAGCGCCTCCAGCGGATCGATCCGCGCGGCCCGCCGGGACGCGGACCACACGGCGACCAGCGCCGTGCCCACTCCCACCACGAACGCCGCGGCCGGGATCCAGGCCCGGACCCGGATCGTGAACCCGGCTGGTTCGAAGCCGGTGTCCACCAGCACACCGGTCGCGGCGGGTGCGCCGAGCACGCCGATCAGCACGCCGGCGGCCGAACCGAGCGCGCCGAGCAGGAGCGCTTCGGCGTACAGCGCGCGTCGCACCTGTCCGGGGTCGGCGCCGACGACCCGCAGCAGGGCGAGTTCGCGGCGCCGCGTGTTCACGCCGAAGGCGAACGTGCCCGCGACCACCAGGATCGTGACGAAGCCCGCGAGCCCGGCCATCGTGAGGATCACCTGGGCGCCGATCCACGACGTGCGGCGGGCCGAGGCCGGCGCCAGGTCGCGCCGGTCCGCACCGGTGAGCACGCGCGCGTCGGTGGGTGCCAGGGCCCGCGCCGCGGCGGCCACCGCCCGCGGGTCCGCGCCGTCGGTCAGGTGCACGCCCAGCACCCGCACACCGGGGGCCAGCGCCCGGGCCCGCTCGTCGGTGACGTAGTAGCCGGTCCCGCGCACCGTGCCGCTGACGGTGTACGCGGCGGGCCCGCTCGCGGTCAGCACCGTGATCGACTCGCCCGGGCGCGGCCCCAGTTCGGCGTCCACGGCGATCTCGTCGGCGCGGCGCGGGGCGTGTCCGGCGACCAGCGGAGCCGGTGCGAGCGTCGTGCTCGACCACCCCCGGCCCATGCGCTCGTCCCGGTCCCGCCCGCCCACCGGTCGGCCGCCCGACACGGCCTGCGCGTAGAAGGGTCGGTCCGCGACCACCTCCCGCACTCCCGGGATCGCGGCCAGTTCGCGCACGAGTTGCCCGCTGCGCTCGGGTGACCAGGGCACCGGTTCGGCGAACTCGCCGTCGCGGTCCGCGCCGTGCGCGCTGTGCAGGAGCACCGGTGTGCCGGCGTAGCGCGCGGGCACGGGTGTGCCGCCGGTGAGTTGGATCAGCGCGCTCGCGGTGAGGATCGCGGTGCCCAGGACCAGTGCGAGCAGCGAGCCCAGGAGCGCGGTGCCGCGTTCGCGCAGTGTCGCCAGGGTGTTCACGCCCGCACCTCCGCCGCGGCCGCGCGGGCGGCGATCGTCTCCGGGTCGGTGCGGTGCGCGAGTTCGTCGACCACACGACCGTCGGCGAGGAGCACCACCCGGTCCGCCCAGGACGCTGCGGCCGGGTCGTGGGTGACCATGACCACGCTGTGGCCGTGTTCGTCGACCAGCGAGCGCAGCAGGCCCAGCACGGTGCGCGACGCGGTGCTGTCCAGCGCCCCGGTGGGTTCGTCGGCGAACAGGACGGCGGGCCTGGTGATCAGGGCGCGGGCGATCGCCACGCGCTGTTGTTGACCGCCGGAGAGTCGGTCGGGCCGGTGTCGGGCCCGATCGGCCAGCCCCACGGCGGCCAGTGCGCCGGCCACCGCGTCCGGGTCGGCCCGGCGTCCGGCCAGTCGCAGCGGGAGCGCGACGTTCTGCTCCGCGGTGAGCGCGGAGACCAGGTTCAGCGCCTGGAAGACGAAGCCGATGTGCTCGCGGCGCAGGTGGGCCAGCGCGCGCTCGTCCAGGTCGCGGGTGATCGTGCCGGCGATGGTGACCAGGCCGGAGGTGGGCCGGTCCAGGCCCGAGGCGCAGTGCAGCAGGGTGGACTTGCCGGAGCCGGAGGCACCCATCACGGCGGTCATCGTGCCCGCGGCGACGTCCAGGTCGATCCCGTCGAGCGCGGTGACCGGGTGGCCGCCGGTGTGGAACACCCGGGTGACGTCGCGAAGCCGCACCACGACGGCGTCCGCGCGCGCCGCGGACGGGCGTTCGATGGAAGGGCGGTCGGCGGACGGGCGGTCGGCGGACGGGCGGTCGGCGGGATCGGGGCGATCACCCGACACCGCGCCGGCCGGGTGTGCGGCGGGCTGTGCGGCGGGGTCTGCGAAGTGGCGCGGCACGGCGCCGGGTCGGTTCGTCACGACGTCGAGTCAAGGCGCCGGGTGGGGGTCGGCGCATTGGTGCCGGCACTGGTTCGAACACTCCACCTGGCACTACCGACAGCGGCCCGGGCGCCGGCTACGGTCGAGCGGTGATTCCTCGCAATGTGTTGGAGGCGCTGACCGCGCGCCCGGTGGGTTTCCTGTCCTCGGCCTGGCCGTGGCGTTCGATCGGGTACCTGCTGGCGGGCGGGGTGCCCGGGGTCGCGGGCGGCGTCGCGGCGGGTGGGATCGCCGCGTCCTGGGACCGGGTCGGGCCGGTCGCGGCGGTGGTCTGCGCGGGTCTGGTGCTCACGGTGCTGGTCGCGCTGGCGGGGCCGTTCGAACGGCGCCGGTTGCGCCTGGTGGCGCCGGACGCGCGGCCGGCCCGGTCCTCGTTGCGGGAGCCGGCCGGGTGGCGCGAGCTGGGGTGGGGGGCGGTGTCGGTGCTCACCCTGGGCTGGGTGGATCTGGCGGTGTTGTTCGTCGCGGTGGGGATTCCCGGTGTGCTGCTCAGCGCGCCGTGGCAACCCTCCGCGACGCCCTGGGCGTCGGTGGGCGGGGTGCTCGCGGGGCTGGTGCTGCTGCCGGTCGCGGCGTATCCGATCGCGGCGTGGGCGGGGGCGCGCTCGGCGGTCGCGATCGCGGTACTGGGCTCGCGGGACGCCGAGTTGACCGAGGTACGCCGCTCCCGGGCCCGCCTGGTGGACGCGTTCGAGGCCGAGCAGCGGCGGATCGAGCGGGACCTGCACGACGGCGCGCAGCAGCGCCTGGTGGCGTTGACGATGAAGCTCGGGCTGGCCGCGTTGGACCTGCCGCCCGACTCGCGGGCGGCCCGGGAGGTGGCCGAGGCGCACACCATGGCCCGCGAGGCGCTGGCGGAGTTGCGCGAGTTGATCCGGGGAGTGCATCCGCAGGTGCTGACCGAGCGCGGGTTGCCCGCCGCGATTCGCGATGTGGCGGGGCGGTCGCCGATGCCGGTGGACACCGACGTACAGGTGTCTCGGCTGCCCGCCTCGGTGGAGGTGGCCGCGTACTTCGCGGTGTGCGAGGCGCTCGCGAACGCGGCCCGGCACAGCGGCGCCGAGCGCTGCCGGGTGGACGGGCGGATCCAGGACCAGGTGCTGGTCCTGGAGGTCGCGGACGACGGGCGCGGCGGTGCGGACCCGGCCGCGGGTTCGGGCCTGACGGGGCTGGCCGACCGGGTCGCGGCGGTGGATGGTCGGATGTTGTTGTCGAGTCCGATCGGCGGGCCGACCCTGGTGCGAGTGGAGATACCGTGCGGCGTTTGCGAGTGGTGATCGCGGAGGACGCGGTGTTGCTGCGCGAGGGCCTGGTGGGCCTGTTGGAGCGGTTCGGGCACGAGGTGCCGGCGGCGGTGGGCGATGGCCCCTCGCTGGTGGCGGCGGTGCGCGCGCACGCCCCGGACGTGGTGATCGCCGATGTCCGGATGCCCCCGGACTTCACCGACGAGGGCCTGCGGGCGATCCGCGAGCTCCAGCGGGTGCGGCCGGACCTGGCGGTGCTGGTGCTGAGCCAATATGTCGAACAAACGTTCGCCGACGAGCTCCTGGACGCTCGCGACGGGGTGGGTACGGGCTATCTGCTCAAGGATCGCATCGGCGATGTGACCGAATTCATGGCCGCCCTGGAGCGGGTCGCCGACGGCGGGATGGTGGTCGATCCCGAGGTGATCCGCCAACTGTTGGCCCGGCGGCGCGATCCGCTCGCCAAGGTGACGCCGCGCGAGCGCGAGGTGCTGGCGCTGATGGCCGAAGGGCGCTCCAACGCGGCGGTGGCCCGGGCCCTGGTGGTCAGCGAGGCGGCGGTGTCCAAGCACATCGCGAGCATCCTGACCAAGCTGAATCTGCCGCCGGCGGCCGACGATCATCGGCGGGTATTGGCTGTTCTGGCGTATTTGCGGGGCTGAGCCGGTTACCGGTCGGTTGTCGGGTCTCCACAAGTAATAGGACGTCCTCTTTATCGGTGTCGATACCCCCGGACCGGCCTTTCCCTGACAGCGTTGCGGATCAAGTGACCCGCACGCGAGCGCGAGCGGGTCACCCGTGTCGTGTTTCCACAATGCTTCGACAGAGCTGGGGTGCGTTCTATGACGCTCGGCAAGACCGATGTGGTGGTCACCGGGATGGGTGCGACCACGCCTTTGGGCGGGGACGTGCCGTCCACGTGGGCGGCCCTCCTCGCGGGCGAGTCGGGAATCGACACCCTGGCCGATCCGTGGGCGGCCGACCTGCCGGTGCGGATCGCCGGACGGATGCGGGTCTGCCCCGAGACGGTGCTCGACCGGGTCCGCGCCCGGCGCCTGGACCGATGTCAGCAGGCCGCGCTCGTGGCGGCACGCGAGGCGTGGGCGGACGCGGGCGCGCCGACGGTCGAGCCGGAACGGTTCGCCGTGGTGGTGGGCACCGGCATGGGCGGTGCGATGACGATGCTCGCGCAGCACGACGTGCTGGCCGCGTCCGGCGTGCGCCGGGTGTCCCCGCACACCGTGCCGATGTTGATGCCCAACGGGCCGGCCGCGCAGGTCAGCATGGAGTTGGGTGCCCGGGCGGGCGCGTACACCCCGGTCAGCGCGTGCGCGTCGGGCTCGGAGGCGATCGCGTACGGCCTGGACCTGATCCGGCTCGGTCGCGCCGACGTGGTGGTCGCCGGCGGCGCCGAGGCGACGATAGGCGCGCTGCCGATCGCGGGCTTCGCGCAGGCCCGAGCGCTGTCCACCTACGAGGGCGACCCCACCGCCGCGTCGCGTCCGTTCGACGCCGGGCGGAACGGGTTCGTGATGAGCGAGGGCGCCGCGCTGGTGGTCCTGGAGCGGGCCGACTTCGCGGCGGCACGCGGCGCGTTCGTGCACGCGTACCTGGCCGGCGCGGGGGTCACCTCGGACGCCAACCACATCACCGCCGGGTACGGGCCGGGCCAGGTCCGGGCGTTGCGGATGGCGATGGCCGAGGCGGGCGTCACCGGCGCGGACGTGGACCACATCCAGGCGCACGCCACCTCGACGCCGGGCGGCGACGCGCTGGAGGCCGCCTCGATCACCGAGGCGATCGGTACGCACGCGGCGGTCACCGCGATCAAGTCGATGCTCGGCCACCTGTGCGGCGGGGCCGGCGCGATCGCCGCGGTCGCCGCGGTGGCGTCGCTGCGCGACGGGGTCGTCCCGGCCACCATCAACCTCGACTCCCAGGATCCCGACATCGACCTCGACGTGGTCGCCAAGGAACCCCGGGTGGGTCCCCTGAACGTGGCCGTCGCCAACGCCTTCGGCTTCGGCGGCCACAACGCGGCCCTGGTCTTCACCTCGGCCAACTAGGCCCCCGCACCGCCGCACCGACCCCGGCCCCCACCCGCCTCGCGGGCGGACCGGGGTCGTCGCGTGTTCGGGCCCCGGGCGGGGTCCGCCCCGGCGGTCCCGGCGTCGCCGCCAACCCTTCGGTGCGGACACGCGGCGGGCGGAAAACCGGGTGCGTCGAAGGGCGCTCCTGCACCAGGGTGGAGGGGTCACAGCCGTCCCGGATCAGCGGGCGGAGGTGCCCGAAGGCCATAGGGGAGAGGGGTTCCGGCAAGCCGACAGGTTTTTGCCGAGCACCTCGCGCGCACCTGGTGAATCAGGAACGTCTCTGGCCTCATTCGTTTCTAGGCTGAAGGACATGAAGACCACGGGGAACAGCAGCAACGCAGCCGGCGGCAGGGCCGGGAAGTCCGGTTCGATCGCCGCGTTCGCGCGGTTCGTGGTCTTCGGCGGCGGCACCGGGATCGCCTCCTCGGGCGCGCTGGTCGTGCTCTCCGACACGATGCCGATCGCGGTCGCCAACGCGTTCGTGACCGTGGTCTCCACGGTGGCCGCCACCGAGCTGCACAGCCGGTTCACCTTCGGCGGCGGGCGCGCCGGACTGCGCGCGCACGGGCAGTCGGCGCTCAGCGCGCTGGTCGCCTACCTGTTCACCACCGCCGCGGTGCTCGGGCTGCACGCGGCGGCCCCGGGCGCGGGCGTCCTGGTCGAGCAGGGCGTCTACCTGGGCGCGTCCGGCCTGGCCGGGATCGGCCGGTTCGTGGTGCTGCGGCTGTTCGTCTTCGCCCGCCCCGGCGCCCGCCCGCGGACGACCGCCCCGGCGCTCGCGCGCACCCACGTGGTGGCCGCCGCGTAGCCGCGGCGACGCCGGGGCGGCGCGCGGCGGTACGGGGCGGCCGGCCGCGCGCTCAGCGTGCTTCGAGCGCCCACCACTGCGAGGGGCGGTCGGTGTCCTCCCACTGGCGCACGTTGCCACCGGGCTCGGTGCTGTCGTCGGCCACCTCGAGGAGCAGCCCGCTGACGTAGTTGATCAGCGTGACCCGCCCCGGCGCGTCCGCGTGCTGCTCCAGGATCCACTCCTGCGCGCCGAAGTTGTTCGCCCGCCAAAGCTGCACGTTGGCCCCGTTCTCCTCGGAGGCACCGGTCACGTCCAGCCGCTTCCCGCTGACCACGTGCTCCAGGTGGTACACCGCGCCGCCCGGATGTACGGCGGTGATCCGCCAGTGCTGCGCGGTGGAGCCGTCCTCGGCGCCCTGCCACACGTTGGCCCCGCTGTTCGTACGCCCGCCCTCGACCTCGAGGACCAGCCCACTGCGCACGTTGCGCACCACGTACACACCCTCGTCAACGCCGCCCACGTCGCTCCCCTGGCCACGGTCCATCGATCTTGAACCAGTCAGCTTCGCACGCCGCTCCCACACTCCGTGCGCCGGCCGCCGGGCCTGCCGCGTTCGTGCCATCCGAGTGGGTGACCGCGTCGCGGACACCGCTCCGGCCGCCGTCCCGGTGGCGTCCCGCCGCCTGTGCCCCTACTTGCGGGCTCCCGCCGGGCAGTACACCGTCATCGCCGCGTTCGTGATGGCGGCGCCCTCCTCCCGGGTGAAGGTGACGCCCATGATGCGGCCCGCGATCTCGTCGCGCTCCTTGCCCATCGCGACCCACCCGCAGGCCACATTGGCCATGCTCAGCAATACGTTCAAGTCGGCCTTGGCGCCCACCAGTTGCGGTGCCGCCCGGCCCAGTTCGGCGATGAAGCGGGCATCGCTGGGCGATCGACTGTCGCCGGCCGAGGCGGAGCCGGCCCCCGATCCGGCGGCCGGTGTCGCCGGGTCGCCATCCTCCTTGCCCCGCACCAGGGTCGACACGAACACGGCGGCGCCGATCACCAGGACGATGGCGACGCATGCCCCGATGACACGGTTGCCGATACGTCGACGCGGCTGCGACGACTGACTGCTCACGAGACCCCCCACGGTCGGATGCGGCGGAGGCTATGCCCCCGGACCACCCGCTCGGGCCTCGTTCACCGAGTCGTGATCTTCTCCCGTGTCCACGTCCCGCCCCGGAAACCGCGAAGGCGCCGTCCGCTGCTCCCGTAGCGGACGGCGCCTGTCACGTTCGGCCGGGTCGCGGGTCCTCGACCGGCGCTCCTGCCGAGATCCGGTGGGCTACTTGCCCGTGTAGTGCACCTGGAGTTCCTTGATGCCGTTGATCCACGGTCGACCCATTCTGACCTGCGGCTATGGTGGATCGAGGCGAGAGAGGGTGGAAGTTCGCGGACTTTCTTGGAAGTTCGTGGTGAATCGTGGATCTGCGTGGTCTCGTTTTCCTGATCTCGTGCCCCAGTCGTGCCCCAGACAGCCCCACGGCCGAACCCTGCACCTGGGGGTAGCAGAGGCTCGGCCGTGGGTGATCAACATGCAATCCGGTGATCCGATGAAATGGAAGGTCCATCCTCCGCTTTCCCTCAAACGGGTTACGGTCCCACTCCTGGGCCCACCGGAGGCGAGGTCGGACGCAGCTTCACGAACGGGGATCTCGGCCCCGCTCCGCACCCGACCCCGCCGCTCAACACCGACCGCAACTGGGCGGTCGGGAGATCATGAATACCCCTTGGACGTCCAAGAATCCACCACCCGGCGAAGATTCGCGACGTGCCCGCCGCAGAGGACGACCACCAGCGCGTCGCGGCTCACCTGCGGAATCTGATCGAACGTGGGGTCCTCGGGCCCGGAGAGCGCTTCCCTACACGCAGCGAAATCCGGGCGTTGTACGGCGTCGGCGACGGCGCCGCCCGCGAGGCCATGCGGGTCCTCCGTATGGAGGGACTCATCGAGGGATCCCAGCGCCAGCGGCTCACCGTGGCGCATCCTCCAGCGGTGAGGACCCTGACGGACCCGGCCGCGCCCTGGCCCCACGGCATCGGCGAACGCCAACTCTCCCGTGTCGTGCCACCGGCCATCGTGCGGACGCTACTCGGCCTCACCGACAAGGCCCGAGTCCAGCGCGAGCGCACAGAGTTGCTCGACCCCGACGGCCGGACGAGCCACCTCCTCGTCAGGTACACGGGCCGCCTTCGCCCAGTGCCCGACGTCCACACGATCGGCGGCGTGTCCGGACGTGCTGCCGCCGCCGGCGAGGCCAGCATGCTCGGGGTCACCATCGGGGCGATGCTCCTGGTCGTGAGGGTGGTTCGGTACTCCCGCAGCGGACGGGTGGCTGCGGTCGAGGAGTTGCTGCTGCCGGCGGATCGGTGGGAGGTAGGGCTTGCCTAAGTGCGCCGCTGGATCTCGTCGCGCGGTGCGGACCACCTGAGGCCGCCCAGGTGCCCGGGCGCAACCGCCGAGAAAACCCACACCTCGGCCGCCCCCGGGTCTTCGGTCTCCAGCAGGCCGTCGGGGTGGCGCGTACCCCCGGGCGGCGGGACATGCTCGACGGGGTCGCCCATGCGAAGCGGTCGTTCAGCCACGGTGTCCTCGTCCTCCTGAGTGTGTGGTGGTGCCTCGCCCGGCCGGCGCGCTGGGCGCGATCTCCTCCGGCCGGGCGAGGTGTGGTGGGGCCCGGCGAACGGAAGGGCGGGCGACAGTGGGCCGGCCCCGCTACCGCGCCGGTGGCAGCAGGACCGGAGTCGAGGGCCCGGCGGTCTACCAGCCGCCGGGCCAGGCCGTCCGCCGGGCGAAGGGCGAACAGCCGGGGGTGCCGCCGCGGATCGATCGCGGGCGGCGTCGGGCGGGGCTCAGCCGCCCGAGTTCGAGATCCGGCCGACCGGTCGAGGTGGGACCCGGTACAGCAGGAAGGTGCGGATCTCGTGCTGGAGGGCGACGAGTTCGTCATTCGTCATGTCCATCACCCTGCCGTCCGAGAGCGCGGCTCGGATCGGACGGTGCCGATCGCCGGACGGGCCGACGTGAACGGTCACGGACTCGGACATGGTGCCCCCAGCGCATGATCAGCAATGGATGACGACACCCGCCGAGCCGGAAAGCCCGGCAGGTCTGCACGCCATCCATGCTGACCTGCGGGGAAGCCCCTAAGTGACACAACGTGTGTCACCCTGTGGCACTCAGATCGCGTGTGCCCATTCCGCATAGCCGAGCAGCGTGTCCGTCGACGACCGCTGCAGCCTCACCAGCGTGGCCAGGACATCCCGCACCTGCGGGTGCTCGCGAACATGTTGCGGAGCGATCTTGCGTGCGATCTGCAACGAGCCGAACGCGTCCTCGCGCCGGCCGCGCCAGAGTTGGGCCTGGGCAAGATCGATGTAGAAGTGCGACCGACGCTCGGCAGGGAGATCCTTGCCCGGCTTCCACTCGCTCGCCAGACCCAGCACAGCCTCGCCGTCGCCCAACTCGATCGCAGCCGACGTCTTGTGCACCCGAAGCGACGACGGACCCACGGCCGTGCCGCAATAGATGCCCTCCGGGATCGGCGCCACCAGGGCCTGGGCCTCCGCCATGTGCGCCCGGGCCACGTCCGGCTGGCGCATGCGCGCCGCGACGACGGACGCCCGCATGTGCAGCGCCACCCGCGCCGCCCGCACCGGGATGCTCCGCGGCGGCGGCGCCGCATCGAGAGCACGCTCCAGCGCCCGGAGCCCAAGCGCGAGGTTGCCGGACACGAAGAACAACTCCGTGCGAACGTAGGCCGCGGCGGCAGTCTGCACGTCGTCGTCGGCGCGGGCAGACGCCCACCGCACCAACTCGACCAGGCGGCCGGACAAGTCGAAGTGGCCGTGCTTGTACGCCACCGCATCCGCCGCCCGGTACGCGGCAGCCAGCAGACCCGCCGCCTCGCTCCGCCCCGGCTCCGGCAGCACGCACACGGCCCTCGCCAACTCGGTCAGCAAGTCGGGCAGCGTCTGCGCGAGGAGGATGTACTGCGACGCGAGACGCCGCTCGACGGCAGTGTCCACGGCCTGCCGCAGCTCGGGCAGCGACCGGACCGGCCCGTCCTCCGGTATGTCGTAGGCGTCGATGGCCGCACGCATCGCGGGCAGGGCGGCGTGCACCCGGCTGTCCGTCATCCCGCCGATCCCGAGCAGGCGATTGACGTCGATACCGAGCGCGTCGGCCAGGGCCGAGAGTACGTCGTCCGACGGCTGCCGCGAGCCCTGCTCGATCTTGCGGAGCATGCTCAGCGATAGTCCCGCGACGTTGGCGAGTTCGAGCTGTGTCATCCGGCAGGCGCCGCGGGCGGACGCGACCCGGGCGCCCAGGCCCGTGCGCGAAGGGGTGGCCATACACGCACGGTACCCGCGCCCGCGCAATCGGGATGACGATTCGCGCAGCTACCGCCCGATCAGACCCACGAGTTCGGACAGCGAATCGACCGTCCAGTCCGCCCGGTTCACCTCGGCATCGTCCGCCCACAGGTAGCCCCAGGGGCCACGACGCACCAGCGCGGTCCGCAACCCGGCCGCCCGAGCCGGGACATGGTCGTTCGCCGGGTGGTCGCCGACGTACAGGATCTCGTCCGGGTCGCCCGGCGCCCACTCGATCACGCGGGCGAAGAACGCCGGATCGGGCTTGGCGATGCCCCACTCCTCGGAGACCGCCAGGTCGTCCACCGGCAGCTTCAGGCCGCGCAGCAGTTCGCCGGCCCGACGCGTCTGGTTGCCGGCCACGCCGACCCACACGCCGGCGTCGCGCAGCGCGGACAAGGCCGGTCGCACGTCCGGGTACAAGTCCGATTCGTCGAGCATCTCGCCGACCCCGGCAGCCTCGCTCGCGGCGCGCTCCGCCTCGAGGTCTAGCCCCGGGCGGATGAGCCGCAGGGCCTCGGCGTTGTCCATGCCGAGCGCGGTCACCGCCCCCACCAGTGCGGACATGGTGTGCGGTGGGACGTCCAGCCAGTTCGCCCAGCGCCCCCAGAACCGGACATCGCTGGTGAGGGTCTCGCCGACGTCGAAAACGACACTCTTGATCATGCGGGCCAGGCTATGAGGGAGGTCGCGCCGAGGATATCCAAGGCGTGCACATGCCTCCTCGGGTTTCGGCCGTAGCATTCGAGCACCCTGCGGCTGCCGGGCCAGGCCGGAACCGGGCAACCGGATCCCCCACCCACCACGGTGGCGGCGGCCCCCGGAGCCGCAGGGCGCACACCGGGTCGCGTAACCCGCGCGAGTGCGCCGGCTACCGATCACGGGCGGCGCGATGCCACGCTGGGCGCATGGACGAGCAGACCACCGACCCCCGCCGGCCCCAGCACACCATCGGCTTCGGCGGAACCCACCACGCCACCCCGGCCGAGATCCGCGCCGAACTCCCCGACGACCTCCGCATCGAGTTCGAAGAGGAATACCAGGCCGCCCTCGCCGCAGCCAACGCAAACGGCGACCTCCAGCCCCTCGCCGACATGCTCGGCCCCTGGCAATCCGAGGTCCGCATGCGCCGCAGCCCGGACTGGCCCGAGACCGAGGAGACCATCCGGCGCATCAACGCGGGCCTGCCCGTCGACACCGTCCCGGCCGACCGCACA
This sequence comes from Embleya sp. NPDC001921, assembly GCF_053594475.1. Lineage (NCBI taxonomy): Bacteria > Bacillati > Actinomycetota > Actinomycetes > Kitasatosporales > Streptomycetaceae > Embleya > Embleya sp. NPDC001921. Next base: position 16,409 of record NZ_JBSFEO010000091.1, read on the forward strand.
CAGTGGGGAGACCACCCGTGAGCTACAGCGTCGAGTCCACCTACACCGTCCAGCGCTGGCTCAAGGGGCAGCCGGCCCACGTGAACAGCGCCTACGACGACATGACCCGGCGCCTTGCTTCCGACCCCTGGCGAGTCGGCTCACCGACCAGGTCGAGCAATATGCGCGAGTACGCCTTCTGCGTGGAGGGCACCGCGACGTTCATCATCGAGGACCGGTGCGTCACCGTCACCATCGTCCAGATCAGCTGAGCCACCCGGACGCCGGCCGCGCCCACGAGCCCGGTGTCGGACCCGGCAGGTAGCGTCGGACGGATGCACGACTCGCACGACACCACGCTCGACGCCGCCCAAGCACGCTGGGACGCGGCCGACGCCGCGGTCAAAGCCCACGCCCGGACCGGCCGGCGGAACGATGAGCCGGCACCCGAGGACGAGGGCGAGCGGGCCGCGTGGGACGCCGAGCACGCCGCCTGGGTCGAGGAGTGGGAGCGGGTCCAGGCCGAGGCGCGGGCGGCTGTTGTCGCGCTGTACCGGGCACGGCAGGCCGTCGATCATGGAGCGTCATGAGGGCGGCTGCACCGAGCGAACCGGCCGCAGACAGCAGTGCGGCAAGCATGTCCCACATGGAACCTCCCAGGTCAGGCCGTGTGGCCGGAGGCAACCAGCGTGACCCGGGAAGCAGGTGTGACCGATACACCCGCGCGGGGCTGTGGATAACCGGCGGGGTGTGGCTAACATTGGCTCAGCCTCGACGCACGAAAGCCCCCGTCGCCGTTCGGCAACGAGGGCTTTTCGCATATCTAGTGCTCGACTCGTCCCTGGGACACAACACCTAGGGGTACAGTCGTTGACCAACGTAGCGTGTACTCTACGTGATGATCGGAAAAACGCGACCCGGCGGTGCTCCAACACCCCGGGTCAGGACCAGAGGAGACACCCTCTTGGACAGGTACCACTGTAACGCGAATCTGCGCGTACGGACCGCCGACGGGCGTGATGATCTTCACGTAGCCGGTCGCCCTTGATCAGCCCCACCCCGTCACGGGTGGAACGGCTCCCCGCACGCAACACAATGCGGAGTCCCTGCGTACCCCGAGACGGTCCCGTTCGCGCGCAGGCAAACCGCGCCGTGCTCCGGCACCCGCGGGTGATTCGAGCGCAACTCGAACCACTGCCCTCCACACGCGCACACCGCCGGCGGATCCCCAGCGGGCTGGGACGTGGCCCTCCGACCAGCCAGGTCGATGACTGTCACGTAACCCCCAATGAAGATCAGCCGGAAGGTGGAACCACATGCGTAAGCATGAACCTCTGGGGCCTGCGGGCACCTGGAAGACCGGTCAGCGCGTCCCGGAGACGGGCCACTACGCGGACCAGTACGGACTCGTCCAGCACTTCGAGATCGCCACGACGTTCCCGCCGTGCATGAACCTGGACGACGAGAGCGAATGCGCATACCGCATCCCGCTCACCGATGAGGCGGAAGCCACCGCCTGAAACACGCAGATGGCTGCAACCATCTGATGCAACACCCTTGAGGGGGTGAGGGACCATGTCCCTTGCCCCCTCTCCCATGTCGCCGACCAGGCTCATGCACTGAGGTTTAACCGTTGCCCGGAAGCCGACATCCCCAACCGCAGGAACGTTCAGGAACCGCCGTGCTCACGGGTTCGCAATACTTGCACATGGTTCGCGCGAGAGTCACTAGAGGGTCGATACGTCACTCGATAGCGGCAGCGGATAGCGGCAATAGACCGAATACCGCGATAGACGGACGATACACAGACGCTTTGACCCCGCGATAGACGACGTATCCGGGCGGGAGGCGAGCCCCGGACGCAAGGAAACCCCCGCCGCCGCCCGAAGGCGACAGCGGGGCCGATCACACTCCAGTTCGGTGGTACTCCTCCACGAGAGGATCCGGCGGCTCCGGGTCGATCCCCGCCCGGCGCATCTGCGCACACCACCGGTCCGCGGACCGCGAGAACGCCCGCACCAAGGCCTCCAGCCGAGACTGGCGCGCCTCCATCCGCTCGTTCTTCGCTTCCATCCGCTCGTTCTTCATCTGCATCTGCGCGACCTTGTCCTGCATGTCGTCCCGTATCTCCCGAAACGACTCCAGGTCCGCCTTGCGCTGCTCGGGCTCAGCCGCCGCATGAGCCGCCGCGCGAGTCGCCTCCGCCGTAGCCGCGGCGGCCGCACGCGTAGCCCTCGCCGTGAACAGCCCCGCAACGATCACACCTATCACGCCGGACGCGCCGACCAGCGGACCCCAAATATCACTCACGACCACTCCCAGGGTCTCGCCGTCTCGGCGGCACCGAATACTCCGGCACGCTCGACGCCCACAGCACGACGCCGATGTGCCCCAGATACCAGCCCGCCACCCAACCCCCGCGCGCGTACTCGCCGGACATCGACGCCCACAGATAGGCGAACGCCCAGATCCCGAGCGGGATCATCGCCGCCCCGTACCCGACCGCGTCGCGCCCGACCCGCAACCACGCCGACGCGAACGCCGCCGCCCCGCCCAGGATCCACAGCCACGCCCAGCAGTGCAGCGGGAGCGCGTCCGTCAGCAGGGCGAGGCCCGCGGGTGTGGGCGGCAGGACGATGAAGCCGACGCCCCAGAACACCTGGGCCGCCCCGTAGATCGCGAGGAACGCGCCGCGGCGGCCCAGACGCTGCCGCGCACGAGCCGCCGCGAGCCTCACCGAACGCCCACCTTCTGCGCGGCCCCGCTCGCGCCCGTCGGTTTCCACAAGCCAAAGTGGACGGCGACCGCCACGATGAACGTCGCCGCCCACGTGATCAGGGCGGTGGACCACCGGAACGAATCACCCGAGTCGAGCATCTCCGACACGAAGCCGCTGACCGCCGACAGGAAGGCGAGCGCGACCGCCTTCGTCGATGCACTCGTCGTGACCTTCGTGGCCAGACCCACCAGGATCGGCAAGATCACGCCGACCAGCAGCGACCAGAGCTGCACACGTACCGGGTCGCCCGTCTCGGCGACCGCCAGGACCATCTGCATGTCAGGACTCCGTCCGCTTGTGGTCCTCGTCCGCGACCGCCTTGGCGATCGCCGACAGGAGGGTCTTGTCGGCCGCGATCGCCGCAGCCACAGCCGCTGCGTCGACCTGGACCGGGACCGGCGTGGACTGGGCGGCGCGGACCTCGGCGATCGCGTCCATCACCTGCCGCTTGAAGATGTAGATCTCCCGGTCGACCTCGAATCCGGTCGGCGTGTACGGCTGGCCGTTCAACTCGAACGTCGCCTCGGGGTATGGGTCTTGGCGCAGCCGCTTCACGACCGCGTTCACGACGTCATCGACGCTGGCCATATCGAACTCATCTCCTTGCACAGGGGTACTGGGGATCGGCCCGCCCGCGAGGCCACGCTGAATACCGGGCAAGATCAGAGAGTCGAACTGCCGCACGCGCGCGTCACCCGGGCATGCGGTGCCGCCGGTCGACCACTGCGGATACAGCCGGTGGTAGCCGATCCCCGGCGCATCCCACGACGACGGCTTGCGGGCGGGGATGCCGTGGGTCTGGCACAGCCACACACCCAGGCGGATGATCATCGCGACCTGCGCATCCGTCCACGGATCCGTGTGCTGCAGATTCGACGCCGACTCCAGACTGATCGCGCGGACGTTCGCCTGGGCGCTGGCGTCGGCGCGGGTCTGCGTCCCGATGTACTGGCCGAGCGAACCGTCGAAGCCCAGCCCGAAGTGGCTGTCCAGGTTGGTCGAGTCCCGCCAGTACTCAAAGATCCGCTGAACCGTCCACGGCGCCGCGATCGAGTGCAGGATGAACTGCGTCGGCTTGATCGCCGCCTGTGAGTTGGACTCCGGCAGTAGCTCCATCTTCTTGGCGAACGGGCACCAAGCCATATCTCCTCCAGGGTCGAACCACGCGCCGTAGTCCGGCTGGTGGGCGTCGTCGATGTCGATCTCGTAGGCCCCGAGGCGAGTGGTCGGGATCCGCTGCCACAGGTGAATGTCGGGCACCCGGTAGTCGGCCGACCAGGCGCCCGTCTGCCAGAACCAGCGGGCCGCACCCGAGGACATCGCCCACTCGATCGCGCGCCGGCCGCCGTAGATGCCCACGTTCGCCGTGTCGAAGACGCTCGCGATGCCGGAGAAGTAGGCGGCCACCGCCGGGAGATCCGCCGGCCC
>NZ_JBSFEO010000092.1:0-20441 GCF_053594475.1 Embleya sp. NPDC001921
GCCCGCCCCCTCCTCGATCGGCGCGCTGATCGTGGTGAGCACCTCGACGCGGCAGCGCGTACCCGGCATCGCGCAGAAGGTGGCGCAGCTCGTCGGGCTGGGGCCCTCGGTGCTGACCTTCGACATGAACGCGGCCTGCTGCGGCTTCGTCTACGGGCTGGTCACCGGGCTCTCGCTGTGCGAGGCCGAGCCGGGGCGGTCGGTGCTGCTGTGCTCGGTGGAGGCCATGTCCCGGATGGTGGACCGTACCGACCGGCAGACCGCGTGCATCTTCGGGGACGGCTCGGCGGCCGTTCTGCTGGAGGACCGCGCGGAGTTCGCGGGCTTCTGCCGGGTCGCGGGCTGCGACGGCTCCCAGACGGCGCTCATGCGCGAGACCGACGCGGGCGGCATCCATCTCGAGGGGATGGAGGTGTTCGACCGCGCCGTGCGCCGAATGTCGGAGTCGGCGCAGTACCTCTTCGACCACGGCCCCGCGCCGACCGTCGTGGTCGGCCACCAGGCGAACGGCCGCATCCTGGAACGGATTCGCAGTGTCACCACCCATCTCGGCGTGCCGTTCGTGAACCGGATCGAGAACTCCGGGAACACGTCGTCCGCCACGATCCCGCTGGCGTTCGCCGAGGAACTGGACGCCGGTTCCCTTCCCGCCGCGGGCCGACTCGGGGCCGTGGCCTACGGCGCCGGTGAGGCGTGGGGCGGCGTCTCGGTGGACTACCGGGTCCCGGCCGTCACGGCCCCCTGACCGCGCCGGCACCCCGGGAACGCGGTCGGTCGCTCGATCACAGGAGGTTGTCATCTACTCGCCAGAAGCCTGGGTCCTGCACTCCGGTGCGGTGACCGGCCGACACGACGGCAGACTCGGCGACGCGCTGCGCCGCGATCGGTTCGCCTTCGGCCCGCTGGAGGAGGGTGAGGCGCTGGTGGAGCCGATCCTCGCCTCCTGGGAGGCCAACATGGACCACGCGCTGGCCCGTTCACCGATCGACGTGTGCAGCAGCCGCGGCGAGGACGCGGTGGTCCTGGGCAATCTGGGCGTGGTGCGCGTGCTCGAGGTGAACGCGGCGGGCCGCGACGTCCGGGTCCGCGAAGGGGACCTGTGCCTGCTCATGCCGTTCGGCAGGGTCGACCGCTTCGGCTACGTCGAACTCGCCTACGCCTACGACTGCCCCGACACCATCGGCCTGTTGGCCAAGCAGACCAAGATGGACGCCCGGCTGCTGTTGCCGCTCCCGGACGGCACGCCGTACTCGCTGGCGCAATGGGCCACGTACGGGCGCTACTTCACCGCTTGGGACAACTGGCAGAAGGCGTACGGGTGTTGGCGCACCCAGATCGCCGACGACGATCCGGCGAACCACCTGGTGTTCGGGTGGGGCGGCGGCGTGGCCTTCGCCGAGCTGATGCTGGCCAAGCGGGCCGGATTCCGGGTGGCGATGACGGCGGGCTCGGACGAGCGGGTCGCCTTCCTGCGGGAGCACGGCATCACCGCGGTGGACCGCCGCCGGTTCCCCGCCCTCTCGCTGCCCACCCGGGAGGAGCGCGCGGACCGTGAGCGGCATCGGCTGCGCCGGAAGTCGGTCGAGGAATTCCTGGGCCTCGTCCAAGAGCTCAGCGACGGCCACGGGGTGGCGATCTTCGTGGACAACATCGGCGAGCCCCTGTACGACGTCACCCTGACCGCCCTGGCCCGCGAGGGCGTCGTCACCACGTGCGGTTGGAAGGCGGGAATGCGCCTGTCGCATCTGCGCGGCGCCGAGAGCATCAGCCGGCACCTGCACGTGAACACGCACGTGTGGCGGATGCCGGACTCGCAGGGCATCCGGGACTTCCAGGAGGCCGAAGGCTGGATCGCGCCGCAAGGGTCGGACGTGATCTACGACTTCGACCGGGTGCCGGAACTGGCCGACGACTACGCGAACGGCAGGATCGCGTCGTACTTCCCGATGTACCGCGTGAACCCGCTCTGACCGGCCCGAACGGTGGTACGTCGGGGCGATTCGACGATGTTGGAGACGCAGTGAAATCAGAGGGAGGCGACGTGGAGCACACCGGCATGGACGCGGACGTGGTGATCGCGGGCGCCGGGCCGACCGGCCTGATGCTCGCCTGCGAACTGGCGCTGGTGGGCGTCGACGTGCTGGTGGTCGAGCGGCTCGCGGATCGCACGGGCGAGTCGCGAGCCGGCGGCATCCACGCGCGCACCCTGGAGGTGCTGGACCAGCGCGGCATCCTGGACCGCTTCATGGCCGTCGGCGAATTGCAGTCGGTGGGCCATTTCTCCGGGATCTGGCTGGACTTCGACGAGTTCGAGTCCAGGCATTCCCGCCCGCTGATGATCCTGCAGTCCGCGATCGAGCGGTTGCTGGAGGAGCGGGCCGTCGAACTCGGCGTACGGGTGCGCCGGTCGTCGGAGGTGCGCGGGATCGACCAGGACGAGGCCGGCGTGACGGTCGAGCTGGGTACGGCCGAGGCCGGGGCCGCGACGCTGCGCGCCCGCTACCTCGTGGGCTGCGACGGCGGGCGCAGCACGGTGCGCAAACTGGCGGGCATCGACTTCCCCGGCACTCCGGCGACGATGACCGCGATGATCGGCGACGTCGAACTCCCCGATCTGACCGAGGAGTACATCTGGGCGCGGCGCACACCGCGCGGCGACTTCTCGGTGATCGCCTTCGAGCCGGGCTGGTACCGGGTGATCACCTCGAACTACGACCACGTCGCGGACCGCGACGAGCCCGCCACGTTCGAGCAGCTCCGGGAGTCGCTGATCAGGCTCGCGGGCACGGACTGGGGCATGCACAGCCCGCGCTGGGTCTCCCGATTCGGCGATGCCGCGCGGCAGGCCTCCCGGTACCGGCAGGGCCGGGTGCTGCTCGCGGGCGACGCGGCGCACATCCACTTCCCGGCCGGCGGGCAGGGGCTGAACGTGGGCGTGCAGGACGCGGTCAACCTCGGCTGGAAGCTGGCCTCGGTGGTGCACGGCCGGGCGCCGGAGAGCCTGCTGGACAGCTACCACGCCGAGCGCCACCCGGTCGCGGAACGCGTGCTGCGCAACACCCAGGCCCAGGCGGCGCTGACCCGCCCCGGGCCGCAGACGGACGCGCTGCGCGAGGTGTTCGGCTCGCTCATCGTGTTCGACGACGTGAACCGGCATCTGTGCAGCATGCTCACGGCCCTGGACATCCGGTACCCGATCGGCGGCAAGCACCCGCTGGCGGGCCGCCGGGTCCCCGACGCCGACCTCAAGACCCCCGACGGCGCCACCCGGGTGCACGAACTGCTGCACGCCGCCCGCCCCGTACTCCTCGACCTGCGCGGCGGCGCCGAGGTGGCGGCGACCGCCGGGCGCTGGGCGGACCGCGTCGACCTCGTCGAGGCACAAAGCGAGGACGACCACTGGCCGGTCCCGGGCGGCGGCGACACCCCCGCCCCCGCCGCCCTCCTCATCCGCCCCGACGGCCATGTCGCCTGGGTGGCCGCCGCGGGCGAGACCCCGGACGTCCCGGCGCTGCGAACCGCCCTCGCCACCTGGTTCGGTCCGGCCACACTCGGCTGAGAAACCGCCCGCGAGCGCGGGTCACGACGCACGACGACGTAGCCCCGACGCCGGACGGCGTCGGGGCTACGGCTGCGCCCGAGTCGTGCGATCCCCCTGTACGTGGGCGCGCACCCCCTGCATGTCGAACAGGACGAGGAGCTCCACCGCTCCGCCGTCCGCGCTTCCCAGCCAGTGCGGCAGAGAGGTGTCGAATTCGGCGGCATTATCCGCTTTGACGGTCAGATCGCGCTCTCCGACCACCAGTCGCAGCGTGCCACTGAGCACGTACAGCCACTCGAAGCCCTCGTGCGTCTGCAAGGTCGGTTCGAGCGGCTCCTGCCTTGCCGGGATGATCATCTTGAAGGCCTGCGTTCCCCCCGGCCGCCGGGACAGGGGTACGAACGTCATCCCGAACCGCCGAATCGGCTTCAGATGCATGCGCGGGTCGCCGGTGCGCGGGGCGCCCACGAGATCGTCCAGCGGGACGTCGTAGACCTGGGACAGATGCAGCAGCAGTTCCAGGGTCGCCCGGCGCTGACCGCTCTCCAGCCGGGAGAGCGTGCTTTCCGACACTCCGGTGGTCGCGGACAGATCGGCGAGGGTGATACCGCGGGCACGCCGCAGCGCCCGCAGCCGCGGACCGACCGCGTCGAGCACGTCTTCCATTGCAGAGTCCATGGGACCAGCTTGCCGAAACGGCAAGGATCCGCGCCACTTCGTGGCCCATCGGCCGAGACTGGCCGCACGGAAACCGAGCGGGAGGGAACCCCCATGGAGCGCTCCGACGCGGCCGAGTACTGGGACGAGATCTACGCGGGACGGCCCGCGTCCGTCGACCCGCGGCCGAACGACCGCCTCGTCGAGACGGTGACCCCGCTGCCCCCGGGGGACGCGCTCGACCTCGGATGCGGTGGTGGCGGCGACGCGCTGTGGCTCGCGCACCGGGGCTGGCGGGTCACCGCCGTCGACGTCTCGGCCGTGGCGACCACACGGCTCACCCGGCAGGCCCGCGTACGCGGCCTGAGCGACCGGATCACCGCCAGGCAGCACGACGCACGCCACTCCCTACCCGAAGGGCCGTTCGATCTGGTCACCGCCCACTACTTCCACACCCCGTACGCACAGGACAGGACCACCATCCTCCGCGCCGCCGCCCACCTGCTGCGTCCGGGCGGACGGCTCCTGGTCGTGGACCACGGATCGACGGCGCCGTGGTCGTGGAATCAGGACCCCGACGTGCGGTATCCGACCCCCCGGGAGGTCGCCGCGCCCATGCACCTGTCCCCGGCGCAGTGGACGGTCGAACGCGCCGACACGCCGCGCCGAATCGCGGTCGGCCCCAACAAGCACACGGCCGAGGTCGTCGACCACATCCTCCTCATCCGCCGGACCGGGTGACGCCTCCCCACGCCGCCCCCACACCGCCCGAGACCACTCGACACCGCCCCACACCGCCCCACACCGGCCGACACCGCCCGACACGGAGAGCCGAGCGCCGACCGCACAAGGAGAACCGCCGTGCCCACCACCTCCCGCCGCCGCGACACCCCGCCACCGCGCACCGCGAACAGCGAAGCCGATGTCCTGCGCGGATTCCTCGACTACCTGCGCGCCTCGATCGCCAAGAAGGTCGACGGAGCCCCGGAGCCCCGGGTCCGGACACCGGCGGTCCCCTCGGGCACGAACCTGCTCGGCCTCCTCAACCACCTGATCGCCGTCGAGAAGGCAACGTTCCTCGGCGAATCGGTCACCGACTGGCAGGCGACATTCCACGCCGCCCCTCGGGACAGCGTCACCGACCTCGTCACCCGCTACCGAACAACCGTCGACCGCGCGAACCAGGTCCTCGACGAATGCACCGACCTCGCCGCCCCACTCCCCCGACCGGGGCGCTCCGGCTCCGCCCCCAGCGTCCGCTGGGCACTCACCCACATGATCGAGGAAACCGGCCGCCACGCCGGCCACGCCGACATCCTCCGCGAACTGATCGACGACACCACAGGCCGCTGAACCTCGACATCGACGTCCTGTCCCGGGCCGGATCCCCACCGGGAGGGACGTCGGCGTCGGGAGTCCGCAGCTCCGGCGAACGGCTCGCCCGCGCAGCGGGTTCCGTGACCGCCGCGGGCCGACGACTCCCCCTCCCGAGGTGCGCGATTTTTTGTCCGGCGCATCGAATGGGACCTGCCTGACAACGGTTCGAGGCCCGAGGCTGGGCCGCGGCAGGTGCCCGACGCGGCCCGCGAACGCCGCGCCCGATCGTCGCGACACGACCCGGCCGACCGCGCCCGAACGCCGGCGCCCCACGCCCACGCTCACGCCGATCGACGGACACACCGACACCTTCTCGGGGGGATGTGAAATGTCGGACCCCAAAGTCCTCGAAGCCCAGAAGTGGGTGAACACCACCTACCGGAACGCGCCCGGATACCTACCGTGCACGGAGAACGGCAACACCGGCTGGGAGACGGTGGACTGTCTCACCCAAGCCCTTCAGCACGAACTCGGCATCTCCCCCACGGTCAAGAGTTTCGGACCGGGCACGTTCGAGGCCGTGAAGAACCGCGGCAGGATGCCGGGCAGCGAGCAGAACCGTAACATCGTCGCGATCTACAACCACGCGCTGTGGTGCAAGGGGTACTTCGCCGACGAAGGCTCCACCTGGGGCCTCGTGTCGGCGAATTCCCTCGCGCGGCTGATCGGGGACATGAGCGTCCCGACCCCGCTCGACAACGACATGTGGGCACGGGTCACCAGATCCCTGTTCCGTATGGACCAGTTCAAGCTGGTATCGAGCGGCAGCCCGGACACCAGAGCGACCCAGGCCATGCTCAACTCCCGGTACGTGGCCTTCCACCGCATCCCGGCGATGAATCTCGTGCCCTGCGACGGCGTCTACTCCCGGGACGTCCAGCAGGGCCTGATGATGGCCATCCAATTCGAGCTCGGGCTCGACAAGAGCACCATCAACGGATACTTCGGCCCGGGCACCCAGGCCGCGTTGAAGACGCACCCGATCCGCCAGGGCTCGATCGGGCCCCTCGTGCAACTCTTCCTGGCGGCCTGCTTCTTCAACTCCCCCACCTACGAGGGCACCAGCCCGCGCGAGTTTCCCCCGACGGAGATCCTGCGGACCTCGTTCGACGGCGACTCCGCCGACTGGCTGCGGGCGTTCCAGCGTTTCTCCCAACTACCGGACACCGGCATGGGCGACTTCGCGACCTGGGCGCAACTCCTCGTCTCGTCCGGCGACACCTCCCGCAACGCCCAGGGCTGCGACTGCATCACCGAGATCACCCTCGAACGGGGCAGGACCCTGTACGACAACGGCTACCGGATCGTCGGACGGTACATCGACGAGGAACTCCCGCCGGACGACCCGTACTACCTCGGAAAGGCACTCAAGCCCGGTGAACTCCAGGCCATCTTCGCCGCCGGGCTGAGGATGTATCCGCTGTTCCAATACAACGGCACCCAACTGGGGAACTTCACCTATCCCAAGGGCGTGGCCCAGGGCGAAAAGGCGCACCACAAGGCGATCGAACACGGCTTCGCCCCGGGCACCTGCATCTACTTCGCCGTCGACTACGACGCGATGGACTCCGAGATCGATGCGAACGTCATCCCCTACTTCGCCGGCGTCCGCGCCGCGCTGACCCGGTTGGGCAGCCGCTATCAGTTCGGTGTGTACGGGCCTCGCAACGTCTGCGACCGCGTATCCCGCGAAGCCGGCGCCCGGTGGTCGTTCGTCTCCGGCATGTCCTGGGGCTACTCCGGAAATCTGGGATACCCGCTGCCCATCAACTGGTCCTTCAACCAGATCCGGGAGTACGAGTTCCAGCCCGGTTGGGGCCTGGACCACAACATCTGGCGCATGCGATCGGACCCCGGGGTCGGACCCTCGAACGGGGACAACCGCTACAACGACATCGTCGCGCTCGTGGAGTTCGTGCAGGCCATCGAGAAAACCTACGACGAATTCGACGAATTCGCGTCCCCGGGCGTCCGGGTCCGCAAAACCGCCCAGGGGAGACGGGAATACACCCTCGACTTCTTTCGGCACGAAAAGTACAACCACGGCCAGTGGCTCGTCCTCATCGGCCTCGTCGACGCGGCCTTCGTGCGATACGCGGAGGACAACAAGGGCCTCGTCCTCGAAGAGCCCTTCACCTACCCCAACGACCCCACCACCCACCGCGCCCTGGACATGCAGCACACCATGGCGGCCTGCCAGGGGCACTTGCAGTACTACGAGACCGGCGACGGCGTCGACGTGGGCGACGGCAGCGGATGGCTCGGTGACCTCATCACCTTCTACGCCCAGTGGCGGAACTCCTACAGCCACCTGAACGGCTACGAGTTCTGCCGGCGGTACCTCGGCAACCCGCTCAGCCACAGCGCCTACGGCGAGGACGACTGGAAGGCGGACGCGGACGCGTTCAACCTCGCCACGCTGCTGACGAACGACCCCGAACTCCCGGTCTCCGCCGCGCTGCGCCGGTATTACCTGACGCCCGCGCCGCTCGCCCGGCGCCGGTTCACGCTCTTCCGGGAAAACCGCTTCGCCGGCTCCCCCGCCACCGTCGAGCAGCGCGCGGAAGCCGCTCTCACCGAGATCTCGTGGAACCTCATGACAGCGGGCCTGGTCATCCTGCTTCGGGACCTCCCCACCGAGCAACTGCCCTGGAACCTCGACCCCGAACTGCTCCGGGGCTTCATCGCCTCCTTCGGCGACAAACTCTCCACGGCCGCGAACGAGGAGCCCACGTCGTGATCACCCGCAGAAGCCTCCTCACCGCGGCCGGCGCCGCCGCCCTGGTGGGCACACCCGCCATCGCCGCAAGGGCCGAAGCCGCCGCGCGCCCGGCCGCCCCGCGGATCGGCAGGTCCGACAACGGTTGGGACATCGACCCGTCGAGAATCGCCACCCATCACATCCCCGGCACGGGCACGTCGGTGGACCTCCACGAGGACGCCGCCGCGATCCTGCTGCACGTAGCCCGCCGCTGGCACTACGAGATCGCGCCCCTCGACACCGGACAGGGCGGCGGCATCACCGGCCACGTCCCGAACCCGCGCAACCCCACCGCCGGCTACGCGTCGAACTACCTGTCCGGCACCGCCCTGTGCCTGCACCCCACCGCCTATCCCGCCGGCGGATCCGAGACGTTGTGGCCGTACCAACGGGCGATCGTGCGGGACATCCTCGCCGATTGTGAGGGAACGGTGCTCTGGGGCGCCGACCTTCGCCCGGTCAAGGTCTCCCACTTCCACCTCGCCGCACCACCCGGCAGCACCGCGGCGGCCCGCCTCACCAGGCGCCTGGACACCGCTCACCACCTCCCCGACCGCGCACGGACGGCCGGCCGGGTGACCGACCCCGCGCAACCGGAACGCCGCGCCAAGGCCCTCGGCCTGGAACGCGTCCAGAGCCCGTGACGCCCCCGGACCCGCCGGTCCTCACCAGACCTCACCAGACCTGACCAAACCTCACCCGGCCCCACCGGGCCTCGAACAGGGAAGCAGCACCCACATGACGAAACGCCACATCATCGCGTCCGCCCTCGCCGCGCTCGGCCTGGTCGTGGGCGCCACCGCCGGATCCGCGCAGGCCGGCACCAGCAATGTGAAGAACTGCCGCCCGGGCCATCTCTGCGTCTACGACAGCCGGTCCGAGGACGGTCCGAACCGCCCCGTCTTCTTCACCGAGGGCAACCTCAACGACGCGAGGATCCTGGCCACCGGGGTCTTCAACAACGGAACGCCGAGCAGCGGCGCGGACCACATCTGGTTCTCCGGACGTTACGCGTTCGGCTCGATTCGCGGCTGCCTGCACTTCCACACCGGCGGCGGCTCCCCCGACAGCGGTACGTTCGCCGATCTGACCCGCATCCCCGACAGTTGGCGGGGCGTATACGTCACCGGAGCGTGGTGGGGCGGCGAATGCACCTCCGACCGCCCCGTCCTCCAGTACAACCCGATCGACGGCGCGGGCACCAACGAGTGGTACACCGTCCAACGGTAGCCCGCCGCCAAACCCCAAGCCCGGGCCCCGGGCGCGGGCCCGGGGCACACGCTCTCGCGATGACTCGCCGGCACGAGATGATCCGCTCCTTCCTGCGCGACCGCGGCTGAGGGAGTGGGCGTGGTGATCACCGGTTCGTCGACCCGGTGGACGTCGGCGAGTTCGTGGGGTGGGTCACCGCGCGTTCACGAGGTCACCGCCTCGTGGACGCGGGCGGGGCGGTGCCGCAGAACTCCCCGAGGAGCACATACGCCGCCGCGTCGGTCTCGCCCGCCCAGTCGGTGTCGAAGTTGGCGACCAGGGTGTGTCCTCCGTCCCGCGTGGTGTAGGCCATGCTCTGCGAACCCGGCATGAAGCCGGTGTGCCCCCAGACCTCCGTGCCGCAGGGCAGCGTGGCGCGGAAGATCCCCAGGCCGTCGTCCTGACCGTCGCCGAAGTCGGGGGACGGCACCGTGGTCGTCATCTCCGCGAGCTGCGCCTCGGGAAGCAGCCGGCCGCGCATCAGGGCGGTGAGGAAGCGGTCCAGGTCGGCCGTACCGGAAATGATCTCTCCGGCGGCCCAGCCCCACGACGGGTCGAACTCGGTGATGTCCTCGACCTTGTGCCGCGGGTCGTCCGGGAACTTGGTGTACATGCGCCCGCTCGGCCGCGGAATGCGCGGGTACGTGCCGGGCAGCAGCGTTTCGTGCAGCCCGAGCGGCTTGAAGATCCGCCGCTTCGCCTCCGCGGCGTAGGTGCGGCCCGTCACCTTCTCGATGATCATCGCGGCGAGCACGTACTCGGTGGTGGTGTAGCCCCAGTCGGTGCCGGGTGGGAACTTCGGTTCGTGCTTCAGCGCGAGTGCGACCAGTTGTTCGGGCTTCCAGGTGTCGTAGCGATGGGCCAGGAAAATCTTGCCCATCAGGTGCAGTTCGGGGTCCTCGGTGTAGTCCCGGAGACCGCTGGTGTGGTTGAGGAGCTGCCGCACGGTGATCGCGCGGCCGTCGTTCCCACGGCCTCGGACCACACCCGGCAGCCACTTCTCCACGCTGTCCGCGATGCTCAACCGCCCCTCGGCCTCCAACTGGAGCAGGACCGTGGCGATGAAGACCTTGGAAATGCTGCCGGCCCGGAAGCGGTCGACCGGCAACGCCGGGCGCCGCGTGGTGAGGTCGGCGACCCCGGCGGCACCGCGCCAGGTGCCGTGCGCGTCGCGGGCTCGGACGACGACACCCGGGACGCCGGCCGCGACGGCCGCGTCCACGGCGGCCCGGGTCTGTTCGTGCCCACGACCCGCCGCGGCGGGTCCGTCCGTCGACGACGGGGCGGCGGGCCCGGCCGCGCCGAGCATGGCGGCCGCCACCACCACGGCGGCCAGTGCGGTTCGTGGCGTACGCATCGTCACAGGGCTCTCCCTCTCGCCGGAGATACCCCATGTTGCCCCATCGCGTCACCCTCGGTGAACGGATCGGCACTCATAGGTCGTAGCGCGACACCACTCATGGGCCGTAGCACGACATCGTCGAACGCACGACAGCGATGAGATCGACGATCGCGGCGACGACCCGACGAACCGACGAACAGCGTCGGCCGCGTCCGCCCCCGTGCCGCGCAGTTCACGAACCGCCCGGCGGGGCCTCCCGGTTGCGGTGGCGAGGGAGGCAACCGGTCGAGTGTGCGGGTTCAGGTGCGCGAGTGGGGGTGTCGGGCTCGCCAGGCGTCGGTGGCCACTCCGGCCATGACGATCATCACGATGTCTTCGGCGAGGGTGTCGGTGATCGGGAGGTGGCCGAAGAGGGCGCGGTAGTAGGTGGTGGAGGCCAAGAGGTCGAGCAGGAGGTCGAGATCGGCGTCGGGCCGGATGTCGCCGCGCTCGATGCCTCGACGCAGGGCGGTGGCGGTGGCGGCGCGCCGGGGGTCGAAGAGGCGGGTGAAGAAGGTTTCGGCCGGCGCCGGGTCGGCGGCGATGTCGGCCACCAGGGCGGGCCATACGCGGCGGGTGCCGGGGCCGGCGAAGGCGGTGGTGAGTGTGGCGATGCCGGCGATCAGGTCGCAGTGGGTGCAGCCGGTGTCGGGCGTGGGAGCGTCGCCCATCGCGGCCACGAGCGCGTCGACGACGAGGTGGCGGCGGGAGGGCCAGCGGCGGCGGATGGCCGGCTTGGTGGTGCCGGCGCGTACGGCGACCGCCTCCAGGGTGAACTCGGCGTAGCCGCCTTCCTCCAGGAGTCGCATGGTGGTCGCGAGGACCGCCTCGTCGATGCGGTGGTCGCGGGGGCGGCCCCGACCGGTCGGGATCAGTCGCGTATCGGAGCTGGCCATGGCCACGAGTATAGATCGGGTCTAATATCGTTCTGTTCCGGAACGGAACGTAAAGCGATTGACGACCCGGGAGCCGACCTTGTCAGCCGAGCGACAGCGCGAAGAAGTGGAACCGACACCCGACGGGAGGACACTCGGCGGACCGCTCCGCACGCAGGCGCCGGCGGCGGGCGCGGCCTCCCCACCGGGACCCGGCACCGCCTCGCGGTCGACCGGCGACGCGGGCGGTACCGACGACACGGCCGTCGACACCGTCCCGGCCGCCCGCGCCGACTCCACCCGCTCCGCCCGCTCCACCCACTCCACCGACTCCGCCACCCGGGCCACCCCCACCGATCGCGCGGGAGTGTGGGACCACGGGCATCGGGCGCTGTCGTTGGGGTTGTTGATCTCGGTGGGGCTCGTCGCCTTCGAGGCCATGGGTGTCGTCGCGATCATGCCGCGCATCGCACGGCGGCTCGGCGGCCTGGAGTCCTACGGCTGGGGCCTGTCCGCGCTGATGCTCGCGAGCATCCTGGGCGCGGTCGCGGCCGGTACGGCCGGGGATCGGGTCGGGCCGCGTCGGCCGCTCGCGGTTGCCCTCGGGCTGTTGGCGGCCGGATGTGTGGTCGCCGGCGTGGCGCCCACGTGGTGGGTGTTCGTGGTCGGCAGGTTCGTCCAGGGGCTGGGCGTCGGCGCGATCATGGGGCTGGCGTACCTGGTGATCGGCCGGGCGTACCCCGAACATCTGCAAGCGCGGATGGTCGCGCTGACCTCCTCGGCGTGGACACTGCCCGCGCTCATCGGTCCGGTGGTGGCGGGCACTCTCGCCGACCGGTTCTCGTGGCGTTCCCTGTTCCTGTTGTTGCCCGTTCCGATCGTGCTCGCGGCCGTGCTGACGTTGCCGGCGCTGCGGGCGCTCGGCGGCTCGGCCGGTTCGACGGGTCCGGGGGCGAACGGGGATGCTCCGAGGCCGGCGGTCGACGAGGCGGGTACGGGGAGCGCGAACGCGACCGGCGGCGACGCGGTGAGCGGGAAGGGGTGGCGGCGGCTGCCGGATCTTGGGGTGAGTCTCGTACTCGCCTTGGGGACGGGGCTGATGATCGTGTCGTTCGAGTTCGCCTCGCCGGTACCGGTGGTGCTCCTCGCGGTGGTCGGCGCGGTCGTCGCCGTGGTCTCCTATCGCGCGCTCACTCCCGCCGGGACCACGCGCGCTCGACGCGGGCTGCCGGCCGGGGTCGCGATGCGGTGGTTGCTCGCGGGCGCCTACTTCGGGGCGGATACCTTCCTTCCCCTGGGGCTGACCGAGTTGCGTGGGCTGAGTACCGTCGAGGCGGGACTGGGGCTCTCGGCGGGCGCGTTGACGTGGGTGGCGGGCTCCGCGCTCCAGGCGCGATGGGACGACCGGCACGGCGCTCGGCATCGCCCGACGCACAGCGCGGTCGGCAGCGTGGTGTTGTTCGTCGGCATCGCGATCCTGGCCGGCGCCGTACTGATCGACGCCGTACCGCCGTTGGTGGCCGTGCTGGGCTGGGCGATCGGCGGATTCGGGATGGGCGTCGCGTACAACGCCGCCTCCGCCGCGGTACTCGCCCAGGCCCCGGCCGGGCAACAGGGCCGTACCGGCGCGGCACTCCAGTTGTCCCAGACGTTCGCCATCGCCGTACTCAGCGGCCTCGGCGGCGGCGCGGTCGCCCTGACGCACCATCACGGCGCGGGCATGGGAACCGCGCTCGGCGTCACGTTCGGGCTGACGGCGCTGCTTGCCTTGACGGCCGTGGCGGTGTCGGGCCGGATCAAGGCACCGGCCGAAGGCTGAGAGCCCGGCGGGTGGCCGCGTCGGCGCTCGCCGGGCATCGGACGTACACGTCGCCGAGCATGGCGGGCAGCCACGCACATGCTCGGCGACGAGTGACGAGTCACGAGGGACGAACGCGGTGGCCGGGCCGTCGGCCGTGCGACTGTCTCGGGCTACCCGCCACCGGACCCGACGCGCGTCACGACGGCCCGCCGGGCCCGTGCACTCAGCGGGACGGGAGGTCGAAGTTCCAGCCCTTGGCCTTGTATTCGGTGATGAGCCGATCGACCGCGTCCACGGTCTGTTGGCGGTTGCCGCCCGCGTCGTGCAGGGTGACCACGCCGGTCGGGGTGATGCCGTCGCGAAGACGTTGCAGGAGGACGTCCACGCCGGGCAGTTCCCAGTCGCCGGGCATCAGCGTCCAACTCAGCGGACGCAGACCGAGATTCGCGGCAACGGCAGGCGACTGGCCCCAATTGCCGTACGGGGCACGGAAGTACGGGATCTCGACACCCGGTACCGCGGCGCGGATCCGGGCGTCGGTCTGCTTGATGTCCGCTTCGATCTCCGCCGGGGACACGGTGGTCAGGTCGCGGTGGCGGTAGGTGTGGTTGCACAGCGTGTGGCCGTCGGCGACGATCGCGCGGACCGTCGCCTCCTGCCATTCGACCTGCTCGCCGACGACGCAGAACACCGCCTTGACCTGGTGCTTCTTGAGGACCTGGAGCAGTTGTGGGGTGTACTGCGGACTGGGTCCGTCGTCGAAGGTGAGCGCGACCTGGTTGCCGGGGTTGGCGGTCGTGGTGATCAGGGCCGGGCTCACCGGGCCGCCGGCGGGGGCGGCCGTCGCGGCCGTTAAGCCGGTGGTCGGCGTGGGCGATGCGGTGGCGGCGGGAGCACCGACCCAGGCTGTCGCGGCGCAGGCGAGTACGGCGACCAGGGTTGCCATCCGGCGGCGGCGCGGCTGGGGGTGGGAGCGGGAGTGGGTGTTGCGGGTGGGTGACATCGGGGTGGTTCCCTTTCCGTGGAGCGTTGGTCGTGGTGCTGATCGGCGACCGGGGTCGAGGCGCGACGGACTCCTCGGCGGGCCCCGCCCGTACGCCGGCGCGGCCTTCGCATGCGGGGCGCGCGGGCGTGCCGCGACGACGGCGGGAGCCGGGGTCGGCTCGGCCGTCGGCGTTTGGTTGATTCCGGGTGGGAATCGGATATCGGCCGTACATCTTTTGGACTACCGGCCGACACCGATCACCCGAGACAGGCCGAATCTTTTATCGCCGGCATGTCGTCCCACCTCGACCCCGATTACGCGCGGCGCATCGGGTTCGACCGGCGGATCCGAGTCCGAGAATGAACCGTTCGTAAACGGAACCCTTCCGGAATGCGCACACAGCAGAGCCTTTCGGTTCTTTCGCCACCGGTCTAGACCTATCGTAGCTGTATGTGTCACGGCTCTGACTGTGTGGAATTGCACCTGTTCATGGGCTTGACCCTATGAGTCAATCTCGATCATAATCGAGCATGATCGCAACTTCTCGACCAATGAAGTGCGATGAAGAAACGTTTCGGCAGCTCCATGCCGCACCCTTCCACCGCGCCGGACAACGCGAGCCACGGGCGGCCGATGTGCAGCTTTCATGGAAATCAAGCCAAGCCTTGAATATCCGGCCAAGGCATCGATCAGTTCACCGGATATCGGTGCACCCCGGAAATCGGCCCGAGAAAAAGCCCCGCCTCCCCGACCACGGAGTGGCGGAGAGGCGGGGCTCGGGATTGCGGATTTCCCGGCGCGGCGCGTGCCGGCGGCGCGGGCCCCGCTCAGCCGTGGATCAGATGCCGAAGGGCGCCGCGTAGTGCACGGTGCCGGACGGCAGCGGGTGATCCGCGTCGAAGGCGAGGGCCATCAGGGCATCGTCCGGAACCTCGATGGTGAGGCCGATGCCGTGCGTGGAGGCCCGCGTGAAGCCGAACCTGGGGTAGTAGGTCGGGTGGCCCAGGACGA
Organism: Embleya sp. NPDC001921; assembly: GCF_053594475.1. Classification (NCBI taxonomy): domain Bacteria; kingdom Bacillati; phylum Actinomycetota; class Actinomycetes; order Kitasatosporales; family Streptomycetaceae; genus Embleya; species Embleya sp. NPDC001921. The sequence goes on from NZ_JBSFEO010000092.1 coordinate 15,641, forward strand.
CGACGTGGTGCTCGCCCATGTCCTCGGCCGCCCGTAGCACGCCGCGGACGGCGGCGGACCCGGCGCCGGTCTTCTGGTACTCGGGCAGGACCGCGACGGGGGCCAGGCACAGGGCCGGCACGTCGTCGATGTGACAACGCGTCAGCAGTGCGTAGCCGACGGGCCGGTCGTTCCCGTCGATCGTGACGATCGACAGCCCCGGGATCCAGGACGGGTCACCGCGCAACGCGTCGACGAGGTCGGCTTCGGCGGAAGTCTCGAACGCGGCGGCGTTGACGGTGTGGACGGTCGGGATATCGGCGTCGGTCTCGACGCGCGTGATCCAGGTGTTGCTCATGATGGATGGCGATCCGTTTCATGGTGGGTTCGTGTCGGGAGCCGCCCTGCGAGCTCACGCTCCGGCAAGGGCGCGATCGGGATGAGGTCAGGCCACGGCCCGGGACGTGAGGATGATCCGGGCACTGCACACGGCAGTGGCCTCGCGCGCGGTCATCAACCCACCTCCTCGTTTCCTCGATCCTGGCCGAACACGAACGGCAACCAGTGTAGCGAACCCCGCCGCGAACCCCGAGGGGAGGTTGCTTCGCCCGATCGCCGCGTGGGACAGCGGTGTTCGTCGCCCGCCGCCGCGGCACGGGTCGTGCTCGAGCGCGGCGGCGCCGGGCGCGGCCGCGTTGTGTGCGTCGCGGTCGCGCCCGGCGGGGAGGTGGGGTCACCTCGTCATGATCTTGTTGCTGGTGCCGTTGTCGATGATGTCGGGCTTGCTGCCGTCGGACTTGACGCCGTAGAACAGCAGGCTGTTCGAGCCGCTCACGGTGATCTTGTCGGCCCAGGCCACGTCGATGGTGTGGTCCCCGCCCGCGACCGTCAGGTCGTGGCAGAAGCCGGTCAGGGTGACCGTGATCTCGGTCCCGTCGATCCGGACGTCCTTGCCGGTGCAGTCCGTGGTCGGCTGGTTTCCGGTACCGGAGATGACGACCGGGGCGCTGCTGCCACGCCCGGGCGTGCTCGGGGCCGAAGTGCTCCGGCCGGTCTTCGGCGCGCCGGAGGACGGCGCACCGGTGGCCCTGGTCGACGGCTGCCCGCTCGCCGGCGCCGGCGCCGAAGCCCCGCCCCCGCTCGTCGCCGGGCCCGAGGCGGTCGGGGCGCCACCGGCCGCAGGGGTCGCGGAGTCGCTCTTCTTCTCGGCCCCCACCTCGCAGGCGGTGGTACCCGCGGCGACGGCGGCGGTCAGCAGGATCGCGGGCAATACGGTACGGATACGCATGTCGAGTTCTCCCCCAGTTCGAGCGGCCGGTTCGGCTGCACCGGTTCGGCCTGTGCACTCCACGCTAGGGACCGCGTGTCGCACCGGTGTGGCAGCGACCTACCAGGTCTGCGACACCCTCGACACAGGTCGCACGACGACCTCGGCGCGGGTCGCCCGACCTCCTCGACCCGCATCGCGACACCGTCAGGACGTGGGCAGCCGCAGCCGGACGACGGTGCCCGACTCCGGCATGCTGCGCAGCTCCGTACGACCGCCGTGGCGCACGACGACGGCCTGCACCAGGGCCAGCCCCAGGCCGCTGCCCGGCGTCCCGCGCGCATCGCTTCCCCGGACCAACTCCTCCCACACCGACGGGAGTTCGTCGGCCCGGATGCCGCGTCCGGTGTCCGCGACCTCGACCACCACATAGCCGTCCTCCGCGAACGCGCGCAGTTCGATCGCGCAGCCCGGGTCGCTGTACTTGACCGCGTTTCCCACCAGGTTCTCCAGGGCCAGCTCCAGCAGATCCGGGTCGCCGGCCAGGGTGGGCAGCGGCCAGGGCACCCGGGGTACCGAGACGGTGATCCGGCGGTCGGCGCCGCCCGGGAGGTCGCGGCCCGTCTCGCCCGCCGCGTCCAGGAGCACGGCGACATCCACGGCCACCCGTTCCAGCGGCCGCGACTCGATGTCGGCGAGCTTGCGCAGGTCGCCGGTGATCCGGGCGAGCCGGGCGACCTGCTCCCCCACACTGGCGAGCGTGCCGTCCGGGCCCTGGTCCACGCCGGTGGCCGCGAGGTTGGCCAGGCCCAGGCGCATCGCGGTCAGCGGGTTCTTCAGCTCGTGGTCCAACCGGCGCAGAAACCTGTGGTGTTCGGCCGCCGCCTCGGCGCGCGCGCTCCGCCGGGCCCGGTCGATCCGCCTGCGTACGTCGATCACGGCCGCGACCGCGCCGGCCGCGATCAGGCCGAGTACCAGCACGCCGAGCACCGGCGCGAAGCGCACGTACACCCGCCAGTCGGCGCCGAACACGACCGCGGCCACCAGCGCGGCGGCGAAGGCCGCAACCGCCGCGCCGATCAGGCCGATCCGCCGCCGGCGGCTCATTCGGCCGCCTCGACGCGGGGCACGAACCGGTAGCCCTCGCCGGTGACCGTCTCGATCCAGCGCGGCGCGCCGGAGTCGTCGCCCAGCGCCCGGCGCAGCTCCGCGACGCGGTTGTCCACCGCCCGGGTCGTACTCGCCGACTCCCAGCCCCACAACACCTCCATCAACCGTTCCCTGGAGAGCAGTTCGTCGGGGTGGGTGACCAGGTAGTCGAGCAGCGCGCCGGCCTTGGGGGTGAGCGTCAACTCGCGGTCGCCCAACCAGGCGCGGCGCGCGGCACGGTCCACCCGCAGCGTTTTGGCGCGCACCACCCGCGCCCCGGCCAGCGGTGGCAGGCCGCGACCCGAGCGACGCAGCAACGCCCGCATCCGGGCCACGAGTTCGTACGGATCGAAGGGCTTGTTGAGGTAGTCGTCGGCGCCTTCCTCCAGGGCCATCGCGCGCTCGGTCGACTCGCCGACCTGGGTGAGCAGGATGACCGGGATCCACGCCCCGGAACGCCGGATCCGGCGCAGCACCTCGCGCCCGTCCAGCGCCGGCATGAGCACGTCCAGCACGATCAGATCGGGCGCCGGTTCGGCGGTCCCGGCGGCGAGCGCCGCCGCGCCGTCGTGCACGATCCGTACGTCGAATCCGGAGCGCTCCAGCAGCGGCCCCAGTTGCGCGGTGATGGCGACGTCGTCGTCCGCCAGCAGTACCGCGGGCCGCCCGGCCTCGTCCATGGACACCCGCCCCACCCCCCGTAGTCCGGGACGAGGATAGGGGAGGCCGGGGTGTCCCCGGGTGGGAATGTCCCGGGACAGGGGTCGTCCGGGGTCGGTCGACAAAGCCGCACGAGAAGGTCGCGACCCCACCTCGGCGTCCCGGAACGCCCGTACACCCCCACCGATCGGTCGGGACGGCCGATGTCGGCGATGCCCGCTTCGATCGGCGTTCCTTCCGCCCTACGCCAAGAGGTCGGGCACGGCCCGCAGTTCCTCGCGCACGGCCGACTCCCAATAGCCGACGAAGCCGTCGCCGTCGCTGCGGAGAGTGCGTTCGAGCCAGTGCGCGGGCAGTGCGGTGGTGCGACGTCCGTCGGCGGCGCGGACCATCCAGGCGTTGCGACAGCGGATCTCGAGGGCGACCGCGCGCTGATGCACGGCGCGTGTGCTGACGCCGACGACGAACACCCCGTGGCCGGCGAGCAGCGCGAGGTCGGCGTCGCCCATCGCCGCGACCGCCTTGCGTGCGGCCTCGGAGTTGTTCACCGCGCCGTCGTACTCGTCGACGAGCGTAAACTCCCCGCCGCCGAGGGTGGAACTCTGGTCGTAGGCGGGCGGCACCTCGCCCATGTCGGCCCACACCGTGCCGAACCGCGGGTGGTTGTGCATCGCGACCCGGACGTTCGGGCGGGCCCTGTGCAGTTCGAGGTGCAGGGGGATGCCGAGCGGCACCGGCCAGTCACCCTCGACGACGTTGCCGTCCAGGTCGATGCGGATGATGTCCCGCGGGCGGATCTCGTTCCACGTCAGCAACCAGGGGTTGCACAGCAGCGTGCCGTCCCCGAGGTTGTAGGTGATGTGGCCGGCGAGGTGGTCGTCGTAGCCCTCACGCCACAACGTGCGCGCCAGCAGCACGATCTCCTGCGCGGGGCTCAGGTCGGGGGCAAGCTTGTCCGGCGTCGGGGTGAATGTCATCGAAGGCCTTTCGCGGAAGGGAAAGCGACAGAGCGGGAGCCGCGCGAGGGAACCGACGGGACGTGAGACGCTCGGGGGAACCGACGGAGCGGGAGACGCGCGCGGGAACCGACGGAGCGGGAGACGCGCGACCGGCGACGACGCCGTCGTTCAGGCGTCCAGCGGCAGGACCACGTCGGGCAGCGGATGCCGGTACAGCTTCGCGGCGTTCTCGCTGCACATCATCCGCAGCTCGTGCGCGGGGATGTCGCCCCAGTGGCGCGCGACGACGTCCTGGGTGTGCGGCCAGGTGCCGTCGCCGTGCGGGTAGTCGGTTTCGAGCATGATGTGGTCGACGCCGATGACGTGCCGCAGCGCGATGGTGGAGGGGTCGTCGAGGGTGCAGAACCAGAAGTTGCGACGCAGCACGTCGGCGGGGCGCTCGTCCCAGCCCAGGCCGTAGCCGGAACGGTCGATGATGTTGTCGAGCCGGTCGATGAGCATGGGCACCCAGCCGATGCCGCCCTCGCTCATGGCGATCTTCAGGTTCGGGTGCCGGAGCGGGTAGCCGGACCACAACCATTCGCTGCACGCGCCCAGCGACAGTTGGCCGAACATCGTCGCACCGAGCTGTAGCGCGGGGCCGCCGGGTGGCGTGGGGTGCATGCCGGAGCTGCCGACGTGCAGCGAGACGACGGTGTCGGTCTCGTCGCACGCGCGGATGATGGGGTCCCAGTGGTCGCGGTTCCACAACGACGGCAGGCCGATCGCGTGCGGGCGCTCGGGGAAG
>NZ_JBSFEO010000093.1:0-19969 GCF_053594475.1 Embleya sp. NPDC001921
TCGGCCACGAACCGCTGCGCGGTCAGACCCGGCCTGCGCAGATAGCCGCGCGCCAGACCCACCCCCGCCACGTACAACTCCCCCGCCACCCCCGGCGGCACCAACCGCAACGACGCATCCAACACATAGACACGGCTTCCGAGGATCGGCCACCCGATGGGTGGTGCGGCATCGTCGGGAGTCAGGGGAGCGCTCATCGTCGCGCACACCGTGGTTTCCGTCGGGCCGTACGCGTTGATCATCCGCCGCCCCGGTGCCCACCGCGCCACCAATCCCGCCGGACACGCCTCGCCCGCCACCACCAAGGTCGACACACAGGCGGCCGCCTCGGATACCGTGGCCAGGACGGACGGCGGTACGGTCGCGTGGGTAACGCCGAGTTGCGGATCGATCAGGGCGGACAACGGCTCGACGGTGGAGGCGAGTACCAGCGCTGCTCCGGTCAGCAGGGCGGTACACAGTTCTGACACAGAGGCGTCGAAGCTGGGCGAGGAGAACTGTAGAACGCGGCTGTGGGCGTCGATCCCGAACCGCTCCGCCAAGGCGGCGACCATGTTGGCCACGCCGATGTGGGTGACCACCACCCCTTTGGGTAGCCCGGTCGACCCCGACGTGTAGATCAGATAAGCGGGGCTCCTCGGATCCACGAGGATCCCCGGATCGTGGTCCGGCTCTCCCGCCGCCAACTCGGCGACCGTTTGCGCGTCGTCGATCACCAGGGCCGGGCGGGCGTCACCGAGCATGTACTCGATGCGCTCCGCCGGATATCCCGGGTCCACCGGCAGGTAGGCGGCTCCGGCTTTGAGGACTGCAAGGATCGAGACCACCAGTTCGATACTGCGTGGCAGGGCAAGGGCCACCACGTCCTCGGCCCCGATGCCGCGGGCGACGAATGCGTGGGCCAGCCGATTCGCGCGCGCGTTCAACTCCTCGTAGGTCAGGTCGGTGTCGCCGGCGACCAGTGCCGTCCCCCGTGGGGTGCGCGTCACCTGGGCCTCGAACAGCACCGGAATCGGAACGGCGACAAGGCCGCCCTCGCCGGTGTCGCCCGACCCGAGCATGCGGCGCCGTTCGTCGGCCGACAGCACGTCGAGCGCGCCGATCGCAAGCGCGGGATCGGCGCTCGCCATGTTCGCCAGGAGGCGCAGGAGCCGCTCCTGGTGGTCCGCGAGGTCGGCGTCGCCGTACATCTCGGGCATCGCGCGCAGTTCCAGGCACAGATCGGTGTGGTTCCGGCGGTCCCACACCGCGATCATCAAGTCGGCGAGCAGCCCCGCGGAAACGTTGTGCACGGTGCACGGGTGGCCGGCGAAGGTGATGTCGTAGTTGAAGCCCATGAGGTTGACCACCGGCGAGAACGCCGCGCCGGCGCCGCGCGGCAGACCGAGGTCACGAGGCAGGTCCTCGCCGCGATAGCGCTGGTGGGTCACCGCCTCTCGCATGCGCTCGTCGACCTGGACCAGGAGGTCTTCGAGTGTCATGTCGGGCCGTACGCTCAGCCGTACGGGAACCCCGTTGGCGAGCATCCCGGGCGTCGTGCGCGCAGCGCGATCCAGGCGGCCGGCCACGGCCAGCCCGACCGTGACGTCCCCCATGCCCGTCAGCCGATGCGCGTACAGCGCCACCGCGGCGACGACGAACCGGTTCGGGGGGAGGTTGGCGTGCCAGGCCGCCGCCCGCAGCGCCTGCGGAAGCGGAAGCTCCCGCGTCCTGCGGGCCATCCCCGGCACCGAGTGCCCGAAGACCGGTGCCTGCTCGGCGGGCTCGACCCTGCCGGGGTCGCATTCCTCGGCCGTGAACCCGTGGCGAGGTGGAATCGCGACGGCGGGGGACCAGCCCGACAGCCGCTCCGCCCAGTACTTGCGGTCGGTGGCACCCTCGTCGGACGCGCGGTACTCCTGATCGGCGCGGACCAGGGCCGACAAGCGGCCGAAGGGGCTGGGACCGGCTTGTTGCCCGCGTGCCAGAGCCGTGTACACCGCAGCCGTCCGTCGCGCCACCAGCGAGAGGCCGTACCCGTCCATGACCGCGTGGTGATACATGTGACACCACCAGAAGCGATCCGATGCCATCCGGAGCAGGGCGAAACCGAACAGCGGACCGGATGCCAGGTCCATGGGTTGAGCCAGGTCCGACGCGATCCAGGCCCGTGCGGCGCCGTCCGGATCGGGCTCGTCGGCGACGTCGACGAGCGTCAGGGCCCAGGGCAGTACGTGTTCCACGATTTGCAGTGGCCCACCCTCGCCGGGCACCACCCGCACCCGCAGTGCGTCGGTCTCGGCCACGACGATACGCAGCGCCGCCTCGAACATCCCGGGGTCGATCGGCCCGTCGATCTCCAGGTACTCGCCCATGCGCAGCGCCGCACCCGCTTCCGGAGAACGCTGCTCGGCCAGCCAGATCTCCCGTTGTGCCGCGGTGACCGGAAGAACATCGGCCGAAGGTCCGGCTGCGCAACCGGGGTTCGGCTCCGAGGAAGGATCACGCAGAACGGCAGACTTACGGCGGGACACGGGCAACCTCCTGCAATGTTCTGGAACTCCGCCGCGCCCATGCCGGCGACGTTCGGCCGGTCGAGGACATGGCAAGGAGCCGGGCCCCCGCGATGCGTCGCAGGCGGCCGGAGACTGACGAGGGTGGACCAACACGATTGAAGAGGCGAACCCGACCACCGGTGCCTACGCCGGTCGCGGCGCGGCTCGGCCAACGGAACCACATTCGCGATCCGGCGAGCCGTGGCACGGTGGGCCTTTCCGGACGCCGCATCGACGTGCTACCTCGTTGCCGGAGTGTTCCGCTCTGGTGCGGCTTCCAGTTTCCGCGCAACGAATCGGTCGATGTTCCGGAGCGTGCCGAGGTTGTCGGGAACCATGTCGCGGTCGTCGACGCGGATTCCGAGTCTGTCCTCCAGGTGGGTTACCAGGCTCAGCAGGCCCAGTGAGTCGAGAATGCCCTTCTCGATCAGGGGCAAGTCGTCGGTGAGTTCGGTACGGGGTCCTTCCCAGCCGAGATCCTGCACGATGAACGTGCGCACCTGGTCAACGATGTCCCGCATGAGCACTCTCCTCCGCGTCGGCCTTGAGCCGCCGATAGTCGATCTTGTCCGTGGTGGTCCGGGGCAGGGCGGTCAGGGTCCGCATGCGCCAGGGGACCATGTAGCTCGGGAGCACGGTGCGGCAGTGGGCGGTCAATCGGGCGGTCGCCACCTCCTCGCGCAACACCGCGAACGCCGCGATGAGGTGTCCGAACTCCTCGTTGGGCACCGCGACGACGGCGCACTCCAGCACGGCCGGATGCAGGGCCAACGCTCGTTCGACCTCGCCGAGTTCGACCCGGTATCCACGGGTCTTGATCTGGGAGTCCCGCCGTCCGAGGAAATGCCAGTGGCCGTCCGAGTCCTGGGTGACCAGGTCGCCGGTGTGATACGTGGGGATCCCCGGTCCGTCGACGACGGGGCGCAGTGCCTGCGCGGTACGGGCCGGGTCGCCGAGGTATCCGCGCATGACCGTCGTCCCGCGGACGCACAGCTCGCCCGTCTCACCCACCCCGGCCAGGCGGCCGTCGTCGGTCTCGGCACACAGGTCGATGCCCGGCAAAGGGATCCCGATGGGCAGGGCCGCGGAGTCCGCCGGGAACGGCCGCGGCACTCGGTAGTAGGTGCACACGTTGGTCTCGGTCGGCCCGTAGAGGTTGTAGAAACATGCGTCGGGCAGCGTCTCCAGGGCCGACCGCAGTTGCGGGAGGGGGTAGACCTCGCCCGCGAACAGGACCAGGCGCAACGCGGGCAGGTCGCCGGCACGCAGGCCGCTTCGCGACACCAGGAGGTTGAGTGCCGACGGCACCGAGTACCAGACGGTGATCCGGTGCTTGCGGACGAAGTCGGCCAGCACGGTCGGGAAGGCGGCGGCCTGCGGCGGCACCGGTACCACCGCGGCACCCGCCCAGGCTGCGGCGAACACGTCGAAGACGGACAGGTCGAAGTGGAGCGGCGCGTGGTTGGCCAGCCGGTCCTCCCCGGTGACGCGGAACTCCCGTGCCGCCCAGTCCACGAACGACATGGCGTTGCGGTGCGAGATCATCACACCTTTGGGAGTTCCCGTGGAACCCGAGGTGTACAGGACGTAGGCGAGGTCGTCGGGCTCCACCGAGATCTGCGGGGACTCACCGGACAGTTCGGCCGCGGCCCGGGGAGCCACGACGTCCGTCAGTGGAGAGTCGGGCCCGCCGAGATCCGAGCGCACTCGGGTGGTGTCCTCGTGTGCCGCCAGGATGATCCGGATGCCGGCGTCGATCACGATGGTGCGCAGCCTGGATGCCGGAACGCCCAGCGGCAGCGGGACGTAGGCGGCCCCGGCCGCGAGCACCCCGTAGACGCCGACGAGGGCATCGGCGGTTCGAGGCAGGTGCAGTCCCACACGGTCGCCGGGTCCCACCCCCTGGGACCGCAACAGGTGGGCTACTTGGTTGGCGCGCCGATCGAACTCGGCGTAGGTGGTGACGCCGGCGTCGTCGATCACGGCAGTGGCCTGTGGAGTACGGGCGGCGCTCTCGCGCAGGAGTTGGTGCAGGAGATCGGTCATGAGTTCACAGCCCCAGCATCCGCGCGATGATCACGCGTTGGAGGTCGGATGTGCCCGAGTAGATGCGGCTTGCCAGAGCGTCGCGAACGTCGCGCTCCTGTGCGGCACCGGACACGTAGGCGTCGGCACCGTGGGTGGTGAACGCCGCCATGCTCGACTCGACGAGTGCCTCGCTGAGGAAGAGCTTGACGACGGAGGACTCCAGACTCGTGCGCTTGCCTTCGTCCTTGAGCCAGGCCACGCGGTACAACAGCAGTCGAGCGGCGTCGAGGCGCACGCGCATGTCGGCGATGCGGTGGGCAACGGCCTGGTTTCGGCCGATCGGCTCACCGAAACGTGTGTGGGCGCGCGCGTGCGCGATCGACTCCTCCAGTTGGCGGCGCATGGTGCCCAGGGCGGTGGCCAGGATGAAGCTGCGCTCCCACTCGATCGTGGTGTTGAACACGGTCATGCCCGCACCCGGGCCGCCCAGCATTGCCGTCGCCGGTACCCGGCAGTCGTCCAGGACCACCTCGCTCATGGGAGACGAGGCCAACCCCAGTTTCTCGACGGGCTCACCCACCGAGATGCCCGGCTGCCTTCGGTCCACCACGAACGCGCACAGTCCGCCCAGATCCCCGACGCTGCCCGTTTGGGCCAGCACCACGAAGACGTCGGCCACAGGTGCGTTGGTGATGAACGTCTTGACCCCGTCGAGAATGTAATCGTCACCGCAGGCTCGCGCCGTGGTTCGCACAGCCAGCGCGTCGGACCCGGACCGGACCTCGGTCACCGCCTGGACACCGACAGCCGAACCGTTACACAGCGAGGGCAGATACCGCTCCCGCTGCCGAGCATCACCGAAACGCCAGATCGGCAGTGCACAGGACCACATATGGGCGCCCAACGAGAACAGCAGGCCGTTGTCGTGGCAGCCGTACCCCAGCTCCTCCAAGGTCGACACGGTGGTGATCAGGTCAGCGCCCTGGCCGCCGTACTCGGTGGGAAACGGCATGCCCTGTACACCGAACTCGGCACAACGGTGCCACAGTTCGCGAGAAAACGTTCGACCTGTCCCCGATGAGGACGCGGCGAGCTGGGTTTGAGCAAACCGCCCGGCTTCCTTGCGCATCAGCTCTTGCTCGGCGGTCAGCGCGAAATCCACGCGCCGCTCTCCTCTCGTTGTTTGCCGCTCGCACTCATCCACCGATCGCGAGCGGCCGAACGACGGTTCATGGATTACGAGCTTTGCAGAGCTTGTTCTGCGATCCAAATGGTCGTTCACGTTGTCCCCCGAAGAGGTGAATTACAAGTGGGCCGGGGGATCCTCCTCCGTTGACGGCCCGTTCCACGCTCCTGTGGACTCGTGTAACAAACCACTCGCCCAGTCATCACATACGAAACGCTTGTAGTTTTTTCGCGGGGCTATCGCTATGACCCGAAGAGGACTTCACTGGGGTGCGCTGGGAATGTGCCGCGCGCCCGGTCGCATTCAGCAGCCGCCCAGCCCGGCTCGAATCGGCGGGGACCGTCGACATCCGCCAGGAAGTGCAGCCTCGGTGCGCGCCCCGCACTCCGTTGTTCCGTCGAGTGATCGTCTCCTGTCGAGAGACGCGCCTATGGCCCGCTTCGGCGCCGTCTGGCTGCGGGGAATGCCGGAATAGGTGTGACGGAGTACGGGGACCCTATCGCGCTCTCGGCCGCACAGACTCATCACAATATTGATTGCACCCGTAGGGGTGAAGCTTCTTGCATTCATCGACAGGGGCGCCCGCACGTCGGTTAGCGTGGGTCCACTGGCCGTACGGGACGTCACTGTTGGACCCAAAATGAGGACGCCGGCCCGTCGACGAGTGCCGATTCTCTCGCGAGGTCGCATTCAACCGTACGGCCGCGATCCGTCCGTCGGCCACACGCAGAGAGATTACAGCCATGACTGCCCTCCCGCCTTTTCTATTGGGTCTCGTATTGGCGCCGTTGGCGAAGCGCGTCGTCAAACCGCTGGTTCAGGGAACCATCAAGACGTCCATCAACCTGGTCATGGAGGTGAAGAAGGCCGCCCACCAGGCAAGTGAGGAGTTCCACGATCTCGCTGCGGAGGCGTCCGCCGAGAGGTTCGGTGCCGAACTGCGGGAAGACGAGAAGGCCGACGCCAAGGGCGCGAAGTCTCGGCCTGTCGCGGCTGCTGCGGGCGCCGGCGGAAAGAGTCAGTGAGGTCCCACCCGCTGCACGGGGCAAGGGGCGCGCCTACTGCCGGCGCATCCCCAACCGGATCGCAGGAGAGACGAAAATGACGAACCCGTTCGAGGACGAGAACGGACGATTCGTAGTGCTGGTCAACGACGAAGGCCAGCACACTTTGTGGCCTGCCTCCTCCGAGGTGCCGGGCGGTTGGACGATGGCCTACGCGGAGAACGCTCGCCAGGCGTGCTTGGACTACATCGAGCACACCTGGACGGACATGCGACCGCGGAGTCTCGCTGAGGCGAGCTAGAGCCCGTACGACAACGGTGGAGCGTCCGCTGCGAACTCGGTGCGACCAAAGCACAGGCAGCGACGACCCCCGTATGGGCCCAGCCCCGGCACATCGCGCGCGGACGGATGCGACCACCGAAACTTGGCTGCCTCCGGCTCCCCGTGCGTTGCCGGGCATCGTGCCCTCCGAGGCGTCCTGCCCGGGCGGTGTGTATGGAACTGCCTTACGTCCGAGTGCCGGCTGGGAATGATACGGCTGCACTTCCGGCCTTGTGCACCGCTGGAGGTTCGGGCGCAGTCATTGTCGCCCTCTCGATGCGGACGAGGCTGTGAAGGAGTCGACGGACATGTTTGAAGAGCAAGGCCACGCTGCAGAGGCGGCGGGCGGCACGTCTGCGGAAGTGTTGTATGCGGTTGAACTCGTACACGATCGGGGCACCTACACGGTCATCGTGCGAGACCTGACGCAAGGCACCTTGCAGACAACCACAATCGCCAGAAGGACGGTGGCGAGGATTCCCGCGTACCTGTCCAAGCTGGGCCTCGAAAAGCTCTGACCCGCACCGCCGGTGAGAGCCCTCATCCTCTCCCGAGCACCTCCGATTTTTTGCAACGCGCCAACCGTCGAGGGCCGCGTAGATCAGGACGTTGGGGCTGGTGGTGCCGAGAAGGTCGGCGCGGGAGGCGAGGACGTCGGGGTCCACGAGGTCGCCCTGATGGTGGAAGAACGAGCTTTGTTCCAGTCCGCCGCCCATCTTGTGCACGCTGGTCACGCAGACGTCGGCGCCCGCATCCATCGCCCAGGTGGGCAGGTCGGGGTGGAACGGCAGGTGGGCGCCCCACGCCTCGTCGACGATCAGCGGTCGACCACGGCGATGGCAGACCTCGGCGATCGCCGCCAGGTCCGCGCACGTTCCGTATGGGGTGGGGCTGGTCACCAGCGCGCCCCGGGCGTCCGGGTGTTCGGCGAAGGCTGCGGCGTAGGCCTCGGCTCAAAGGCCGAGGGGCTCCGGATGCGCGGGCGCTCGCCCCGGCGGTCAGGGGAACTCGATTCGGTCGGCGGGTAGGACGGTGGCACCCATGTTGCGTTCCATCATGCGTACGGCCGCGTCCGCGAGGTCCGCGTGGATGTGCGCGACCGCGTCCGCGGCCACGGTCACCTCGAAGCGGCGGATGTGGGCATCGAGCGCGGAGTACAGCACGCACTGCTCGGTTACCTGGCCGCACAGCGTGATCCGGTCCACGCCCTGCTGGTTCAGCAGGTACTCGAGGGGTGTCTGGTAGAAGATCGAGTGGCGGGCCTTGACGACGAACATCGAGGTGTCGTCCGGCCGGATCGGCTCGACGAGGTCGGCGTGCCGCCCGTGCAGTGCGACATCGAGGATCTCGTCATGGTGGGAGCGCCACCTGCCGAAGTTGTCGTTGACGTAGACCACGTCCGCCATGTGTCCGCGAGCGCGGTCGATCAGCCGCCGCATCGCGGGGAGGGCCTCACGTACCGAGGGAACCAAAGCCTCCGCGTCCTCGTGCTCGTAGGCGTTGATCATGTCGATGACGATCAGAGCGGTACTCGGCATCACGAGCCGTCCAACCCGGCGCGGTGACGAACCCGTTGGAGACGGGTTGTTCGCGCTGTCGTCTGCACAGTCGACATCCCGGGTCCCTTCTTCCGAGGCGAGCGGACGGATGCCGCGACGGGAGGAGTACCCGTCCCGGCGCCGGTACGCACCCGAAGCGGCATCCGAGCGAGTCCATGACTCGGTGTCACCCATGGGCGCCCAAGATCAGGGCAAGGGGCGCGTACATGCCGATCCGGTCTGGGATCTACTTGTCGCCGCTGCCTCGTCCCGTGCCGGCCTGGCGTCGGTTGCGGACCACGAACACCACAATCACGGCGATGACCGCGATCACGCCTGCCATGACGGCGGGGAGTACCCAGGGGTTCTCGTCGGTGTCGGTGTCCTGTGCACTCGGGGGCGCCGAGTCGGTGGGGGCCGAGGGACTCGCCGGCGAGGGCTGTGCGGCTGTCGCGCCGTCGCTGCCGGGCGTGGCCGAGGGGCTTGGTGCCCAGGTGGCCGGCAGTCCGGGGACCTCGCCGCGGAACCCGATCGAGAGGTAGCTCTCCTGGCTGCGGTCCCCGCCGCCGCCGACCTTGGTGGTGGCCACGGCGCAGCGGGTGTTCAGGCAGTCGACGGGACCGAACGCGGCGCGTACGCGCAATTCCCGGGCGAAGGTGCCGTCGGTGTCGACCCGAACGGGCCCTTCGCCCAGGTCGGTGTCGCATGCCTCGTCGGGCCCCTGGGCGGGGTCGCACGTTTTGACGCGCACCTCGCTGCCTGGCCGGAAGCCGCGGCCTGTCACGGTGATGCGGTCGCCGGCGGGGTCCAGTGTGCCGGTGCGGTCGGCGGTCAGGGTCGGTCGACCGTCGTTCGTGGGGACGGGGGAGGCGTGCGCGAGTCCCGGCGAGTTCGCGAGTGTCCACATCAGGATGGGTGCGGTGAGGGTGAGGGCGGCTCGAAGGGGACTGCCGGTCGAGGGCATGACCATGATGCTTCCAATCGTTCCGAGTTCGCCGTCGGCCCGTGGGCGCATGGCGGTGCCTTGTTCTGCTTGCCGGGTCAACCCGATTCCGGGAGCGCAAACGCGAAAGCGTTGATCGCTTCGGTTTCTGCCGATACCCGGAGGGGGCGCGGTCATCCGCGACACGTGTGGTGTCGCGGGCGGATCTGCCGGAGTGGGGATGCGAGGCCGGGAGAAATCGGGGGACCGGACCGATCCGGATCCGCATCTCGTCATCCGCGTGCGCTTGACGGTGGAAATGGCCCGGCGGGCGTTCGTTCGAGAAGAGGTCGTCGAACCGTGCGGCATAGGCCTCCAGCGGCCCCGATGCGGGCGGACAGGGCACACGCTTGGTCATCGCAACCCTCCCGAGGCGCAGACGACGTTCCCTCTTGTCGGCACACACCGCGACCCCGACCCGCTGTCAACCAACCACCGCTAAGCGAGTGGGATACGGCGGCAGGGTGCGTCCTCGCTGTTGTTTCCGTAGTGGCGAGGACGTCGTCGTTGTAGCTCGCGTCGCGAACACTTCGACGAACGGCGAATACCGACTGGGGAGCCGAAGGCCCGCGCCTCTTTCCTGTACTGCGCGCCGCGCCGCGCCGCGCCGAGTCGAGTCGGGGTCGGGGTCGGGTCGGCGACGGCCCGCCGCTGGGTGGGTGGCGGTCGTCGTCGGTCGGGCTCTTCAACCTGTGTTTCCTATCTGCCCATCTTGTCGGGGTTGACGTCGAGGATGCCCTCTCTTCCGCGTGGGGTCTCGTAGTCCAGGATGGCGATCTCGGGGTGACGGAAGTCGAAGGCCGGCGATTCGGAGCGGATCCGGGGCAGCCTGGTGAAGTTGTGCCGCGGTGGCGGGCAGGAGGTGGCCCATTCCAGTGAGCGTCCGTAGCCCCATGGGTCGTCCACGATCACCTCGCGTCCGAACCGGTGTGTCTTCCAGACGTTGTACAGGAACGGAAGGGTGGACAGGCCGAGGAGGAGGGCACCGATGGTGGAGATCGCGTTGAGCGTGGTGAAGCCGTCGGAGGCGAGGTAGTCCGCGTAGCGGCGGGGCATGCCCTCGGCACCGAGCCAGTGTTGGACGAGGAAGGTGGTGTGGAAGCCGACGAACAGGGTCCAGAAGTGGATCTTGCCGAGCCGCTCGTCCAGCATCTTTCCGGTGAACTTGGGCCACCAGAAGTGGAATCCGGCGAACATGGCGAAGACGACGGTTCCGAAGACGACGTAGTGGAAGTGGGCGACGACGAAGTAGGAGTCGGTCACGTGGAAGTCGAGCGGGGGTGACGCGAGGATGACACCGGTGAGGCCGCCGAAGAGGAAGGTGACCAGGAAGCCGATCGACCACAGCATGGGCGTTTCGAAGGAGAGCGACCCGTGCCACATGGTGCCGATCCAGTTGAAGAACTTGACGCCGGTGGGGACGGCGATCAGGAACGTCATCAAGGAGAAGAACGGCAGCATCACGGCACCGGTGGGAAACATGTGGTGGGCCCAGACGGTGACCGACAGGCCCGCGATGGCGATGGTGGCGGCGATCAGACCCTTGTAACCGAAGACCGGGTTGCGCGAGAAGACCGGGAGGATCTCGGTGACGATGCCGAAGAACGGCAGCGCGATGATGTAGACCTCCGGGTGGCCGAAGAACCAGAACAGGTGCTGCCACAGCAGGGCACCGCCGTTGGCGGGGTCGAAAACGTGCGTGCCGAACTTGCGGTCGGCCTCCAGCGCGAACAGCGTGGCGGCCAGGACCGGGAACGCCATGATGACCAGGACCGAGGTCAGCAGCACGTTCCAGCAGAAGATCGGCAGCCGGAACATCGTCATCCCGGGCGCGCGCATGCAGATGATCGTGGTGATGAAGTTGACCGCGCCCACGATGGTGCCGAATCCGGACAGTGCCAGGCCCATGATCCACATGTCGCCGCCGATGGAGGGTGAGCGCACGGCCGAGCTGAGCGGGGTGTAGGCGAACCAGCCGAAGTCGGCTGCCCCGTCCGGGGTGAGGAACCCGGCGACCGCGATCAGCGAACCGAACAGGTAAAGCCAGTAGGCGAGCATGTTCAGGCGGGGGAACGCCACATCCGGGGCGCCGATCTGGAGCGGCATGATCCAGTTGGTGAAGCCGGCGAACAGGGGCGTGGCGAACATCAGGAGCATGATCGCGCCGTGCATGGTGAATGCCTGGTTGTACTGCTCATTCGAGAGCAACTGGGTCCCCGGCAGGGCCAGTTCGGTCCGGATCGCGAGCGCGAGGATCCCGCCGAACAGGAAGAACAGGAACGATGTCGTGAGGTAGAGACTGCCGATCGTCTTGTGATCGGTGGCGGTCAACCACTTCACCACGATCGTCCCACGACGAGACGAGCGCGGAGCCGCCGCGTCGGGCGGGAAAGGCGCCAAGGGGGTGTGGACGTCGGTCATTCGTGCTCCACGGGAAGGGTCGTAAGGCGGCACCGGATCGAGGTGGTCGATCGGTGCGCTCGACGGGTGAGGACGTGGTTCACGGATGCCGACACCGATGCCGGGAGGCCCGTGCCGGCAGGGGCAGTGCTCCCAGTGCCGCGAGCGACGCGAGGGGAACCAGTACCAGCGGATGTGACAGCCTCGTTGCCGCCACCACGCCATACGCCACGGCCACGGGCGCCAGGACGATGACGGCTGCGACGAGCCGCAGCCTCGGTGCGGGCGGTGCGGCGCCGATCCGCCCGGGTCCATGCGCCCACGCGCCAAGGCGGAGTTCCCCCACGAGGGCGCACCACGCCCGCCGTTCGCCTCTACTCAGGATTCCGGTATCCACGGCCGCCTCCTCGTAGCACCGCGACAACGCATCACGGCAAACGCGCGGCCCCTGCCCGCGAAGCCGCCGATCCACGCACCGGCGAGCGGAGTTCACCCGTCCGGCCCTACCGCACGGTCGGGTTCGATCGTGCGCCGAACCCGCGAACTCCTGGACGAACAGGGCCCCAGCGCCCTGGGCTTCTACACCACCGGCGAATTCATGGTCGGGGCGGGTGAGTCACGACGCCACGTTCGGTGAGGGCGGGGAGGTGGTGGCGGTCGCGGGTGTCCTCGTCGAAGTCGTCGAGGAAGGTGTGCAGGAGGTCGGCGAGGCGGGTCAGGGAGTCGACGGTGAACAGCACCGGCTGGTAGCCGGCGACCTGGTAGGACATGCGGGTCATGTCGGCGAGGTCGAACGGGCGCAGTTCGGCGTGGGCGAAGCGGGCGAGTTCGCCGAAGGACGAGAGCAGGGCCGCCCCGTACGCCGTGGGTCGGCGGTGGTCGAGGACGGTGCCGTATTCGAGGGTGAACCAGTACACGCGGCTGATCAGGTCGAGCGCGTCGGCGCTGTCCACGCGGGCCGCGGCCCGGCCCACCGTGCGGTACAGGTCGGCGAAGAACGGGTCGGCGAGATGGATGCCGTGCCCGAACACGTCGTGCAGGACGTCCGGTTCGGGGGTGTAGAGCGGTATGGCGGGGTGCCGCACGTATTGCACGGCGTGGAAGTACCCCTCTGCCATCGCGCCGAGGAAACGCTTGTTCGGCACGATTCCGCCCGCCAGGGTGTCGTGGACCGGACCGGGACCGACCACACCTGTGCCTCGCCCACACGGGCGAGAGCGCCCCGGCCGGCTCCCGGAGCCACCGCCCCCGGTCACGGCTGGACCATGAACACGTCGGAGCCGGACGCCGACCCGATCATCAACGACGCCTCGGGACACCACTTCACCCGCCACGTGCCGTCCCCGTTCCGCACGGCCCAGGCGGGCGCCGGCATGCCCCGCCGATCAACGTCCGAGGACGGGAGGGAGGTGGTGAGGGTCGGCTCTTCCGTGGGCGGATGTGCCATGGCTTTTCTCCTTCTTCGGGGTTGTCCCGCCCGACCGGCGATGTACTGCTTCGGGTCCATGCCGGTCATGCGCGTCCTGCACGTCGACTGGTTCGAAGCGGCCGCACGGGGAACGCGGGGCCGTCGGGGGGCGACTCACCAAGGCGGCTGACCGCTTTCCCCCATAGAAAACAACGAGTTGGGGGTGCTTGGTGGTGCAAGGCTTGCATCGGGCGCGTCCCGTGGCGCTCGAACATGTTCGAGCGCCGAGCCCTGGTGATACACATCCGCGGTCACACTCGAGACGAGCCGCCACCCGGGTCCGCCCGCGCCAACGCAGCGGGCTGCGCGTTCTGCTCGCCGACGCCGACGCCGACGCCGACGCCGACGCCGTCACCGGCCAACGCCGCCCGCTGCGCCGGCGTGATCGCGGCGTCGTCGGGTCCGGCGTACGTACACCGGCGACAGCCGGCCGTCCTCGTCGACGGCCCGGTCCACCGGCACGCAGCCGGCACCCGATGCCACGGCCGCTCCGACGCGAATGCGTTCCTCGGGGTGGCGTCCACGGCCGGACGGATCCGAGTGCGCGCCGGAGCCACGCCATTCGACGGGCGGCGTGTTTGATTCCTCGGGTGACGGCACGAGGATCCGGTTCCTTCGGCGCCGGCCGCCTCCCGGCCACAGTAACGTCGGCGCATGCGTTCGATCGAGTTCCGCATGATCACCTACAGACCCACGTGGTTGGACGAGGGCGAGAACCTCTCGATGTTGGACTACCTGGTCGACGGTGTCTCGTTCCTGGAACTGGTCCGCTCGGCGGAGCTTCCCGACGCGCGAGCGGAAGCGAAGGCGAACACCGTCGAATCCGGCATGTGCCCCGCACCGTTGCTCGCCGGAACATACGTGCACGCGTGGGGGCTTTCCGCGGAACACCTGCTCGGGGGAGAACCGGACGAGGTCCCGCACGGCGCCGAGGAGGGCGAGAGCATGTTGCTCGCGTGCGCGTGCGACTGCTTCGGATGCTGGGCGTTGATGGCGAGGATCATCGTCGGAGAAGACACCGTGACGTGGTCGAACCTGCGAAACACCCGCCGCGACTGGAACTACGACTTGCTCGGGAACCTCACCTTCCCGCGCCGGCAATACGAGAGCAGCCTGCACGCCGCTCTCCCCTCGCCACGTGATCGGGTGGTCCGCAGAGGATGCGCGCTCCCGCCGGGCCGGTAGGCCGCGGTGGCGCCGCTTCGTTGAGCACGGTCTTGGGCGAGTTGCCGTGCGTGGGTCACAGGCCGCGCAGGCGCAGCGGAGTCGCGTACGCGCAAAGTACGACTCCCGCCGCGGCGACGGCCTCCTCGGCTCGTCGCAACACGGCGAGTCCGCGCGGATCGAGTTCCGCGCACGCGAGCACCTGGCACAGTTGGACGCGCCCCGGCGCCGGGCGCGGAGGGTCTCGCCGGTACGTCATGACGTGGGTCTTCAAGGCCGGTTCGACTCGGGTCCGCACCCGGGCCACCTCTCCCGATGGGATGACCCACTCGCTCAGGTCGAGCCTCGTCCGCATGTCCGCGGGCAGCGTCGCCAACCAGGGGACCGCCGCGGAGGCGGCTCCCCAGGTGGGCTCCCGGGGTTCGAGATCGAGTCGCACGAGAATCATCGTCTCCTGGCGGGGTTCCTGCTCCGCGACCGGACACCGCTTTGCCCGCCGTCCGCGCCGGCGTCGACCACGTCTCGGGTTCCGGTCGGTGTCGGTGCCCGCTCCCTGTGGGGCTCCGGCGATCGGCCGGTTGCGCCCGGGGCCTGGGCGGTGGAGGGGTTGGGAACGAGCGGGCGGCGGCTTGCGGGACCGGACGTCGCGGGCGGCTGTGAGAGAGGCGGCGGGGGCGTCACGGCGGGCACCCGCAGCCCGTAGGCGGTATCGCGACTGTCGTGCACGGCGCGTCCGGTGGCCGCAGCGACGCCGACGAGCACGATCACTCCGAGGAAGCCGAGTGTCACCCACATCGGACGGTCCGCGAACCCGACACGGTGCTTCGCGCGTTGACGAGTGAACCCGGATGCGCGGCGACTCCCTTGAAGAACGTGTAGTGGAAGACCCCGCCGGGCTCCGCCGTGCGATACAGGTCGGCTATACCGCGGTCCCACTCGGTCCGGGTGGTGAGACCGGCCGTCAGGGCGTTGTCGCGGACGGCCTCGATCATGGCGATGAAGGTGTTGCGTGTGAATCCTTCGATCAACCCGGGCTGGGACCGGTCGGCGTAGACCGTGCACGGGCGGACCGCGACATCGGCGAACCCGGCCGCGGACAGCAGGGGTTCCAGTTGTCGGCCGATCAGCGCGTTTCCGCCGGCCGCGGATTGGAGCTGGATCTGACGGTCGATCGCCGCGCGGGCATAGGCGCTGTCGGGGTGGAAGAACGCCGACCCGTGGTCACCTTCGATCACGGTGACGGTGCCGCCGGGCCGCAGCACGCGCCGCAGTTCCTCCAACGCGCCCTCGGGGTCCTTCAGGTGTTCCAGGACGAAGCACACGAACGCGTGGTGGAACGTCGCGTCGGCGAACGGCAGGTGGTACAGATCGGCGCGCCGCCACTCCACCCGAGCCCCGGGCGCCTGGGCCGCCACATGGGCGCGGGCCTGCGCGAGCGAGTCCTCGCAGACGTCCACCGCCGTGATCTCCGCCCCCGGGCTCCCCGAAACCAGGTGCGCCGTCTGTGCCCCCACCCCACAACCGACCTCAAGGACGCGACTGCCGGCCGGGTAGGCGGTACCGGCGTGCAACAGGGCCGCCAGGGTGTCCGCCTGATCGTTGAGGCGGCGGGCCTCGACCGGCGAATACCCGTGCACGTAGCCGCGTTCCCGCACGGTCCGCTCCCGCACGTCACGCACCCCCCGGGCGAGATGGTGCGATGGGGGCTGTACGTCGACGGCGGGAGGTGCGGTGACCGGATCCATGTTCATGACTTCACCCTCGCGCTACATTGGCCCGATGAACAGGTCCAATAGCAATGCTTTCGACCAGTCCATAACGTCCGGGTCGGACTTCCTTCAGCTGAACGTCGACGACGCGCCGGTGGGCGGGTTGTCCGACTGGCTGGCGCGGCAACTGCGGCTCGCGATCTCCGACGGCCGGCTGCCGATGGGAAGCAGGTTGCCGGCCACGCGGGTCCTGGCCGGTGAACTGCGCGTATCGCGTGGCGTCGTCACCGAGGCGTACCACCGCCTGATCGAGGACGGACACGTCGCCGGGCGCGGGCGAGGCGGAACGATCGTCGTCGCCGCTCCCGTGTCGGCGCCGGCGGCAGGGGGCCCGCGCGAGACCGTCGGCCCACCATCGACGAACGCGCTGTTCGTCGATGCTCCCGGCGCGGACATCTACGACGCGTTGCGGGCGGCGCCGGCTCGCGTCGACCTGTCGCCCGGTATGCCCGACCTGACAGCGTTTCCGCGAACGGCGTGGCTGCGCGCCGAACGCAGCGTGGTCGGCGGCCTGGCGCCGTCCGACTTCGGATACGGTGATCCTCGCGGTACACCGGCGTTGCGCCACGCCGTCGCGAACTGGGTGGCACGCAATCGCGGGATCCGGGTGGACCCGGGCGAGGTGATCATCGTCGCCGGAACCGCCCAGGCGTTCGGCCTGCTCGCCGAAGTGCTTCGTGACGACGGCATCCACGAGGTCGCCGTCGAGGACCCCGGATCGCTGGGGGCCCGCCAGCACCTGAACCACCGGCGACTGGAGACTCCGCCGATCCCGGTCGACGCGGACGGAATCCGGGTCGACGCGCTGCGCGCCCAGGGCGCTCCGGTCGTCCTCCTGACACCCGCCCATCAGTTCCCGACCGGCGTGGTGCTCGGCGGCGAGAGACGCCGCGACCTGATGCGCTGGGCCGGCACGGAGGACGGGCTGATCATCGAGGACGACTACGACGCCGAACACCGCTACGACCGGCCTCCCGTCCCCGCCCTGCGATCGATGCTCGCGGAGCACGTCTGCTACGCGGGCAGCGTGTCCAAACTCCTCGCCCCCGCCCTGCGGGTGGGATGGGTGCTCGCGCCCCCGAAGTACCGGGACGCCCTCGTGGACGCCAAACGATTCGCCGACCTCGGCAACGCCGTACTGCCCCAGCTGGTTCTGGCCGAACTGATGGAATCAGGCGGCATGGAACGCCAGTTGCGGTTCCTCCGCCACCGCCACCGCAGCCGTCGGGACGCCATGATCGACGCGATCGGAACCCACCTGCCGGGCGCGGTCGTCCACGGCGCGGCGGCCGGTCTGCACCTGACGATCACCTTCGACGCCGAGTTCGCCGACGTCGACCTCGCCGCCGCGTCACTCGCGTGCGGAGTGAAGGTGCAACCGCTGTCCTGGCACAGCCAACGCCCGACCCGACCGGGCCTGGTCCTCGGCTACGCCGCTCGCACGCCCACCGAGATCGGCGAAGGCATCGCGCTCATCGGTGATGCCCTGCGGCGCCTGTCCTGACCACGGGGTCCAACCGGCGACGCGCGCCTGCTGAGCGGAACGCGCCGATGCCCGGCGACGGGCCGCGACCGACCACAGGTGGGGCGGCTCAAGTTTTCTGCCGGACGACCACGAGGTCTGCGGCCGAGGGATATGTGGTCGCGACCGTGGGTGGTCGGGATGTACCCCCACTCCTGGGCGTCTGGGCGACGGTTGTCGAACTCGCATCGTGCGAGCCGCGACCGAGTGGGCGCGCCACCCGAGTTCGACCACTCGCCGGGCCGTGATCGGCCGCGTACCTCCGCAATGCGTGCAGCGGGTGTCCGACGTGGGGCGAGCGCTACGTGCACGTGGGCTGCCTCGTGCCGGTCCGGCGAGTTGGGCAGACCGTACGGCGTGGACGTGGATGTGGATAGCAGGGCGAGAGGCCCTTGGGCACCGCCTCGGGCATCCGAGAGGATGACCGCGTGTGCGGCGAGTGAGGCGGCGGGTCATCAGGGAGATCGCGGCCCAGGTCGGAAGACTCTCGGCGTGTTGGATCAGCCGTGTCGTGGTCGCGTACGTGGCGGCGGGCGTGCAGGAGCCACGCAGATGGGTCGGCCGCGCGGCGAGGTGTCTGCCGTGGCAGGTCCTTTTCCGCGCTGCCTCCCGCGGAACCGGACGTGACGGTTTCCCTGTCCATCCGGTTCTCCGGTGACTGCTGCGGGTGGTTTGGCAGGCCGTTCCGAGTGGATTCGGCCGTGGCAGGAGTCGCAGGCCACGACGGTTTTGCGACGCCGATGGAGCATGACGCGCGCCCAGTCGGAAGGCTGCCATCCGGCATGCGCGAGATCGGCGAGAGCGCGGAGGTGATGCACTTGCACGTTGCTTTTGCTTCCGCAGATCTCGCAGGTGTCCGCCAGAAGTCTCGCGATGAGTTCCTTCCGCGGATCGTCCACCCGGACCGGTTCACGGTCGGCGAGTTTCGCCGCTCGTTGCTGTTGCGGATGGCTGCGGATCGCTCCACGCGCGATCGGGCGGACACGCTCGAGCTGGTCGCGGTCGTGGCGCGCCGTAAGTGCTGGGAGGACGGGTCCCGTACCGATCTGCTGCAGGTCGCCGATGCCGACGACGACGGACGCTTCGACATGAGCGGCTACTTCCAGAACTGGACCGTCGAGGCGGTGCACGACGCGATCGCCGCCGACGCGCACATCCCGACCGTGCTCCTGGACGACCCGGACCCGAAGGTGCGCGAGGCGGCCGCGTACTGTGCCGGCGGCGTCGATGGGTCGGGCCGGGGAGATCTCCGCCGCCCTGCACGACCGCCTCCGGGTGGAGGACGACGCGCGGGTCGGCGCGGGCCTGGTCCTGGCGATCGCGCAACTGGCCCGCGAACACCGCCATGAGGACGCCGCCGCCTTCACCCACGCCCTGCGGTCGGACCCCGCACGCCCCGCCGAGGTCAGGGTGAGCGCCGCCCTGGGATGGCTGTGCCTGGTCGACGACCCCGCCCTCGACACGCTGCGCGCCGTCCTCGACGCGTGCGTCACCCACGAACTCGGCCGATCGATGGCCTCGATGCCCTGGATCACCCAGGTCGACCACGACGGCGACGGACCGACCCACACCCTGCGGCGGATGTTCGACCCGGATTCCCGCCGACGGCCGGCGGGCGCCGACGACCCCTGGGCGGCACCCGAGGGATGTGCCGACGACCCGCGCTCTTGACGGCTCGGCGGTGGGTGCGAGCGGGGGCGCAGTGAACGGCCCACGGTCACCGCGCGACCGCGCCCGAACCCGGCACCGACGAGTCCTCCGGTCGGCGAGCGCGCGTCACCCTCCGACGTCGCCGCCAGGGTTGGTACATGTCGCGTTGACCGTGGCCGACGACGGACGTGGGAGGTCCAGGGCCAGCGGCAGTGTGCCGGCGGTACGCGGCGTGTTGCTCGCCGGTGGGCACGACGCGAGTGGTGCCGGGCGTCGTGGTAAGCGCGCCGAGCGGTAGAGCGGCGTCGGGGGTGTTCAGGGAGTCAGGATGGTGAGAAGCGTTGCGAGGGTGTCGACCAACTCGGGGGCGCGGAGCGGTCCCACGGGGTAGTCGTGGACGTCG
>NZ_JBSFEO010000094.1:0-17185 GCF_053594475.1 Embleya sp. NPDC001921
GGACCGCGAACGCTGCCGGGCGGCGGGTATCGGCGACGAGGTCGAGTTCGCCACCAAGCCGGACCTGGGCCTGCGAATGCTCAAGCGGGCCGTGGAATCCGGTATTCCCTTCCGCGGGCTGCGCGGTCGGCCGCTACGCCTGCGGCGGCTTCGGCCAATGGTGGGGTCGCCCCGAGGGTGACGTCGAGGGCTTGGGCCAGGTGCCGGTAGGTGATCGGCGCGGCGTGGCTGCGTGGGGTCAGGCGCAGGGTGATGTCGAGGATGGTGAAGCGGCCCGGGTCGGTTTTGAAGCGGCTGGTGCGGTAGCCGAATCGGCATTGGTCGCGGGTCAGGCGCACGGTGCGTCCGGTGTGGTGGTCGTGGGCGGTGAGCGCGGTAAGGGTGTCGGCGATCTCCTGTCCGTAGGCGCCGGCGTTCTGGACGGGCGCGGCTCCTGCCGTGCCGGGGATGCCGGTCAGGTACTCGATCCCCGAGAGGCCGTGGGCGACGACATGGGCGACGAGTTCGACCAGGGGCTCGCCGGCCCTGGCGGTCACCTCGACGGTGTCGTGCGGGCCGTGGGTGGTGGTGATGCCTCGGATGGCCATGACCACGACGACGCCGCGGTGTCCGACGTCGGGCGCCAGGACGTTGCTGCCGCCGCCCAACACCCACGGGCGGCAGGGCAGTTCCCCGAGGAGGTCGGGCCAGGCGGTGGGGTCGGTGTGGACGAGGAGTCGGTCGGCGGGGCCGCCGAGGCGCAGGGTGGTGTGGTCGGCGAGAAGGTCACCCATGGTGAGCCTCCGGGTGGTGGGGTGAAGCTCCTATAGATCGTCAAGCGGTCTGTGGGAGCGATTGCCTGGTGTGGATCATGTGGGGTAGGTGGCGGTAGATCTCGCGGGCGACGAATCGTTTGAGGCACCGGATGACGTCCTTCTTGGTCATGCCTTGGGCGGTGCGGCGGACGACGTAGTCCTGGGTGCGCCGGTCGTATTTCATGCGGACCAGCACGATGGTGTGCAGTGCGTTGTTCGCCGCGCGGTCACCACCCCGGTTGAGCCGATGACGGTTGGTGCGGCCTGATGATGCCGGGACCGGGGCGGCCCCGCAGAGGTGGGCAAAGGCGGCTTCGGAGCGAAGTCGGTCGGGGTTGTCGCCTGCGCTCGTCAGCAGCTGACCGGCTGTTTCGGGGCCGACCCCGGGCAGGGCGACCAGCCTCGGGGCGGCTTGGGCCACCAGCGGTCCGATCTCCTTGTCCGCGTCCTTGATCTCCTCGGCGAGCCCCTGGTGGCGGCGGGCGAGTCGCCGCAGCGCGATCCTCACCGCGCATGCGGGATCGTCGAGTTCGCCGGCGGGGCGGGAGCGGGCCAGGGTGTCGACCGGCTCTCGCGTGGACAGTCCTCGCAGCTTGTCCCGCACCGTGGACGGCGCGGTGACGATGAGGGTGCGGATCTGGTTGATGGTCTGGGTGCGGGCCTTGACCGCGCTCTTGCGGACGACCCGCAGGGCCCGGATCGCCTCCACGATCCCGTTGCGTGCTTTGGGTGTTCCGCCGGCCCGGCCGGACAGGACGGCGGTCGCGGCCCCGTAGGCATCGATCGGGTCCGACTTGCCGTTGTCCCGCCTCGCTTTGCGGTCCGGCCGGTCGACCTCGACGACGGTGATGCCGTTCGCGGTGAGGAACCGGGCGATCTCGGCGCCGTAGGCACCGGTTCCCTCGATCCCGACGGCAAGGACGTCACCATGTGCCCGGAGCCGGTCCAGCAGCCGCCGGTAGCCCTGCGGGGTGGTCTCGAACTGCTCGGTGGCCAGGTGCCTGCCGATGCCGTCGACGACCGCGGCCTGGTGGAGGTCGGTGTGGGTGTCGATCCCGCCGACCACCGCCATCTCGTCTGCCATGCTGTTGTGTGCTGCCCTTCCAACGCTCACCGGTGGGAGGGCGCGAGCCGGTCGGGCAGACGGACAAGACAGTGATGGGACCTCTGGCCAGGCTCCTATGAAGTCACGGAAGCCCGACCGGCCACGCGCCGGACGGCATCGCCCGGCAGGCCGACGATTCACCACAAGGACAACCGAAGCGTCAGTCAGGTGGAGAGTCAGACCTCCGGGCGATGCCATGGTCAATCCTCACTGTCAGGTGGTGGTGAGGGTTTTGCGGGCGAGGGTGCGCAGTGGGGCGAGGCGGGGGCTGGGTGGTCCGTGGTAGACGGCGTTGGTGCAGATCGTGATGTAGCGGCCGGTGGTGGGGGCGAGGTACAGGCTGGTCCCGGTCCAGCCGTGGTGGTAGACGACGTGGCCGTCGTCGACGAGCAGCCAGGCGAGTCCTCGGTCGAGGCCGGGTTCGACCGAGGCTTGGGGTGTGCGCGAGGCGGTGAGCCAGGTGTGGAGTGGTTGTTTCGGGTCGAGGAGGTGTTCGGCGTAGCCGGCGAGGTCTGCCGCTGTGGTGAAGGTCCCGGCGTGGCCGGCGATGCCGCCGAGGAGGGCGGCGTTGTCGTCGTGGACGCCGCCCCAGATCCGGGGTGCTCCGGCGAGACGCTGTTCCGTGGGGGCGACGTTCGGGCCGCGAGCGACGGGTCCGTACGTGGTGTGGGGCATGCCGAGGTCGGTCCACAGTTCGGTGGCGAGTTCGTGTAGCGACCGCCGGTGGACGTGGGTGAGGGCCAGGCCGAGGAGGATGAAGCCGCGGTTGAGGTAGCGGTGGCGGCCCGGTGCTTCGTCGAGGGGTTCGCGGCACAGGAGTTCGGCGAGCGGGTTGGGGTTGCCGCGGTAGCGGTCCAGGCGGGTTTCGGCGCGCAGGCCGCTGGTGTGGGTGAGGAGTCGGCGGATGGTGGCGTGGGCGCCGGGGGCGTCGCCGGTGATCGGGACGAGGTACGTGCCGACGGGAGTGTCGAGGTCGAGGAGTCCGGTGTCGAGGGCGCGGCCGATCAGGGGCCAGGTGGCGATCACCTTGGTGAGCGACGCGACGTCGTAGACGGTGTGTTCGGTGGGTGGGGCGTCGCCGCACTCCGGTGCGACGACGCCTGCGGTGATCGTGACCCGCTCTCCCTCCCGGGTCCCGCAGACGATGACGCCGCCGGGGCTGCCGCCGGTGGTGACGAGGGTGTCGAGGGCGTCATGGAGGGCTTGGACGTCGGTGCGGGAGAACGGCGTCGGGTTCATCGGTGTGGATTCTCCGTGGTGGTGAGGGTGGCGTGGGCTCCGAGGGCGGTCAGGGTCGGCACGAGGCGTTGGTAGCCGCGTCGGAGGTGGTGCATGCCGCGGATCGTAGAGGTTCCGTCCGCTGTCAGGGCGGCGATGAGGTGGGCGGTGGCGGCCCGGATGTCTTCGCCGTGCACGTCGGCGGGGTGGAGTCGAACGGGTCCGCGAACCCGGATGCGAGGGCCGTCGGTGGCGACGTCGGCGCCGAACGCGCGTAGGCCGGCCACGTGGGTGTCGCGCCTGGGGTAGATCGTCTCGGTGAGGGTCGAGGTGCCGTGGGCTTGGGTGAGCATGGTGGTGAGTTGGGGTTGGGTGTCGGTCGGCAGGCCGGGGTGCGGGCCGGTGCTCGCGGCGACCGGGAGGAGTCGGTCGGGGGCGAGGACGGCGACGGCGTGGTGCAGGTCGGTGAGGGATACCCCGGCCTCGCGCAGGGGTGTGGTCAGGCCGATCGGCAGGTCGGCGAGGGCGATGCCGTCGAGGAGGACGTGGCCGCCGGTGGCGGCGCAGGCCATCGCCCAGGTGGCCGCCTCGATCCGGTCGCCGGGGATCGTGTGGGTGCCGCCGGTGAGGCGGTCGGTGCCGGTGACGTGAAGGCCGTCGTCGGCCCAGTCGATACCGGCACCGGCGGCGGCGAGGAACGCGGCGGTGTTGACGACTTCGGGTTCGATGCTGGGATGGGTGATCAGGCTGTTCCCGGGCGCGTGGGCGGCGAGCAGGAGGGCGGTGACGGTGGCGCCCATGCTCGGGCCGTAAGGCGTGTTCACGTCGACGCGGAACGGGCGGGGCCCGTGGGGGTGGAGGAAGGCTCGGATGGTGTGGCCGTCGTCGGTGACGGTGGCGCCGGCTTCGGTCATCGCGGCGAGGTGGCGGTCGATCAAACGTGGGCAGAACGCGTCCCCGCCCGGCCGGGGCATGCTCACGCGGCCGGCTCGGGCCAGGACGGCGGCGCCCAGGATGGTGGTCACGCGCACCCGGCCGCCCAGGACGGGGTGGATCTCGGGGAGCGGGCGGTCGGTCGGGGTGACGCGGAACTCGCCGTCGGTGTGCTCGGCCTCGGCGCCGGTGTGGCGCAGGATCGCGGCGCATACGTCGGTGTCGACGATGGCGGGGGCGTTGCGCAGCACGGTGGGGCCGTCGCACGCGAGGGCTGCGGCGTACAGGTGGAGGGCGATGTTCTTGCTCCCCTGGATGGTCGCGGTGCCGGTGAGGGGTGTGCCGCCGGTGATCCGCAGCATGTCCGTGGCCTCGGTCGCCGTGGTGGTGGGGTGCGTTGTGGTCATGGGGCTCACCTGATTCGGGTGCCGCGCGGCAGGAGGCCGCCGATGTGGTTGCGGGGGAGGATCACCGTGCCGGGGCCGATGAGGGTGGCGGGGCTGAGGACGGTGCCGGCGGGGAGGGCGACGTCGTCGCCGATCACCGCGCCGAACTTCGTCTGGCCGGTGCCGATCCGCTTCTCGTCGAGGACGAGGGTGATCTCGTCGGTGGCGGGTTCGGTGACCGGGCCGGTGACGCGCATGCCGGTCGTGGTGCAGAACGCGCCGACGTTGACGCCGTGGCCCAGGATCGAGTCGCCGACGAATGCCTGGTGCACCATCAGCACGCGGCCGGCCAGGAGGCTGCGGGTGATCTCCGCGCCTCCCGCGATCCGGCAACCCGGGCCGATCACGGTGTGGTCGCGGATCACCGCGCCGGACCCGATCACGGCGCCGGCGCAGATCAGCACGGGACCCGTGATTGTGGCGCCGGCCTCGATCCTTGCCCCGTCCTCGACGCGGATCGCTCCGGTCAGGCGCGCGTCGGGGTGGACGGCGGCGGTGGCGGCGATGGTGGCGGTGAGGTGGTCCAGGTCGGCGGCGATGGCCGGCTTGACGTCGAACACGGTGGCGCAGCGAGGCAGCAGGTCGGCGATGTAGCGGTGTGTGACCTGTCGCGGGTCGATGTAGTAGGCGGGGGTGAGGCGTTCGTCGGGATGGGTCGAGGTCAGGGTTGTGCGCACGGTCGCTCCTCGTGCGGTGGGGCCGGACGGCATGGTGGCCGCCTCGGACGCGGACCGGGAAGTGGGTACCGCGTGGTCCCATCACGCCTCGGACCGGGTCGTCGCGTCCCGGCCGGGAACGCATGGCGCAAACCGTTTGCGTGTTGTGCAAAGCGGTTCATCGTGGGGGTGTGCGGGTGCTATCACTGGGAGTTCCCGCACCGGCAGGCGAGGAGGTCGTTCGTGGCCACCGTCAGGCAACAGCGGCAGCGCCCGGGTTCGGGCACGCGGGTGCGACAGGCCCGCCTGGCGCGGGCGTGGACGCTGGCCGAACTCGGTCGGCGTGCCGGGTACTCCGCCGCGCAGGTCTCCCGGTACGAACGGGGCCTCGCGCCGTTGACGGATGTCACGGTCATCCGGCGGTTCGCCCACGCGCTGGAGTTGTCCGTCGAGGATTTCGGGCTCGCGCCCGCGCCGGCGTTACCGGGATCGCGTCCGGCCGCGAGTGGATCGCTTCCGGGGTTGCCGGGTCCTACTGTTGTGCGCGAGGAACCACGAGAGGGCGAGAACGTGCGCAGACGACGCCTGTTGGCGAACCTGGCGGCCACCGCCTCCCTCCCCCTCGTCGGGGCCGGAGGCGCGCGGACGCCGGCGTCGGGCGATGTCCTGGTCACGCGGGTGCGCGACGCGATGCTCGGTCTGGACGCCGCGCCGCCGACGACCACGACGGCGCGGGTGCGCGGCGCCTTGGCGGTGGCCATGGGCGACTATCACGCCGGTCACTACGGCGCCCTCGCGGAACGTCTGCCGTGCCTGGTCGCGGCCGGCCATGCCCTGGCCGATGACACCGCGAGCGCCGAGCACCAGGTGCTGCTCGGGGAGGTCTACGTGCTGACCACGCGCATGCTGATCAAACTCGACGACATCCAGTTGGGGTGGATGGCCGCCGACCGTGCCCGCGCCACCGCCCACGCCGGCAACAGCCCCCTCGTCGCCGCGGAAGCGGCCCGCAACCTGGCCGTCCTCGCCCGCAAGGCCGGGTGGCACGAACAGGCCATGCGCATCGCTCTCGACGCCGCCGACCATCCCACCCTCCAAGGCCCCTCCCCGCGCTTCGCCGCGGAACGAGGACTGCTGCTGCAGTCCGCCGCCTACACGGCGGCGAGGGCCCGGGACCGGGACGGCATGCGTGAACTCACCGACGAGGCCGCCGCAATTGCCGCCCGCCTGGGCGGGGTCATGCTCCGCGACCACGGCGGCGGCTTCGGACCCGCCACCGTCGCCCTCCACCGCATCTCCGCCGAGAACGCCGCCGGCGACCCCGGCGCGGCCATCGCCGCAGCCCGCACCATCGCGCCGGCGGCACTGCCCACCGTCGAACGCCGCTGCCGCTACTTCACCGACATCGCCACCGCGTACGCCCATTGGGGACGCCGCGACCAAAGCCTGCACGCACTGCTGAACGCCGAACGCTGTTCCCCCGAGGAAACCCACGCCCGACCCGCCGTCCGCGCTCTCGTCACCACCCTCCTCGTGAGCGCACGCACCACACCCGAACTCCGTGCACTCGCCGCACGATGCGCCATCACCTGACCGGGCCGCCCCCAACTGGTGGGAGACGGCGGACGGGGTCGCAGAGGCGCTGGAGGCGCTGGAGGGCGTGGCGGCCGGTCCGGATCGCTGCAAGGCACCGGACGCCACCGGACACGCCGTGCGCGCCCTGGTCGCGCTCCTGGCCGGCGTCGACATCCGGGCCGCCGACATCCTGCACCCGGTGACCACCGTCCTCGGCCCGGCGCTCGACGTGTTCGAGGCCCACGTCCAGGCGACGAACAGAGCCACCGATGGCGGGAAACCCGTCGCCGGACGAATTCGTGCGGAAGCCGGGGACCCGCACCTTCCGTGAGTGGGATCATGCGATGTGACCCGTGTGGCGTGGACGCGATATGAAGGCAATGACGTCGAGGCCGTGGTGGCGATGTTCGTCAACCGTGAGCATGTCGACTCGGTGCGGATCACCCCCTCGAGCGGCGACGGTGGAGTGGACATCCTCGATCGCGGCGCGGGACCGAACGGCACCGACGTGGTGTACCAGGTCGAGAGGTACACCAGGCCGTTGGATACCAAGCAGAAGGGCGAGGTCGAGAAGTCCCTGCGCGCGCTCGTGCGGGATCCCCGCTGGGCCGGGTTGAACGTGGGGCCCCGGCGTCTGGTGACGCCGTGGGATCCGACGCCCGAGGCGCAGAACTGGCTGCACGACCTCGCGATCGCTCACGGCGTGAGCCCGAGGTGGCGAGGCCTCACCTACGTCGAGCAACTCGTCGCGAAGTACCCCGACATCGTGGACTACTACCTCAACGGCGGCGCGGATCGGATCAAGGAGGCGCACACAACGGCCGCCGCGCTCTTCGGGGTCGAACGGGGCGAACCGAGCACGGACGTCGGCGAACTCGTGCAGCGGATCCAAAGAACGCTGACGATGCTCGACACCGACCCCCACTACCGCTACGAACTACGCTTCGGCGAGGGGTCCCTCCCACCTGTGCCCTCACGGCCGCGCCTCGCGATGACCTGGATGTCCGGCGACACTCGCGGCGGACCGTGGATCGCCGTCGATGTCATCGCGCGGTGCGCGGCGTCCGCGCAGGAGCGCCCCATCACCGTCACCGGGGGTTCCCCGACACCGGCGGCAGCGACTTCGAGGAGATCCTCCGCGGCTTCCTCGACTACGGCGCCCCGTTCACCAGCCCCGGCGGGGCCTACCGGGGACTGGTCGACGCGCCGGGTGGCCTGGGTGGCCCTCTCGAGCACGCGACCGTCACCGTCCTTCCGGTCGCCGACAACCTCGGCGACAACGCCGAGTTCCTCCTGGAGGTGCTCGACCCCCGCGGGACCGTCCTGGCCTCCGTCGATGTCGACCGGGTCGAGCGCAGCCGCAGCACGGCCGGGATCAGGGTGGTACTCGAGGAACCTCATCATGTGTTCAGAATCGAGGAGCGCTACAACCCGGCCCGGGGCGCCGGAACCCGCACTGTTACCTTCGGCGACTTCGGGGCTGAACCGGTGAACGCCGTTGGTCGATGTCGGCCTCGATCACGGTGGTGTCGACGCGGAGTTTGCGGCACCTCAGCAGCTTGTCCTCGACCAGTTTTCCCAGCAGCTCGACCGCCCGTCCGCTCGTCGACGAGGGCGACGAGTCCGGCGTCGTGGGCGGGCCCGCGGGGCGGGGTTCGCTGGTGTGGTTCTCCTCCCGGCGCGACCCCGTCCAGCCGGCGCGGTTCGTGCGCACCCGCGTCCTGGACCCACAAAGACGCAACTGGCTCCGCAGCTACGCCGCCGCCGAGCGCTACCGCGACGCCCAAGGAGACCTCGAGACCCCTTTGGACACCGTCGACGTCGACCCGCACGGCGTGAAGTTCCCGTCCCCGGCAGGGCCGGGTCGGCCGACGCGGTCGTAGCCGTCCGCGGGCGACCCGCGGATCAAACGCGCGATCCCAAGCACACGTGGCGAGCGACGGTCACGCCGTACCGCGTGATGGAGCGTCGTCGACGACACGACCCGGGGTCTCGAGGGGGCTCCGCCTTGGGTGTCCTTGTCGGCTCCGACGCACATCCGGCGGTGCAACGCCCTCACGATCGGGCCCGGGTCCGTCGGACACGGCCGGAGTGCGTCGTCCGGCGTGAAGCGGTCACGTCTCGGCGGAACCCGCACGGCCCGACGCGCGCTGCCGCCAACCACCGCCACATCGTGCGCTCCGACACCCCCACCGCCTCGGCGGGACCGCCACGTGCGCGGGTGACACCACCCGCTTCCGCCGAGGCCGGCAGACGCCGCACCACCAACGGCCGCAACACTGCCGTATCCGAGGAACCGGCAGGACGGTACCGAAACCGAACAACGACCCCTCGCCATACCGGGCGGCACACCCACACCACTGGGGGCCCGACACAGGAAAGGGCAACCCCGCGACGGAACAACCCGCTCGTGTCAGGCAACCGACGTCAGTCGACGGTCATACCCGTGACAATCGAAACGATCACGGTCGTTCGTGCCCCGGCCGGCACACGAACGCCCCCACGACACCCCCACCCCACTGACGACCAACCACCACCCCCGGGACACACACGCACACCCCGAGGAAAGGCAACTCCCGCCTCACGACCCCCCCAGCCCTGCAACCCGCACGGCGCTCCGACCGACCGCGGAACTCACGGAGTCGCCCGGCTCCCCGTCCCCTCGCCCTCGGTCGAGGGGCCCGCCTCGACCACTTCCTGCGTCTTCTCCGCTTCCTCGGCTCCCTCCTTCCCCCGGCTCGGCGCCGAACGGAACAACGCCCAACTCGCCGCGGCGAAAAGCCACACGGCGATGCCGCCGTAGAGGGTGATCAGCTCGAACCCCTGGATGAGCGCGTGCGCCCGGATCGTGTCGGTCGGGTCGAGTCGGCGCAGTTCGGGGAAGGCACGCCGCAGATCCTCCGCGTCGTCGCCGTTGGCCACGCGCTCGGTCAGCGACCGCAGGCGCGCGGTGGGCAGGCGTTCCGGCAGATGCGCGCGCAGGTGGGCGGAGACACCGGCGGTGAGCAGCAGCCCCATCATGGAAATGTTGATCGCGAGCGACGTCATCCGAGTGGTCATGTCGAGGCCCGAGGCCATGCCGGCGCGCGCGGTCGGCAGCGAACCTGTGGTGGTGTTGGTGACGGGCGTGTTGGCCAGCCCGAGTCCGATGCCCGCCACGGTCATGCCGGGCAACAGGTCGGCCCAGGTCGGGTTGTCGGTGCCACTGCCGATCCACATCAGGAAGAATCCGCACCCGATGACGAACAGCCCCGCGGGTATCACGACTTCCGCACGCAGCCGGAGCAGCAGGCGTTCGGCGAGCGGCGGCAGCACCAGGGTGGGCAGCGTGTACGCGAGCAGGGCCGTGCTCGCCGTCACGACCGCGTGCCCGAGGCCGTGTTCGAGGTGCGCGGGCAGGTAGATCATGAGCGGCCAGAAACTGAAGTTCATCGCGGCCGAGCCGAGCAACGCGCCCGAGAAGCGACGATTGCGGAAGACGGAGAAGTCGAACATCGGGTGTCGACCGACCCGTTCGGCCACCACGAAGCCCGCGAGCGAAATCAGGGTGAGGCCGAGCACGACCGTCATCGCGGGGTTCGCGAGGCCCGACGTCGGGGCCCGTGTGATGACGAACGCCAGGCCGAAGATGCCCGACGACAGTGTCACCAGACCGGGCACGTCCACGCGCGTCGCGTGCGGGTCGCGGGACTCGCGGACGCCCCGGGCCAGAAGCGGCAGTGTGAGCAGCGCGATCCCCACGTGGACCAGGAAGACCCACCTCCAGTCGGCGACCTCGACGATCAGACCGCCGATGGCCGGCCCGAGGCCGAGCCCGGCGCCGAAGACGATGCCCCAGACGCCGAACGCCCGGGCCCGCGCCCGGCCGTCCGGGAACCGGTGGGCCAGGATCGCGATCTGGCAGATGAGCATCGCCCCACCGCTCGCCCCCTGGAGGAAGCGGGCTGCGATCAGGAGCGGTGTCGTCGTCGCGAGCCCACACACCAGCGAGGTCGCGCCGAACGCCGCCACCGCCGCCGCGAGGACCCGTTTGCGGCCGAACCGGTCCGCGAGGGACCCGGTCGCCATCAGCACGGTCGTCACACCGATCGTGTAGGCGTTCATGATCCACTGGGTGTCCGAGAACGAGCCGTGCAGAACGGTCTGCAACGTCGGCAGGACGACCGGGACGCTGGAGATCTCCAGTCCGAACATCAACGCGGACAGACAGATCGCCGCCAGCGCGAGGAACGCGTTGCCGTCGGCGCGCGGGTGTTTCATCGCGAGTCCGTTCCTCCCCTCGAATCACCGGCCCGACGGATCGCCGAACCAGCGTCCATCGTCGTCGGGACGACCCGACGAACGAACACGCGATCACCGGCATCCGACCCTTCACGGACTCGCATCCTGCGGTATCGTCCGCGTCATGGCGTCGAATCCACGGCAGGCGATCGATTCGACCGACGCGGCGATCCTGTCCCTGCTCCAGCGAGACGGCCGCATGAGCACGGCCGAGCTGGCCCGTGAGATCAACATGTCCCCGTCGTCCACAGCGGACCGACTGCGCCGGCTCACCGATCACGGAATCATCAGCGGCTACCGAGCCGTGATCGACCAGGCCGCGATCGGCCATCCCTTGACCGCGTTCGTCCGCCTCCGCTTCGCCGGCGCCGCCAAGACCGCCTTCCTGGACATGCTCCGAAACACCCCGCAGGTCCTGGAGGCACACCACGTCACAGGCGAGGACTGCTACCTGATCCGGGTCGCGGCGCGATCCATGGAAGACCTGGAGGACATCTCGACCAGGATCGCCGTCTTCGGCCACGTCACCACCAACATCGTCTTCGCCAGCCCCATCCCCGCCCGCCCCCTCACCCCCGACCCACCCCCCACAATCGACGCCGCCGACGCCCGGCCCGAACAGCCCCACCCCCGAACCCCCCGGCCACGCCCGACCTCCGCCCTCCCCGCACGCCCGACGGGTTCGACCCGATCCCCCACCGAACCCGTACACCTGTCGCACGGTCCTGGGTGAGTGTGGTGCTCGGATCCGAGCACCCGAGCGCGGCCCCGCGCACGCGGGGATGTTCCGAGGCGGGCGTCATCCGCGTCGTCGGGGAGGTCCGGGCGGACTCGCCCGGCGCGATGATCCTCATCGAGGAGATCGGGAACGGTCCACACCCGCGGCCACCCGGCGCACGGTGGAACACCTGATCGGTACGGCCCACCGCAAGGCGTGCGAGGTGACCCGGCGATCGGCATCGCGGCCATCTCGTCGTCGAACTCGGCGTGCTGCTGCGGGTCGAGCGCGGCACGCACCGCACCGGTGGTGCGGGGGACCGTCGTGCTCGTGCGCCGCGAGCACGACGGTCGGGCGGCGGGTGCGCGATTGCCGCGGGGCAACCACGTCATTCACCGGTGTGCTCACAACGGCGGTCGGTGTGGCTGTCGATGCCCGGCGCTCATCGCTCATCGCTCGTCGCCGTGGAGCGTTCGCGTGCTCGTGGGTCGCCTTCCGCCACCGGATCGCAGGCGCAGCGCGCGCCCGACCAGGGGAAGCGTCACGTACGTCATCAGCGTGCTGAACACCACGGCGACGACCGCGTCACGGGCCGCCATCGGTAGGGCGCCGAGACGCGGCAGCAGCCAGAACTCGGCTGCCATGGACACCGGGTAGACGGCGGCGGCGGCCGACAGCGCGGCCTTCCACCGCGGGCCGCCGCCCGTCGTGACGTCCGCGGGCCGTGTGGCGCGGTCCCGGGTGTCCGCCGTGCGGTCGGCCGCCGGGGACGGGGGCGCCGTCACACACCCATCTTCGCGTAGGCCTCGCGGATCTGGCCGTTGAGGATGCCGAAGTCCATGGCGAGGGCGGCGTACACGTCCCGAGCCAGGGGGTGCGCGTTGTCGCCGAGCATTTCGACGATCACCGACGAGTGGTCGACGGGAATCACGCCGGCCTGCTGCATGCGAAGCATGCCGGTCTCGCGCTTGGTGCGGTTGAAGGTGCCGGACGCGTCGACCACGCCGTACACGTCGTATCCGGCACCGGTGGCCGACAGC
This sequence comes from Embleya sp. NPDC001921, assembly GCF_053594475.1. Classification (NCBI taxonomy): domain Bacteria; kingdom Bacillati; phylum Actinomycetota; class Actinomycetes; order Kitasatosporales; family Streptomycetaceae; genus Embleya; species Embleya sp. NPDC001921. The sequence goes on from NZ_JBSFEO010000094.1 coordinate 12,767, forward strand.
GAGGGCAGGGTGAGGCACACCTCGGTGGACACGCCCGCCACGACGAGCTTGCGGCGTCCGGTGGCCTCGACGGCCTCGCGTACCCGCGGCTCGTCCCAGGCGTCGACGGTGCTGCGGTCGATGACCTCGAGCCCGTTCGGGAGCACCTGCGCCAGCTCGGGGATGAGCGGTCCCCACAGGAAGTCGGCCGCGGTGGTCGTGGCGATCACCGGGACGCCCAGCAGGACGGCGGCCCTGGTCAGCGCAACGACGTTGTGCTTCAACTCGGCGACCGGGTAGTCGCGTACGGCCGCGAAGAGCCCGAGCTGGTGGTCCACGAGCAGCAGCGCGGCGTTGTCGGCGGTGAGCTTGCCGGTGAAACGGGACGAGGCGGGAGCAGACACGGCGGGGTTCCTCCGATGCGACGGGAACGACGGGAACGGTGCGGGCACCGCGGTACGGTGCCGGCGCGGCGGTCGGGAGTCGGTCAACGCCCGTGCCGCGCCTTTCGATCCACCACGCTAGGTCCGTCCGGCCCGGCGGACCGGGGGCTCCCGGCGCCGGGAAGGGGACCCGACATGCCGCGGCCCCACACGCCCGGGCCGGACGCCGCAGGCGGACGCCGCCCGCACCGAGGACGTGGGGCGATCTGTCGAGAGGGCGGACCGAGGCATCCGCGTCATGGCCACCGAGTACATCGCCGCGGGACCGACCCGCACCGGATCAGGTCGAGTCCGATCAGGCGGGAAGCATCCCCGCGTTCGTGCGGCCGACACACCACACCAGGTGTTCGTCATGGGACCCGACAGCATCCCCGCGTTCGTGGGGCCGACGCCGGATGAACGGGGCATCCACCAGGAGGTGGCAGCTTTTCGTTCGGTTGCACGCGGCCGCCGGTGCCGTGCCCCGCTCGCGGATGTACGCGCCCCAGTGTGTCTCACCACAACGCTCATCGGCGCCCTGCGGGCGTGGCGGTGGGCCGTCGGGCCGGCCGGGGATCGTGACGGGCAGGCCCGACGCCGTTCTCGACGCCCGGGTGGGAACGTCGCCGGAAGCGGCCATGACATTGCGTCCCGCGGCGCGGTGGCTTCGGTCGTCATGAACCGTTCCCCCCGCCCTCGGTTGCGTCATCCTGAGGTTTCGGACCGTGACGACCCGAGAGGGGCGATCGCCATCATGGGCGAACACAACGAACCCGCCCCCGACCCGTCCAGGGCCCCCGCCGGGCAACAAGGACGGGCAGCCCACCCCGGACGGCCGCCACAAGAAGGACCCGAAGTAGGTGACCGGTGTGTGCGCCCCAAAAACGCCTCGGTCGGGTCCGAATGGATGACCTGGTACAACGACGAACGCCCGCACTCCGCGCTCGACTACATGCCACCGATCGAGTACGAGCAGCAACACTGGGCCGACCAGGAGCAAACCACGCAGTCCGCGTGAACAACCGCAAACGGACTCTACAAAACTCGGGTCGGCTCATCATTCCTCTGCCCCCGGACACGAAACGAAGGCGTTTCCGGTCCTTCGGAAGCGGCCGACCGCGGGGACAGCCGACGGCGGGCAGCGCCCGCCGTCGGCTGTCCGGTCACGCGGGCGAGGCCGCGACGGTGCTCGGCAGCGTCCAGCGCTGGCCGACGGATCCGTCGCACGTGACGAGGTCGAGCTGTGTCCCGTCCGCCGTTCCTGACGACCCGTCGCGTAGACACAGCCCCGAACCGAGGTTCCACAAGCCGCCGCTGAGCGCGGGCAACCAGACCTGGTAAGGCGAGCCGTTGCACGGGTGCAGGGCGACCATCGCCCCGGTGGTGCCCAGGCACATGCCGGCATGCCGGATGGTGCCGTCGATGGCGACGGTCCACTGTTGCGCGGCGCCGCCGTGGCAGGTCCACAGGATGACCGGGTTGCCGGGCGTCGTCGCGTTCCAGGCGTCGTCCATGCACTTGCCGGGCGTGCCGGCGGTCGTCGGGCCCACCGGGTAGCCGGGCTTCGAGGTCGATGAGAACGACTCGGTCTCCAGGCCCTGGCCGCCGTTCCAGATCTCGAATCCGGCCTCGACCGCGATCAGGTGCCAGTCCGGGTTCACCACGCCGCGCACGACCGCGTCGCGGACGAACGCGCGCAGGTCGAGATCGGTGACGGAAGCCGTCGGGTTCTGCAGTCTGTAGCCGAGCAGCGGCCACGTCTTGCCGTTCGCGCTGATCGTGGTCTGCCACGCGATGTACGGGACACCCCCGATGTTCACGACCGTCCCCGGCGGGCTGTCCAACGCAGGGCGGCGGTCGAGCCAGATCATCAGCTCGGCGCCGTCCGGCTGGCCGCTCGGGTCGGTCGTCGGCGTCGAGTTGAACCACAGGTCGTACGCGATGTTGTAGTTGCCGGTGCTCGTCGGTCGCGTCGACCAGCTGCTCTTCGCCGAGCCGATCTCACGGACCGGGAGAGGGAGTTCGGTCTTGGCCGGGTCAGTGCAGGTACCCCAGTGGCAGCCCTCGAAGATCTCCGGGTACGCGGCCGGCCCGGCCGGCGGGCTGACGTTCGCGCCGGACGTGCTGACGGTGAATCCGCCCGCCTCGTCGACCGTGAGGCACTGCGCGAAGCCGCCGTAGTTGTTGTTGTCGACGATGTAGCGACCGTTGGCGACCGGTGCGGTGGCGTACTGCCCGCACATCGGCGCGGGCGCGGCGCTCGCCGAACCTGGCGTCGCGGCAAGACAACTCGCGCTCAACGCCGTCGCCAGCAGTGCGGACTTCCAGCGCGCCGCCAGCCTGTGTGCGATCGACACGTTCCTCGCCCCTTCCCCCGTGTGGCCATGACCCGGGAAGCCTACCCGTGGCGTGTTGGTTCGGGAGGTAAAGGTGCAGTCCGTGGTCTGCTCCGACCGAGTTCATCAGGGCCTGTAACCGTGCGGGTGGGGGCGCGTTCGACCACGCTCGTCAGTAGCGTTGCAGCGCGATCCGGGGGGCGATCCAGGCGCGGACGGCCCGGATCGCCCGAGGCCAGGACGGCGACAGGGTTCCCGAAGCGGGCGTGAGCCCCCTCTCTCCGCTGTCGTCGGGAGGCGGCGGCACCGGGTTGTCGTCGATGGCGGTGAACTGGAAGTACTCGTTGCGGTCGCCGCGGCGCCCGGTGGTGGTGCCGGGGGCGGTTCGACGAACTTGACATCGATCTGAACGCGGTGACCCGGGAGTTGCTTCTCGTAGCACTTCCACACGTCGCCGAGCAGCACGTTCAGCGCGGCGCCGAAGTCGGCCGGCGTGACGACATCGGCGGGTCCACCGCCGCAACCTCCCCCGCGACACCGCAAGTTGCGCCGCCGCCCGACTCCGATCCCAGGCCGCGGCGGCGCCCGCCACCTGGGGCTTCCGTCAACACGGAACCCGATTCCACAGGTCCGCGCAAGGCGCGGCGACCCTGCGCCGTCGGGCGCCTGCCATGGGAACCGTCCACACCGCCTACCCGGAGGTTCCCGCATCCCGCATCCCGCATCCCGCGCATCGTCCGCCGCCGACGGGCCACCCGTCGTGCGCGCGGCCGGAAGGCTGTCGTCCCGCACGGCACCGTCGCCGGCCTCGTCCGCGCCTTCATCGACCGGCTCCGGGACCACCCCGAACGAGACGTCGCGCTGCGGGAGTTGGACTCGTGGTGGCGCCCCGACGGATGGACCATCGCATGGCAACGCGCCGCCAACGAAGTGCGCCTGCACCTCACACACGGCGGCAGCCTCGACGAGCTGGTGCCCCGGGTACATCGCGGGCGGCGAAGGCATCGGCGGATGGGCGCGGCGGCACGCCAAGCCCGCCGTCCGGGCCAAGCTGCTGCCTGGACAACTCGAGCAACTCCACGAACTCGGCATCACGGCCGAACACGGGCACGGCGCAGCGGCGGGCGACGGTGGGGCGGCGGGTGGCGGCGAGCGGGGCGGCGTGGTGGAGGGCGGTGCGGTTGTGGGCGGCGACACCGTCGGGGCTGCCCGGGCGCCGAGGCGCGGGCGGGGGGCGTGGGAGACGGCGTTCACCGCGGCCGTCGCCTACCGCGAACGCGAAGGCGACCTGGAAGTACCCCGCGCACACGTCGAGACCGTGCATGTGACGGGTGGCGCATTGGTGGAAGGCGGCGCGGCGGCGTCGGTGGTCGGCGGGTCGGGGACGGGTCCCGGCTCCGCAGATGGCGGTGCCGGCGAGAGGGTCGAGGTGCGGTTGGGCAAGTGGGTCAACAACCAACGCCCCCGCGGGGATCGTTGAGCGAGGAGCGGGTGCGGCTGCTCACCGAACTCGGCATGCGGTGGTGAACCGCGTTGTCGGGTGGGGGTGTTCGCGTTCGGTGGGTGTGAGGTTCGGAGTGGGATCGAGGGGGTGGGCATCACCAGGCGGTGATTTGGAGGATGTAGACGCGTTCGTGGCGGGGAACGACCTGGTAGACGAACATGCCGTTCGCGACCAGGGC
>NZ_JBSFEO010000095.1:0-17156 GCF_053594475.1 Embleya sp. NPDC001921
CGACGCCCCCGCCGGGGTGCAGGCCGCCGAGGACGCGAGCATCAACGACGTGGTGATCGCCGAGGCCGACCGCCGCATCCACGGGCCGCACCCGACCGAGGAGCACGGGGTCGCGTTCCCGCTCGAGTGAGCGCGCTCGAACAGGGCCGTGGCGGCTGCGGGTCGGGCCAGGGCGGGCCCGACCCGGGTCGGCCTCGGACTCGGCCCGGGTCCGAAAACGCGGACGGCGCAAGGCCGCACCGGGTCCCGCACCCGGGTCGCCTCGGGATCAGTCCGCGCGACCGCCGCACTCCCCCGCCCGCAGCCGCCATGGCGAGGCGTGGGCCCGGCGTCGGTGCCGACGCGGCGGCGGGGGCTGCGGGAAGTCTCAGTTGTCCGTCCGAGGGAACGAGGCCTGGGGCCGGAGCGGATGCGTCTTCGGGTGGGTTCCTTCGTGGCGCGCCCCGACCGCCGCGTGCCGACGCGCAGCGAAGAGGAGGCATGCCTTCGCGTCCTCGTCCCACACCGCTCGGCCGACGTCGCGCCCTCGTACAACGCTTGGGGTCGGTAGCGCCACGGCACGGCCCGTCGGAGACCTTGCCCTCCCATTCGGGTCCGACGGCCCGGGTCGCCAGCCGGCACTCCACCCAATCGGCGGGCCAATCGACGTACCGAATGCGGCCCACACGGGGGTTCGGCCGTGTTCGCTACGTCGATGACCTCGTTTCGGCCGAAACGAGGTCACCCGACTTCGGTTCGATTGAACCGAAGTCGGGTGTCGGTGTCGACGTCCCGAACATGCCATAGCTGCCTGAACTCTCCGGAGAGAGAAGCACCGCCGACCACCCGCGCGCAATCAGGACAAGGCGACCACGCCGAAATCGCCCACGTCGACGACGAACGAAGGACCGGCGGCTTCCGAGGAGCGCCCGATGCCGGCCTTCCAGCCAGTGCACTCCTTGCGGGGGGAACGATCGTTCTCCTATAGTGGCATTCAGAGAACGAGCGTTCTCATCGTGGGGTGGTCATTCGGCCGACCCCGATACCGCCGCGGCGACCGGACTCACGAACACCTCGCCGCGGGGACACGACAGACCCGAAAGGACACGACATGACGGACGAACTGCGCCCTCCGCTCCCGCCGTTCACCCGGGAGAGCGCCGCCGAGAAGGTCCGCCTGGCGGAAGACGGTTGGAACTCCCGCGACCCGGAGAAGGTCTCGCGGGCCTACACCACGGACTCCCATTGGAGGAACCGCGCCGAGTTCGCCGAAGGCCGCGACGAGATCGTCGCCTTCCTCACCCGCAAGTGGAAGCGGGAACTGGAGTACCGGCTCATCAAGGAACTGTGGGCCTTCGACGGCAACCGCATCGCCGTGCGCTTCGCCTACGAGTGGCACGACGACTCGGGCAACTGGTTCCGCTCCTACGGCAATGAGAACTGGGAATTCGACGACAACGGACTGATGCACCACCGATACGCGTGCATCAACGACCTGCCCATCCAGGAGTCGGAACGCAAGTACCACTGGCCGCTCGGGCGCCGCCCCGACGACCATCCCGGCCTGAGCGACCTCGGTTTGTGACGGCTCGCCGCCGTGGCCCGAGGCCTCCGCCGACCGTCGGCGGGCACCCGTCCGTCCACCGGGCGCGCCGGCACCCGCCGACCGCCCCGAGGATTCGTGCCGCCGACGGCACCACGGCCACGGGCGGCGGCCGTACTCTCTCTCCCCCGACGGCTACCGTGATTGCCGGATCCTGCACCCGGCATGGCGAACTCCCCGCGGGGTGTTGGCCGGAGCTCTCTTCCAGCGACCCTGCGCTCGCCAGCCCCCGCACGCCGACGCCGGGGAAGCCGCACCTGCCGGACGCGACCCTGTCGAAGGCTTGCGACGCCGGCCGGTCTTGCCGCACCGCGCCTGGGTCGGATGTCGCTCGAACGCTTCGGTGACGACCGAGCTTTCGAGTCATGCCGCGTGGTTGCGTGCATCGGGCGGAAGCGGGCGCCGGGGGCGCACCGACCGGTCGAGCAAAGCCGACCGGGAGGGAACTCGTCCGCGTGGTGGCCCGGGAGACGTCCGCCCGCGCGGGCGCCGACCCGGTCCCGACGGTGCCGAAGTGTCCTGCCGGCCGCGATGTCGCGCCCGAAACCCTGGCCCACCACGCGAACCACACCGGCGGCACACGTCGAATCAAATTCACGACCCGCCTGCCGGGCGAACGGCGGAGAGCGGTACGACGCCGAACAGGCGATGGCCGATCGGACGATCATCAAACCTCGAGACACCCGCCCCGACCAACTCATCTCATCGCCCCTACCTGCTGCCGTTGACCCGGACCGTGGTCGGGTACCTCGAGCACGAAGGCATCGAGATCGTCGACTACGAGGCACTCGAGATCGCCGACAACCTCGAGGTCGCCGCCCATGACCCCTTCAAGCTGCCCGGTATCGCACACCGCATGGACTACGCAGGCGTGGATGCCGTCGTACTCTCCGGCTGTGTCCAGATGCCGTCTCCGGTGACGCGGTACCGGCCGGCCCACGGGACCGTGGCTGATCCGAGCCGCCACCCCGCCCCATCGCCGTCGGCGAATCCGGGCGATCGCCGTCGTGGCCGGGAACTCGGCCAGTCCAGCCCCGTCGCCGCCGGGCAGCCGGTGGGCCGCGGTGTTCAGGCGGGGTGGGCGGCGCTGTACGTGGCGTCGAGGAGAAGGCGGGCGGCGTCGCGGGCCTGGTATGCGGGTTCGGGGCTGCCGATGATCGCCGCGGTTGTCATGGCGCCTTCGGCGAGCAGGGCCAGGTAGTCGGCCAGTGGCGTCGGCGCGTCGGCGGCCGCCGCCAGGTCGGCGAGGTAGCGGAAGAAGTGCTCCTTGTGTGCCCGGGCGGCCTCGGCGACCGCGGGTTCGCCGGCACCGAGCTCCCCGAAGGAGTTGACGAAGGCACAGCCGCGGAAATCGGGCTCGGCGAACCAGTCGTGGAGCCAGTCGAAGACCGCCAGGATCCGCTCGCGCGGGTCGGTCCGGGCGTCGACGTACGCGGCCAGGCTCCTGCGCCACCGGAGGTCGCGTCGCCGCAGGTACGCCTCCACGAGGTCCGCCTTGGACGGGTGAAGCCGGTAGAGCCGCTTGAGGGAGACGCCGGACGCGGAACGGATCTCGTCCATGCCCACCGCCTGGATGCCCCGGGCGTAGAACAGCGACTCGGCCGCGTCCAGGACCCGCAGCTCCGCGGTCTCGGAGTCGATCATGTCACTCGCCCTCTCCCTCTCGCATCGAGCCCTCTTGCATTGAGAACCATCGTTCTCCTACACTAGCAGCACGATTGAGAACGGTCGTTCTCCTCGGGGATTGGGACCGATAAGATCGCGAGCCTCGCCATGTTCGTCTCTCCGAACGCGACACCGCCGGCCCAGACCGGAGAGCTTCGCCACCGGACGCCGTCCCCGACCACCGCGCAACCACCCCCACCCGGGGTCCCGCGCCGGTGCGCCGCCGCGGCCCTGCCCGCGCAGGAGTGCCGAGTCTCCGACGCCCGCCGATTCGCCCGCGCCCTCCTGGCCTCCTGGGGTGTGATCGGAGACGACCTGGACTCCGCCGTCCTGATCGTCGGCGAACTGGCCGCCAACGCCGCCCGGCACGGCCGCGCCGACATGACACTCGTCCTGGTCCTGACCGACCGCGTCCTGAGCGTCGAGGTCGTCGACTCCGGCGAGCGGGACGAGCGCCCCCACTCCCCATACGCCGACGACGAACACGGCCGAGGCCTGGCCATCGTGGAACACCTCGCCGAAAGCATCGACACCCGAGAGGAACCGCGCCGCCACACCACACACGCCACCCTGCGCCTCGTGTGATTCGCACACGCGTCGAGCCGACCCCGCCCGGCACGCGAGTTCGCCCTCGCGCGTCAGGTGGACCACGGTGTCCGCCTCGGCCAACGCCGCCGCGATCTCGGGAGGTTCGCCCGCGCCGGTCTCCCCCACGGCCACCACCGGCACGTCCGCATCCGCCGCCAGGCGGCGCAACACGGCCACGGCCTCTGAGGCATCGGGCCGACGGCGCCGGGGAGAGGGTGGTTGAGCGGGTCCACGGCGACCGGGCGCAGGCCCGCGATGTCGGCGGCGGTCTCCCGGAGCAGGTCAGGGTGCGGTCGTCGCCCTCGTCCAGGAACAGTCCCCCGGCGGCCAGGCCCGCCGACGCGGCGTCGGCGGTTGCGCGTTCGGTGTCGGTGAGGGTGCCCGCGCGCAGCCTGCGGTGGTCCACTCCGGCTGCGGCGCGGTCAGGCGGGCGGCGATGTCGGCGCGGAAGACGGCTCGACGAACCCGACGCGCCCCTGCGGATCGCCCGGCGAGGCGTGGGTGGATGCCGACCGAACTCGGCATGCGCCGGGGCGAGGCGAGGCCGGAGTCGTTGTGGAATGCGGGGCGGGTTCGTGGTGGAGTGGGGCGACCGCGACGGCTGTGGTGGATGTCGACGTGAGAGGGTCGGGTCGTGGGTGTTCCGCCGTATCCGGAAGGGTTGTGGGCGGGCGTGTTCCGCCGTACCCGGAACGGACCCTGTCGATCCCGGAGCCCGCGTATCCGCGGGGGATGCCGGACGAGGACTACCTGCCGGTGATGCGGATCCTGGTCGAGGGGATGTCGACGCGGAACCCGGGGAACGTGATGATCGCGTTCACCACCTTCGCGAAGGCCCGCCACGACGCGTACGGTATCGCCGGCGACCCGGAACCGACCGACCCGGACGTGCGACGGGTCCGGGAACTGCTCGTGGGGTGTGGTTGGGACCCCGACTCCGACGGATAGGCACGGACGAGCGTACGAGTGGGCCCGCTCGGGGCGGGTGCGCTTGGTGGGGTCACCATCCACGGACCTTCGACGGACCGCTCCCGGAGGAACCAGCCGTGCTCGCGTCTTCGACCGGGTCGCCCTTGCCCGCGTGAACGAGGCCACTGCCGCGACCGTCGGCGCCGAGCACGTGCTTCTCGCTCGTGCGTTCGCCGGGCGGGAAGCACCCGGCCGTGACACGGTCCGGCGGCCGCCACGAGAACCGACAGCACGGCATCGCGGGTCCCCGAACCGGACCCGAAACCCATCGGCACGGAATCCGGCCTCCCGGCAGGATCCTCGATCGAGTACCCGAGCCATCACTACCGAGCACGGAATCGGCCTGCCTATCCCTCATCGGCCTCCCGGTCGTTGGCTTCGTTGGCACGGTCGATCTCGGCCATGTGCTCCTCCGCCCAGGTCCGCAGCCCCGCGAGCGCGGTTTCCAGGGACAGCCCGAGTCCGGTGAGTCGGTAGAAGACCCGCGGTGGCACGGTCGGTTCGACCCGGCGCGACACCAGCCCGTCGCTGGTCAGGCTTCGCAGTGTCACGGACAGCATCTTCTGCGAGACGCCGGGCATCCGGCGTCTCAGCTCCGCGAAGCGCACCTCGTCCGGTGCGGCATCGGCGAGCGTCTTGACGGCCATGGACGTCCACTTCGTACCGATGCGGTCCAGCAACTGCCGTGTTGGGCATTGGGGATCGAACAGGTCGCCGCGTACCCCGCGACCGGCGGCCCGGGCTCCTCTGGTGGTCACCCGCGGCTCACCACCTTCCCTGAAAGTGCCGTCTTGGAAGCGGCCGGACAGTTACCTATCGTTTTGTGGTCACCAATGGTAACCAGTTGGGGAGTCATCATGCCCGTAACCGCCGCACACCACCTGCGCCGCATCGAGACGAACGGCGTCCAACTCAACGTCGCAATCGCGGGGAACGGGCCTGCGGTTCTCCTGCTGCACGGCTTCCCGCACACCTGGCAACTCTGGAGCGGCATCATGGGCCGACTGGCCGGGCGGTACCGGGTCATCGCCCCGGACCTGCGAGGCTTCGGTGCCAGCGCGCGTGCCGTCGAGGGCTACGACGCAGGCACCCTCGCCGCCGACGCCGAAGGGCTGCTCGACGCACTCGGCGAGCCCTCGGCAGCGGTGGTCGGCATCGACGCGGGCACCACCCCCGCCACCTTGCTCGCGCTGCGCCGGCCCGACCTTGTCCGGCGCCTGGTCGTGATGGAAGCACTGCTCGGCCGCCTGCCCGGAGCAGAGCACGTCGTCGCGGGCGGCGCCCCGTGGTGGTTCGGCTTCCACGCCGTCCCCGGCCTCGCCGAGACCGTCCTGGCCGGCAACGAGGCCCCGTACATCGACTGGTTCCTCGACTCGGGGACGCTCGGGCGAGGAGTACCCGACGACGTCCGTGCGGCCTTCGTCCACGCGTACACCGGGAGCGAGGCCCTTCGATGCGCGTTCTCCTACTACCGGGCCCTGCCCACCAGCGCGCAGCAGATCCAGGACGCCGTCGCGACGGCTCGGCTGACCATGCCCACCATGGCCGTCGGCTCTCACCCCATCGGCACCGGGCTCGAACGCCAACTCCGTCCCATCACCGATGACCTGGTCGGACACCAACTCCAGGACTGTGGCCACATCATCCCCCTCGACCGCCCCGACGCATTGTTCGCGCTCCTTGCTCCCTTCCTCTCCGCCGACCTGCCGAAATGACCGGAGCGGGGCCGAAGGATCACGGTCGGCGGTTCGGGCGTTCGTCCCGGCGGTCAGTTGTCCAGGACCGCCAGGTCGGACTGCGCACGGTGATGATTGTTTGCACGGCGATTCGACCGTCCCGGCAGGGGTTCTCGTCCGCTCCGTGCCGGTCCGTTCGGGGCACCCGAGGAGAAGGGTCACGGCCGGACCGCGCCGTTCGGCCCGGCCTCGCGGGGGTGGACGCCATGAGCGGTCGGGAGTTCGAGCACCTTGTGGCGGACCTGTGCCGGCGGGACGGGTGTTCCCGGGTACGGGTGTCGGGAGGCGCGGGCGACCTGGGAACGGACGTGGTCGGACTGCTCCCCGACGGACGGCGATTCGTCGTGCAGTGCAAACGCTCATCGCTCACGTCCGAGGTCGGCTCGCCGGACATGCGGCGCTTCCTCGGCACGGGACGCCACGTCCACGGCGCCCAGGTCCTGATCCTCGCCACCTCCTCCTGTTCACCACCCCCGGCACACAACCTCGGCGTCGCCCAGTCCGCGGTCCTGATCGACCGGGACCGCCTCGGGGCCTGGTCGACGGGACGCTCCGCCCTCTCGTTCGTCGGAGCCGCTCGTCGCTGACCACCGCTTCGCCCGTACCTCGCAGACGAGTTCGGGTTTGGCCGAGGACCCCGCGACGCGTGTCAGCCCGAGGGCACACCGGGCGCTTCCTCGGGCACCCCCCGCGTGCGGGGACGCGTCATCGAGAACAGTGCCCTTCTTGCGGTGGTTCTCCGGCAGGCGCAGCGTCCGATCGGCCTCGGCAGCCAAGTCCAGCGCATCGACGAATGAGTTCCGAAAGTTTGTCGTCGACGAGGAGGGTCCAGGCAAGAGGTCGCGCGTGACGCGGGCGGCGGTGTTGGTGTGGATGATCAGCCGGTCGCGGCGCGGGGCGATCCAGGGGAAGTGGAAGGGGAGTTCGGGGAAGGTGCGTCCGCCGTGGCGGTCCCGAGGGTATTCCCCGTCCCGACTGGACAGGCAGTCGAACAGCACGGCCTGGAAGGCCTGTTGCCCGGGTCGTCGGTGTCCAGGGCCGGCCTGCCCCGGCGGAGGTATCCACGCGGGATCGGCCCGGCGGTCTCCAGGTGTGCGCGGACCACGTTGAGGCAGTGCCGATGGTCGGGGCCCTCGATCCGCGCCGTCACCCCCGCGTCGATCAGCGGGATCCGCCCAGGGCCGCGCCGTCCGGTGCGGATCCGGACGTCCCGGACGTCACCGTGGCCGCTCGGCGCCCTGTGCCGAACGCACCACGTGGTCGGTTCACCCGGCGGTCGTCGTGGGCTCGGGCACCGAGCACGAGATCACGCACCATACCGACGCGGATGTCCGAACCCCCCGGACGGCTGATCTTCGTCCTGGGTCCGCGCTACCGGCGGTGGGCGTAAGGGGAACCGGAGAGGTATCCGAGTCCTCCCACGTGAGAACGATGCCGCTCGAGACCCCGCTTCCTACTCTCGTCGCACGGGGAAGCGACGCGCCCGCGCCCGGAGCGCGACGTCGCCGGGACGCGTCGCGTGTGGACGCCGCTTCCCGGGGCGACGGCAAGACGGCCGTCGGCGCCTTCGGGCGCGCACGGTTGCTTCCCCGCCTGCACGACCGACATCGATCGAGAGGCAGATTCGTGACCCACCCTCCCCGGATCCCTTCCTCGGCGGAAGCCGCCGGCGGCACCCGAAGTACACCCACCCGGCGCACCGTGCTGCGCCGTTCGCTGGCCGCCGCCGCGGTGGCGGGCACGGCCGGAACGGCGGGCGTCGGCACCGCGCCGGCCGCGCACGCGAGCGACGCACCACCGGCCGAGGCGGACCGTGCGGGCGACACGTCCACGGCCCGGCACTGGCGCTCCAGGCTTGCCACGCTGGCCGCCCTACACCAGGTCCCCGGCGCCTCGTTGGGCATTCTGGCCGGAGACCGGGTCGTCAAGGTCGCCACCGGTCTGGCCAACGCCGACGACCGTATCGAGGCCACGCCCGACACGCTCTGGCAGATCGGCTCCATCACCAAGGTCTGGACCGCCACACTCGCCATGCGTCTGGTGGAGGAGGGCGCAATCGACCTCGACACTCCGGTCGTACGCTATCTGCCCGAGCTGCGACTGCCCGACCCCGACCGAACCAGGCGCCTGACGCTGCGTCACCTGCTCGCCCACACCAGCGGGATCGACGGCGACGTGCTCCCCGACACCGGACGCGGCGACGACTGCCTGGAGCGGTTCACCGCCCTGCTCAAGGACGTTCCGGCGGTCCACCCACTGGGCCGCGCGTACTCGTACTGCAACGTCGGTCTGATCCTCACCGGCCGGCTGATCGAACGCCGCACCGGCACGACCTGGGACACCGCGCTGCGCGAACGCGTGATCGGGCCGCTGGGCCTGACCCGCAGCCACACGCTGCCGGAGGACGTGCTCGCGTATCGTGCCGCCGCCGGTCACACCTCGGGACCGGACGGGCGGCCGCGCGTCGACCCCACGTGGATGCCCCGCTCGCAGGGCCCGTGCGGCATCGTGTGCTCCAGCGTCGGCGACGTGCTCGCCTTCGTCCGCCTGCACCTGAACGACGGCCTCGGGCCCGACGGCACCCGGCTGCTGTCGGCGCGCGCCGCCGAGGAGATGCGGTCGTTCCAGACGGCCACGCCCAACACCCCGGACAACGGCGAAACCCGCGGTCTGGGGTGGGCCCGTTGGGACTGGAACGGTCGGGCGGTGTACGGCCACGACGGCAGGACCCAGGGTCAGTCGTCCTACCTTCGTGTACTGCCCGACGCCCGTCTCGCGGTCGTTCTGCTCACCAACGGAGGCGACGCCCAGGCGCTCTACCACGACCTGTACCGGGAGATCTTCACCGACTTCGCCGGCGTCGCGCCCCGCCCGCCGCACGCCCCCGACGGCACCAGGCCACCGCACGACGCGGGAGGCTACCTGGGCCGATACCAACGCGTGGGGGTGCTCGAAGAGATCCTCGAACGGGGCGGTGCGCTGTTCCTGCGCCGGGCCTTCACGGGAGGCACTCCCAGCGAGTTCGAGCTCCACCCCGCCGGCCGGGACCTGTACGTCCACCGCTTGCCCGGCGTTCGCGACTGGGAGCCGCTCAAGTGCTTCACCCTGGACGGCACGCGTTACGTGTGCCAGAGCGACCGGGTGCTGCCACAGATCTCCTGACGCCGCACATTCCGGATTCCGGATGGCCGCTCGGGGTTCGAGGGGTTCGCGGCGCAGGAGTTCGGCCAGGGACGTGGGGTTGCCTCGGTAGCGGTCGGGGCGGGTTTCGGCGCGAAGTCCGCTGGTGTGGGCGAGGAGTTGAGGGAGGGTGGCGTCGGCGCCGGGCGCGTGGTCGCCGATCGCGGGTGGATAGGCGCGGACGGGGGTGTCGGGGCCGAGGAGTCCGGCGTCGACGGCGCGGCCGACCAGGGGCCGGGTGGCAACGATCTTGGTCGGGGACGCGGCGTCGTAGCGGGTGTGTTCGGTGGGTGGATCGTCGCCGCATTCGGGGGCGACGACGCCCGCCGGGATGGTGTGCTGCTCCCCCGCCGCCGTGCCACAGACGATGACGCCACCGGGGCCTCCCCCGCTGTTGACGAGGGCGTCGAGGGTCTCATGCAGGGTTTCGAGGTCGGTGCGGGGGAACGGCGTGGTGGTCATGGGTGCTGGTTCCCCGTGGTCGTGAGGGTGACGTCGGCACCGAGCGCGGCGAGGGTGGGCAGAACGTTCGGTAGCCGCGCCGGAGGTGGTGCATCGCCCCGAGGCACGGAAGAATCGGCGCGGGGGACTCCGGGCGGTGGCGATCCCATTGGTCACACGGTTCGGGCCCGGGCCACATTTCTCGCGGAGCACTCCGGGTGCCTTCGCCGAACCCCGGTCCACCGTCGGCATCGGCATCGACCATGCGCCGGTCGACCCCGCGGACCTTCCGCCGACATCTCCCTCACCGCAGGCGATCTCAGGCATCCCGGACCACCCCCGACGGCGACCGTGCCCGTGTCCGTGCGGGCCCGATCACGTCGTGGCGTCGGTCCAGGGCGGATCCACCAGGGCGTCGATGCGGGCGGCCAACTCCGGGTGGGTGGTGGTCAGGTGCGCACGAGCGGCGTTGAGGGGGTCGATCAGGGCGGCCGGGTCGTCCTGGCCCAGGGCCTGGTCCAGTCGTCCCACGCAGGCACGGGATGCGGCCGGGAGGTCGGTGAGTGCGGTGATGCGGCCCGCGAGGCGGCGCAGGTCGGCGGCGTTGTCGCGGGCCCGGGCGCCGGCGGCGCGGTCGGCGGCGCGGCGTTCGCGGGTGGCGGTGACGCGTTGTTCGCCGGTGGTTCCGGCGGGGCCCGGGCGCAGCCGCAGGTAGCGGCGTTCGGCCGCCTGCCGGCTGGCGACGCCCAGGGGGTGGGCGAGGTCCGCCCAACTGGCGCCCGCGTCGCGGGCGTTCTCGATCAGGCCGCTCTCCCATCCGGCGAGTCGCTCGCGGATCTCGCGGAGCAGCAGCAGCGAGGCCAGCGCCTGTTCGGGGCCCTCTCCCGGGCGCGCGGGCTCGCGGTTGCCGTGCTGTGCGGTACGGACGGCCCGGTCGATGGCTTCCAGGGCCGCGGCGGCGGCCAGGAAGGACGCGGGCCCCGCGGCGGGGTTGTCGGGTCGTTCGTTCGCGGTCACCGGAGCCCCTCTCACATCGTCATCCTTTGGATGACCCTCATGTTTGTCATCCTTTCGATGACATGCTACAACGGTTCCAGGCAGCCCGTCAGGGCGCTACCGACCGAACCTTTCGGAGGTGTTCTCGCGATGTTGATGCGTACCGACCCCTTCCGCGAGCTCGACCGGCTCGCGCAGCAGCTCCTCGTACCCGGCGCCGCCTCCCGGCCGACCGCGATGCCGATGGACGCCTGGCGCGACGGTGAGGTGTACGTGGTCTCGTTCGACCTGCCGGGCGTGACCCCCGAGGCGATCGACATCGACGTCGAACGCAACATGCTCACCGTCAAGGCCCGCCGCGAACCCGTCGCCAAGGCCGACGAGGTACAGATGGAGCTGTCCGAGCGCCCCGTGGGCGTCTTCTCCCGCCAGATCGTGCTCGCCGACACCCTCGACACCGAACGCATCGACGCCGACTACGAAGCCGGCGTACTGACCCTGCGGATCCCCATCGCCGAGCGTGCCAAGCCCCGCAAGATCCCGATCGGCGGCGGTGCAGCCGACCGCAAGGTCATCACCGCCTGACACAGAGCCGCGACACCGGGGCGCGCGGCCGGCCCGGGGCGTGCCGAGACGCGGCACGCCCCCGCCGGCCCCAACCGGCATGCGCGGGCGGCCACATGGACCGGAGCCCTCCGGATCGCGGTCACTCGTATGCCCTCGACCGCCCGCGCCGTGCCAACGCTTCCCTCCCCCGACACCCATTCAACTCCGGGACCGGAAAGGCGATCCGCGACAATGCACACCCGAAACGAACCCTCTCCGACCACGACGGTGGGCACCTACACCGACCTGGTGGACAAGGTCCGTCTCGAAGGGGCCTACCGCACCCGGGCCCAAGCCGAGGACGCGCTCCGCGTCGTACTCTCCGGACTGGGCCGCCAACTCACCGGACGAGAGCGCCTGGACCTCGCCGCCCGACTCCCCATCGAAGCCGCCCTCCTGCTCACCGCGCACACCGCCCAACCCCGCCCCTCCAGCGGCCTGGACTTCGTGAAAGACATCGCCGCCCGCACCGACAGCACCCCCGGCGTCGCACGCTGGGACACCGGATCGGTCCTGACCGTCGTCGCCGCCCTTGCCGGCCCCGAACTCCTCACCCGCATGCTGACCCGGCTGCCCACCGGCTGGGCTCTGCTCTTCGGCCGCGCCGAACTCGCCCCCGCAGCCTGAAACCCGGACCCCGGGACCGGCCGGAGACCGGGTCACCGTGTGAGAGGCACGACGAGTGGCCGCCCCCGGTGGAAGGCCGCCGTGGCTCCAGCCGAGGGGTATTCCACGGATGCAATGATCCGGGCCCGCCCGGTGCGTACCCCCACCCACGCCAACCACAACCGGCGCCGTCCCGGGCCGGGCGGGCCCCCCGCCCGGCCCGAACAGGGCCCGGCCGGCGCGCGGGCCGCCGGCGTCCGACGCAGAACCGACGGATGACAGGCCCGGAGTACACGCCCACCTCGAACTCGCACGGCACCGGCGACAAGGTCACCGCCGACCCGTTCGACTGGCCCGACCCGCGCAACGCCCCACCCGGCCGACTGGAGCGCCCGGGTCGACCGGGCGCCGGAAGGTCGCCGCCGGCATCGCAAGCCCTCGTTCCACGACTCGCCGGTTCCCGAGTCGGGGAAGGCGTCGGCGTTGGCGATCGCGCCGCAGCCGGACGCGCCCCGCCGGGCGTGGCGGCTGCCGAAGACACCTGCCGGAAACCGGTGGAGGAGCGGCAGGTGCCCGACGCGGCGGAGCGTGATCTCGCCTGCCGGGCAGGGCGGTTGTCGACCGGGCCGCCGGTGACGGGTGCGGACGAGGATCCGGTCGAGGACGATCCGGTCGTTTGATGGGGTCCATTTCTCGCCGGGACCGTCGCCACCACGCCCGTCCCCGGCGACCGTGGTCGCCTCGTCGCCGCTGTTGCAGGACCTGGCCGCAGCCCGTGAAGAGCACGCCCCGATCGAGCCGTTGTGCCGGAACGCCGGACGCGCACGCGAACCGGCGACCGCCCCGATGCCCGACCTCCATCGCGACACTCGTGCCCCCGGGCCCGGCCGGCCTCATCCGCCACGGTGTCAAGCCCGAGACGTGTCGACCGTGCCGTGCACGGCCCTGACCCAGCCGCCGGAATGACCCGACCCTCGACGCACTCGGCCCCGACCGGCCACACGAGGAACCGCACCCTGCGGAAGCGGCCCCGTCCCGGCACGAGCCCGGCCGCCGACACGTTCGAGGGAACGTTCACGCATCCGGCCCAACCCCGCGCGATGTAGACCGTTTTGCCGTCATCGTGGACACACGCCCTTCGCGGGCCCGCGTCCGTCGGCGACGAACGCGCGGAATGTGCCCCTGCGGCGGGAACGCGACGAGGGCGTCGACCACCTGTGGAGTCGATGCCCTCGCCCACCCCGAGCACCCCAACCGCCGACACGCCTCGCGGCCCTCGAACAGCGTTCGCCCCCCGGCCCCGCACGGTGCCTCACCCGGCCGGCGCACGCGCAGGGCCGGAGCAAGACAGCCGACAGCCGAGCGGGCGCGCCGTTGGTCGGCCGTGCCCGGGCAGGGGTGAGATCCGACGACGCTTCGTCGCCGATTCCCCTCGCACGCCTGGGCCTGGAGGTCGGTGCCGCCCTACGCACCGACTCCCTCGACGCACCACCCGCCGGCAATGACCCCGGCGCGGCCACCGGACACGACCTGCGAGGCGCCCCCGACCCCGCGCTCGAACTCGTCCTCAACCGGGAAGCTCTGCGCCCGCTGATCGCCGAACTCGACGACCGCGACCGCCGCATCCTCAAGCTCCGCTTCTGGGACGACCTCACCCAGGCCGAGATCGGCAGGATCCTCGGCCTCTCCCAGATGCACGTATCCCGCCTGCTCACCCAGGCCTTCACCGCCCTGCGCACGGGCATGCTCGCCACCACCTGAATCCGGCGCCGAGCGCCTCGCCACCCCCACGGCCGCGCGTGCGGGGTGGCGGAGCGCGAGGCCCGATTCGGCACCACACGGCCCGGGTAGCGGAGTTCGACACCCGACAGACAACGCGTCACAGGAGGCACCGATGAGCGAGAGCGGCGACATCACCGGGACCAAGGACAAGGACTACAACATCATCTGGTTCACCGAGGCGTGCCTGAGCAACGCCCTGCGCCTGCAGACGTACATCCGGGACGCCGAACGCGACGGCGACAACGAACTCGCGGAATTCTTCCGACGCGCCCAAGGCGAAAGCCGCAAGGGCGCCGAACAAGCCAAGGCACTCCTACGCGCACGACTGGACGGCTGACCCCCGGAACCCGAACGTCGGCGCGTTCCCGCGCAGGAGGGCTTTGGGGAACCCGCCGACGACCGGCCGGACATCACGGCATGGATCCTCGACCGGCACCACGACGTCGCAGGCGAGGTCGATCCCTCACGGAGCGAGGAAGACAGTGATCGACGACGGCGAAGTCCGTGTGCGCGTGATCGGCGGCGACCGGGCACTGGTGACACTCCCCGCAGTGATGGACGCGACCGCGGCCCACGGCGTGCGCCGAGCCCTCCTGCACGGCATCAACGCGCTTCCCGACCACATCGTCGACATCGACTTCGACCTCTCCGACATCGAGGTCCTCGACGACGCCGGCACCGCCGCCCTCGGCGCCGCCCGCCGCCACGCCTTCCTGCTCGGACTACGCCCGGGACACCCCACCACGCAACACCACACGGACCAAACCCCGACCGACACCGGGGACAAACTGCTCGGCGACACCCCGCTCCGACGTTGAGCACCCGACGCCGTCGCCGATCGTGGACGCCGCCGGGTCCGCGACCACGACGTCCCACCCGACCGGGCCGGGCAACCCGGCCACCGGCCGGTCGAGGTCGAGGCCGACCTCCCCCATCACCCAGGCCCGGCGCGGAGGCCGCGCGGAGCCCGGCCGTCCGTCAGACCAACGGGCACCCGGCCGCCTGCCGTACGGGTACTCGTCGGCCGAAGGCGGCATGGTCGCCGCTGACGTCGGCCCCGTGATCCCGAACGGCTTCAACGGTGAACGAACAGGCACAGTCGCCGATCCACCACAGGCGGGTGGGCACGGGCCGGCGCCTTCGGATCGAAGCGGGGGTCGGCGCCGCGGATCGCGCCGCTCCAGGCGCCGTCGGGTCGGCGGGCCGGACGGGCACGCACCTCGAAGCGCCCGGCTTCGGTCATCACCCGAGCGGGGCCACGTACTCGGTGCGCGTCATGAATCCCACCGCCTTCGGCCGGATCGTCTCGGCCGTCGCCGCCGGGCGTCGTGCCCTCGTGTGCGGTCGCGCGAAGGTCGGCGGCCGGTCGGTGCTCCCGTCCCGACCCCGGCCGCCGACGTCCGGCCGGCGATCCCGCGCACCTCAGGGGCCCTCGGGCCGGCGCGACCATTCCATTGTCCCGCAACATCCCGGGACGTCGCGTCCCACCGGCCCCGCTCACGCAGGCCTGCGACCCTCGCCTCGCGGGCACGCCCACACGCGAGACGGCTCCATCGCTCACCAGGGCAGTCCTGCCCAGCCGACAACGACCGTGGGATCGTCGGTCACACGGACAGGGTGGTGGCGCCTTGCTCCGGCGGGCCGCCGGCCGCCGTCCCGCTTCGGTGCTCCTCCTCGGTGACCTGCGACGGTCCGGGCCGGTGCCTTGCCGGCTCACCAGGTCGGGCGGATCGGCCCCGGTGGGGTGAGCCGGGTCAGGTCGGCGACGAGTTCACCGAAGCGCGCCTCGCCCAGTGCCTCTCGCCACGGTGCGACGGCGGCCCGGGCCGCTCGGTCGGCGGCGCGAGTGGCGGCCCAGCCTGCCTCCGTCAGTCCCAGGAGCCGGGCGCGGGCGTCGTGGGGGTGTGGATGCCGGGCCACATACCCCTTGCGGACCAGTTCCTCGACCAGTTGGGCGGCGGCCTGCTTGGTCACCCCCAGGTGCTCGGCCAGGTCGGCCGTGGTGGCGTCGCCCAGGGAGATGCGGGCGAAGGCGAAGCCGTGTGCGGGCCGCAGATCCTCGAATCCCTGCTGGGACACGCGAGTGTGGATCTCCTGCACCAACTGTCCGGAGAGTGCCAGCACGAGTGCGGAGAAGGCCAGAGCGTCATCCATGGGCTTGACTATAACTCGTCAAGCTGCTTGTCTTCATGGACAAGTTGCTTGTCTATAAGGAGGTCGGTATGCCCTTCATCCGCAGTGACGAGGCCGTCGTGCACGAGATCCACGGTGCCCGCTTCGTTTCCTACGTCCGTCCGGGCACGGGCAGCCGGGATCTCGCCGCCTGGCGCGGCGAGATCCCGGCCGGGACGGTGGGTCCGGCCCACGTGATCAGTCACGAGGAAACCTTCTACGTCCTGTCCGGTCGTCTTCGGTTCACGATCGGCGGCGAGAGCGCCGAACTGGGCGTCGGTGACGCGGCGGTGGCTCCGGCAGGCTCCGAGCTGGCGGTTGCCAACACCACCGACCGGCCCGCGCACATGTGGGTCACCACACGTGTCGGGCTCAGCGCCGAGCTGGCCGACGGCAGCACCATCACGCCGCCCTGGACCCATTAGACCCACACAGGGCCTCGGGTCACGCTTCACGTATCAGTGCCGGGCCGGGCAGGACGAAGGCACTCGGGACGGTCCACCGGGGCGCCTCGCCGGGACAGGCACCGCCGTGCTCGACCGGCAGCACCCGGTGCAGGCCGCCGAGCAGGGCGAGGACCCGGATTGAACGATGCCGGCGCGGCGGGCGGCGGCGGCCGGTCCCGCTGGGCGATGACCCTATGGGGATCGCGGATCACTGGTCGTGGATCACTGGTTCCGGCGTTCGGCCTCGGTGGCCCGGTAGGGTCGGGCTCGGCGCGGCCCGGGACGGGTGGCACCGGGTCCCGCACGCCTTGCCCGAGGCCGTCCGTCGCGGCACCCCCGACGCGCACGGCCGACGCGCCCTCGCGCCGAACGGCGCGCACGTACCGG
>NZ_JBSFEO010000096.1:0-17084 GCF_053594475.1 Embleya sp. NPDC001921
CGGTGTCGGTCTCGTCGCACGCGCGGATGATGGGGTCCCAGTGGTCGCGGTTCCACAACGACGGCAGGCCGATCGCGTGCGGGCGCTCGGGGAAGGTCACCGAGGTGAAGCCGCGGTCCGCGTTGCGCTCGATCTCGGCCACGGCCTCGGCCGGGTCGGCGAGATAGGTGATCCCTCCGGGGATGATCCGCTCGGGGTACGCGCGGTGCCATTCCTCGTACATCCAGTCGTTCCACGCGCGCACGCACGCCTTCCCGACCTCGACGTCCCGGGCGTGCGCGAACACCCGGCCGCAGAACCCGGTGATCTGGGACGGGAAGTTGAGCATGGCCCAGATGCCGCCGAGGTCCATGTCCTCGACCCGAGCGTGCACGTCGTAGCAGCCGGGGCGCATCTGGTCGAAGCGCGCCGGTTCCAGGCCGACGCTCTCGGGTCGACGACCGGCGACGGCGTTCATGCCCACCTGCGAGTAGCGCTCGCCCTCGAACTCCCAGACGTGCGCGCCGTTCGCGTTCTCGACGATGCGCGGGCCGCGTTCGCGGAGCGACGTCGGCAGGTGGGTGTCGAACAGGTGCGGCGGTTCCACGACGTGGTCGTCGACCGAGATGACGGTGTAGCGCACGTCGGCGGGCTCGGGGTCGGGGAGGAACAGTTCGGGATCGAGGGTCGTCACGACAGCTCCTTGGAGCACTTGTGTGTCGCTATGTGACACGCTATGTTGCACAGTGATTCGCAATGTACCGGAGGGCGCGTCATGGCCGTCAAGCCCCTGCAGAGCCTCGCGCGCGCCCTGGACGTGCTCGAGGTCATCGCCGCGCACGAGCCGATCGGGGTCGCCGATCTCGCCCGGATCACGGGCGTGGACAAGAGCGCCCTGCAGCGGATCCTGGTGACGCTGCACGCGAGCGGATGGCTGCGGCCCACCGCCGAACCGTCCACCCGGTGGAAGTTGACCACCCGCCCCCTGGTCCTGGCGGCTCAGGCGCGCCGCCGCGACGACCTGCTGACCCGCGCCCGTCCCGTACTGGCGGACCTGCGCGAGGCGACCGGCGAGACGGTGACCCTCGCGGTGCCCGACGCCGGTCGCATCGTCGCCGTCGACGTCGCGGAGAGCCGGCAACTCGTCCGCACCGTCCCGCGCGTCGGACTGGTGTTCCCCGCGGCCACCAGCGCGGCCGGGCTGGCCCTGTGCGCGGCGACTCCTCCCGACGAGTGGGACCTGTCCGGGATCGATCCGTACGACGTGGCCTTCCAACGGGAGTTGACCGGCACCCGCGAACGCGGCTGGTCGCTCAGCATGGGCGCGGTGGACGCGGACATCACCAGCGTCGGGGCAGCCGTCCTGGATCCGACCGGCCGTCCGGTGGCCGCACTGATCGTCAGCGCCCCGTCCGGCCGCCTCGACGAAGTCGCGTGCACGCGCGTGGGAATGCTGGTCGCCCGGGCGGCCGACGGCCTGGGCGAACACGGCCGGCCGTCCTGAACTCGCGCCACCACCCGGACGAACACCCGCGCCGCCGGCCACACCGCCGCATCCCACACCCCGCCGCGTCCCGCATCCGCCGTGTCCCACATCCCGAAACCCGTATCCCGTAACCCGGACGGGCGAAGCGGGGAGCGGGCCGGCTGACCACCGTCCGCCTCGACGACCGGCCGCTCACGCCCGGGCGCGGACGCCGCTGCCCGGCGGGGGCACGCCGGCCCGCACCGGCGACGGGGCGGACGCCCGGTACGCGCTCTTCCGGCCGGACACCACCACGCTGTACGTCACGCCGATCGGCGCGTACGGCCTCGAGGTCGACATGGCCCTGCCGCGGAGCCGCGAGCGGCATGAACAGGGTCTGCTCGGCACCGCCGCCCGGCGCCTCACCGCTGATCAACCCGGTCGCGGCCCCCCGTCACTCGGACTGGCGGGCGGCGGCGATGCCGTGCAGGAACTCCAGTACCTCGCCGACGCTTTGCTCGGCGAGTTCGTGGAAGTTCAGGTCCTTGAGGTCGTAGACGAACCCGAGGCGGTCCTCGATCATGGTCAGCCACTCGACCGTCTGGAGGGAGTCCATCTTCAGCGTCCCGAACGCGACGTCCGCGTCGGGCACGGGGGTGCCGAGGACCTCGGCCAGCATGTCGAGCGCTTCCGGTGCGGACACGGTTTCCATGACAGCTCCTCTCACGTGCGTACGGGCGATGCCGCCGTGCGCACCTTCGACGAATCGCGGGCGGACTCGGGTCGGGCGGGTGCTGCACCCGGGGGATCGCGATCCGAGACACCGGGCGGATCGAGCGGAGCGAGCCGATTGCCGGGATCGAGGCGTCGGGCGCGGCGGGACGCGCGGGCGTGGTCCGTGCCGACTCCGTCGACGACACGGCCCTCGGCCCGCGGGGAGATCGCGACGGCACGGACAAGGCGTTCCGTCGAGTCCGCGGAGTCGTCGAACTCCGCGTGGCCGGCGGCACCTTCCCCGTGCCGCGCGTCGGTGCCGACTATCGCACGCGAGCAGGGTCGGATCAATCGGGTCGCCGCGTGGTCACCGCGCGCGGGCCTCGACCGGAAGCGGTGGTCGGGTCGCCTCGCCGGGCGACCGGTCCACCGGTTGCCACGAGACCATCAGGCGGGCCAGGCCGCGCGTGGCCAGGCCGTCCTTCCAACGCACCGCGTCGGGCCCGTCGGCCAGCCTCAGGTCCGGGAATCGGCTGAGCAATCGGCCCAGGACGACGTGGAGTTGGAGCCTGGCGAGCGGCGCGCCCAGGCAGCGGTGGATGCCGTGACCGAACGCGAGGTGGGTCGGCCCCCGGCCGTTCGCAACGAGCAGATCGGGGTCCGCGAAGACCTTCTCGTCGCGGTTGCCGTGCATCAGCGAGACGATCACGGCCTCTCCGGCGCGGATGTCGACGTCGCCCAGCCGCACCGCTTCCGTGGCCACGCGCGGGAAGCTCAGCGGCGACGCGGAGTCCAGGCGCAGCAGTTCCTCGACCACCACCGGCAGCGAATCCGGGTCGTCGAGCAGTGCCTGATGGGCATCGGGTCGGGTGAGCAGGGTCAGTACGGACATGCCGATCTGGCCGATCGTGGTCTCGTAGCCGGCCATCAGCAACGCGAGTGCCATCGCGAGCATTTCCTGCTTGGTCATCCCGTCGCGGTCGCGGGCGGCGATCAGCATGCCGAGCAGGTCGTCGTCCCCACTGCCGGTCTTGCGCGCCAGCAAGTCGGCCATGTACCGGACCAGTTCCAGTCGTCGTCGGGACATCTCCGCCGGTCCCGAGGTGATGTCGAACAGCACCTCCACCGAGTCGCCGAACACCTCGGCGTCGGCGAGCGGGACGCCGAGCAGGCCGCACAGCACGGCGATCGGCAGCGGCGCCGCGAGACCCGTGATCAGGTCCGCCGGTGGCCCGGCGGCGGCCAGTCGGTCCAGGTGTTCGTCGGCCAGTCGGGCCACGGTCGGCTCGGTGGCGGCGATCCGCTGTGCGGAGAAGGCGCCGGCGACGATGCGGCGCAGCCGCGCGTGGTCGTACCCGTCCATGCTCATCATCGACTGCGGGATGGGTTGCACCTCGGCGAACCGCGGTGCGTGCGCGGTGGTCGCCTCGGACCTGCTGAATCGCGGGTCGGACAACACCTGGCGGGCGAGGGTGTAATCGCGCACCATCCACATGCGATCGCCGGCCGGCGTCCGGATCGATTCGACGGCTTCCTTCGGGGACCGCAGGACGTCGGGGAGGGGCCCCGAGAGATCCCTGCCGTGTGGACTCACCATTGGTTCCTGCCTTCTTCGCTCGTCTCGGCACACATGTGCGGCCCCGGCCGCGCGGGGGTCGCCGGGGGTGCGCGACCGGGGCGACAAGCACTCGAACATCCCTTCCGACCTGCGTTCAACTGCCGCGACAGCACAGTTGAACACGCGTCCGCGGACCGGGCCGGAGCGGGCATTGATCGGGCCTCGGGCCGTGTGTCATCGTGAGCCGCGTCGGCGTCGAACATACGGAATACCATTCGAAGGCGGACTCGCGTTCCGAAGGCTCGAAAACGGTGTCCTGATTTCGATACTCCCCCCAAATCCCCGACAACCCCAACAATCGTGTGGCGGATTTGGGTTTTCGGCGGCGCGCATGGTGCTCCCGGAAATGTCGACGACCCGGTGAATCCGCGAATTCGTCGCGGAATTGCGGACCGCTCGAAGGGCCAGTGACCATGAACACGGATGACACCCGCGTCGTCGTGACCGGACTGGGCGCCACCACCCCGGTCGGCGGTGAACTGACTTCCACGTGGGCCGCGTTGCTGGCCGGGCGGTCGGGTGTGCGCCGGCTGGCGGACGGCTGGCCGGACGACATCCCCATCCGCGTCGGCGCGCCCGCCGCGGTCGATCCGGCCTCGGTGGTCAGCCGCACCGAGCTGCGGACCATGGATCGCAGCACGCACCTGGCGATGACCGCCGCCCGCGAGGCGTGGCGGGACGCCGGCGCGCCAGAGGTGGCACCGGAGCGGCTCGGCGTCTCGATCGGTACCGCGCTGGGCGGACACCTCACCTACCTCGCCGCCTACGACACCCTGCGCGAACGCGGTTGGCGACGGATGTCGCCGTACACCGCGCCCAGGGTGATGCCGAACAGCGCGGCGGGCTGGCTGAGCATCGAGCTGTGCGCGCGGGCGGGTGCGCACACCGCCGCGGGCGCGTGCGCCTCCGGTGCGGAGGCGATCGGCTACGGGATCGAGATGATCCGTTCGGGCCGGGCCGACGTCGTGGTGGCCGGTGGGACCGAGACGCCGATCACGCCGATGTGGGCGGCGATGTTCGCGGCGCTCCAGGCGCTGTCCCCGGCCGAGGACGAACCGCTGCGCGCGTCCCGGCCGTTCGACAAGGCCAGGGACGGTTTGGTACTGGGCGAGGGCGCCGGGATGCTCGTCCTGGAGTCGGCCGCGCACGCGGCTCGCCGAGGCGCGACGGTACACGCGATCGCCGCGGGGGTGGGCTATTCGGCCGACGCGCATCACATCGCGGTACCCGAACCGGACGGCGCCGGACTGGCGTTGGCGATGACCCACGCCCTGGCGAACGCCCGCCTCGCGCCGGAGCAGGTCGTACACATCAACGCGCACGCCACCTCGACCAAGGCCGGGGACAGCGCCGAGGCCCGGGCGATCCGGCAGGTCCTCGGCGCGGCCACCGCCGGCGCGGTGGTCTCGGCGACCAAGTCGATGACCGGGCACCTGATCGGCGGCGCGGGAGCGGTCGAGGCGGTGGCCGCGATCTGCGCCCTGCGCGACTCGGTCGCCCCGCCGACGCTCAATCTGGACGACCCCGACGACGAGGTCACCGCGACCGGGATCACCATCGCGCCCGAGGCGCGCGAACTGCCCGGAGGGCCGGGCGTACGAGCCGCGCTGAGCAACTCGTCGGCCTTCGGCGGCCACAACGTGACACTCGCGTTCACGGCGGTCTGACCGGTCCGAGGTCCGCGAGCTCGACGGGGTCCGCCGGCTCCGCCACGTCCGCGAGATCCACCGGGTCCACGGGCTCCATCAGGTCCACAAGGGGCACCGGCCGGGTCCACGCGGTCCGCAGGCCCATGGAGCGCGTCGCCGTCCCGGTGCTACCGGTGGGCCGGCGCCGCCGCCCACGGCTCGGGGCCGCGAGCGGCCACGAGCGGCCACGAGCGGGTGAGCGGCGCCGGCCGGTCGCCTCAGGTGCTCGCCGCGCTCGCCTCCATGGCCTCGATCAGGCTCTTCGGACGCATGTCGGTCCACGATTCCTCGATGTAGTCGAGGCATTCCTGACGGCCCGCCTCGCCGAACGCGGTCGTCCACCCGGCGGGTACCTCGGCGAAGACCGGCCAGAGCGAATGTTGTCCCTCCTCGTTGACCAGCACCAGGAATCTCGCCTCGGTGTCGTCGAAAGGATTCGTCACCATGCCGTCCTTTCCCAGGAATCAGCCATGCCTCATGGCTCTTCGGGTCACTCTGGCCGACCCGTCCCGGCGCATCAATAGCGCGACTTCGCCGCCGACCGACCGTGCGCCGTTCAACTGCGTCACGGCCCCGGTTGAACAGCCGACATCGCAGCGGTTCGACGAATTCCGAACTGTGCGCGGGAGTTGGCGCCGCGCCTGCGGGTCCGCGGGAGCCCCGTCCCGATTTCCACCCGACGCGCCGACCGAATCCCGGTTCTGTTTCCCGGATCTTGTGGCCCGGCGCGCCTTGGTACACGCTGTCCGGTGTGGTGGGGCGAGGGGATCTGACCAATGCCGAATGGGCCCTTCTGGAACCGCTGTTGCCGGCCGGTGGGCGACGCGGTGGCCGCTGGGGCGAGCATCGTCGGGTGATCGACGGGGTGTTGTTCCACACCCGGACCGGGGTGCCCTGGCGCGATCTGCCCGCGCGGTTCGGCCCATGGCAAACCGTCTACAAACGTGATCGGCGCTGGTCGGCGGATGGCACATGGGAGCGCTTTGCGCGATATTTGCAAGTGGCGAACCGTGAAACGGGGACGGGCGACCGGCATCGGCGCGATCTGTCGGCCCGGTTGGCGGAGGTCGCCCGGGCGGGCCGGACCCGCACCGTCGCGGCACCCGGACGCCGGGTCCGCGCCGCCTCGCCGGCAGCCGTACCGCCCCCTCCCCCGGGCCCGAACCGGGCCGGTCGAAGCGTCGGTTCCGAGCCCGCTCCCGGCCCCGACTCCCCTCCTGCGGACGGCCGTTCGGGAGATCCGGCGGATGATCCGGGAAACGGGACCTCACCCGATCCGGCGCCGCCGAGGAGCACCCGCCGGATTCCGGTCAAGCCTGCCGATGATCCCTCGTCGAGTCTCGACAGCGCTCTCTCGAACAGTGACCATGAGTGAGTATGCGACGACCAAGGGAGGCATGCGGAAGCGACCGACGAACTCGATACGGCCGAACCGATAACGGGTGCGTCGATCGGTGAACACCGACGGCGTCGGTCCGGCGTCACTTCCCGGAAATTTCGGGAAGCAGCGGTTTCGCGACCATCGGAACCCGGGTGGTGCCGGGTTCGCGCACGATGGTCGGTGATCGCGGATCGAACCGTGATCACTGTCGCGCGTCGCGACGCGAAACGCCACAGGTGACGGCTCCCGCCACGTCGAATGCGGGACGTCGGACGTACGGAGCGTGGCCCGTACGTGCGACGGACGGGTGCGGTCCTGCACGTGTGGGCGCCGGAACAATGGCACACGATCGGTGTCGATGGCTCGATCCATTGCAAATCTCACGAGAATCGGATCCTGGATATTCATCCAACGGGGGAGATTGAGATGCAACATTCGGACGCCAGAGCGCTGGAGATCGCGCGTCACGAAGGGGCGCCCGATCTCGTTGTCGAGCAAGCCCTGAACAAACACCGCGTCAAGGAAATCCTGACCGTCCCGATCGCCTCGCTCGTACCGGGCGAATCACCGCGCTCGGAAGGTCAGGATCAGGAACACATCTCCCGGCTCGCGGAAATCGACGAACCGCTTCCACCCATCCTCGTGAACCGGAACACGGGACAGGTGATCGACGGGATCCATCGCCTGATGGCGGCCCTGTCGAAAGGGCGGGAGGTCATCGATGTCGAGCTTTTCGACGGCACCGACGAGGACGCCTTCCTGCACGCGGTCAAGGCGAATGTAGGGCATGGCCTTCCACTTTCGCAGGCGGATCGCCGGGCCGCCGCGACCAGGATCATCGCGTCGCATCCGCACATGTCCGATCGGGCGATCGCCCGGATCGCGGGTCTGGGCGCGAAGACCGTGGGGGCGATCCGACGCCGTTCAGCCGGCGCGCTGCCGCAGTTGAACGCCCGGATCGGCCGCGACGGCCGGATCCGCCCGCTCAACAGCGTGGAGGGTCGGCAACGGGCCGCCGAGGTGATCGCGGCGCATCCCAAGGCGTCGCTGCGCGAGATCGCCCGGCTCGCGGGCATCTCGCCCGCGACCGCCAGTGACGTCCGCAAGCGCCTGGAATCCGGCGAGGGACCGGTGGGCGTACTGCCGGTCGAGATCGACGCCCAGGACGAGACCGAGACCGGCCGCTCCACCGGTTCGCGGGTCGAACGCAAGGTGCGAACGCTCCAACCGGACCCGGGCTCGGTGGTCGAGAAATTACTCAGGGACCCGTCCTTGCGGCACAAGGAAGAGGGGCGGCACCTGCTGCGGATACTGCGACAGAACGCGATCGGCATGGAGGAATGGGCCGAATTGACCGCGGCGGTACCACCGCATTGCGGGGCCCTGGTGGTGCATCTCGCGCGCCAGTACGCGGAGACGTGGCTGGGATTCGCGCAGGAACTGGACGAGCGTGTCCGCTCCGTGAGCAGCGGGGCCGTCGGCATGTGAGCTACTGCCGGCCAAGGGTATCGGGGATTTCCTGGCCAGGAGCAATGATTGGTATCAGAACCCGATCATGCTCGCCGGAAGGATTTCGGCGGGCATACCGGGCTCCGATCGTTCGGTAGTCCCATGAGGGGCCACCCGAAGGCGGATTCGTCCGCTCGGGTGACCCCTCACGTCGGTTCCGCGTGCGGTAACCGACCACGTATTCACCGCTGTTGCCGTCGACGACGGCCACTGCCGTCGGTCGCGACCGGGGCGGGCCCGGCCGCACGCCGTGTCGTCTCGGCGAGCCGCGGGAACGGCGTACGACCCGCGCCCGACGTCGCGGTCCGCCCTCCCCTCGGCCCTCCGAGGCGGCGGTATCCGTCATCGGTGTACATGCCCGTGTCGGCTCGCGTGGTGCCATACTCCGGGAACGGTGCGGGGCATCCACCACCGATCCCACCGGCCTCACCGGCCCGTCCGCCGGAAGGCGGGAGGGACGCCTGTGCGATTCGGTGGATCGGCCCGACGGCCCGGTCGGCCACCTCGATCGGCACCGCCGGCGACCGTCCCGCGGCACCCGCCGACGCGACGCGACAACCGCGAAGGCGCAACGGATTTCCCGTGCACGCCCGCGTCCCGTGACGCCCCCGGCGTGACCGTCGTTCGTACCCGACTGCCCTTTGCGGGAGGTACCTCCATGACCGTGTCAACGAGCGCCGGCCTCGCGTCGTCCGGGCCACCCGATCACGTCACCGGTTCCGGAACCGTCGCCGATCTCGACCCGCGGCCGGTCCTCGGATGAACGACGGCAACGACGGCAACGACGGCTTCGGCTTCGGCTTCGGCTTCGGCACCGGCACCGGCACCACCGAGCCCACCGCGACCGACCCGGTCGTCGCCCACCTGTCGAGGAAGCAGCTCCACGGCAGCGTCTGTGATCCGGTGCTGGACACGATGAACTTCCTCAACGAGATCACCCATCGCCATCCCGAGGCGATCTCGTTCGCGCCGGGCCGCCCGTACGACGGCTTCTTCGACACGGAGCAGATCTTCACGCACATCCGGCGCTACCTCGATCACCTCGCCGACAGCGGTTACTCGCCCGCCCGCGTGCGGGACACGATGTTCCAGTACGGCCCCACCGCCGGGCTGATCCGCGAGCTGATCGCCGACTCGTTGCGGCGGGACGAGCACATCGACGTACCGCCGGAGTCCGTCGTGGTCACCGCCGGCTGCCAGGAGGCGATGCTCCTCGCGGTGCGCGCGCTCATCTCCGGTCCCGGGGACGTGCTGCTGGTCTCCAGCCCCTGCTACGTCGGGATCACCGGTGCCGCCCGGCTGTTGGACGTCGCGTCGACCGCCGTCGACGAGGGGCCGGACGGCTTCCGCTGCGCCGATCTGGCCGCGGCGATCCGCGCGGAGCGCTCGCGCGGGCGCCGGTGTCGGGCGTTCTATCTCGTCCCCGACCACTCGAATCCCTCCGGCAACACCGTGTCGACGGCCGAGCGGCACGCGCTGCTCGACCTGGCCGAGCGCGAGGACTTCCTCATCCTCGAGGACAGCCCCTACCGAATGGTCAGCCCCGGGCCGCAGTTGCCCACCCTGAAGTCGCTCGACCGCAACCGTCGGGTGGTCCACCTGGGCTCGTTCGCCAAGACCCTCTTCCCTGGTGCCCGGGTGGGCTTCGTCGTCGCGGACCAGGTCGTCGCCGACGAGGCGGGCGGTACCGGGCTGTTGGCGGAGGAACTCACCAGGATCAAGAGCATGGTGACCGTGAACACCTCGCCGCTGGGCCAGGCGGCCGTGGCGGGCATGCTGCTCGCGGCCGAAGGGCGGACCTCGGCCCTGAACGTCGAAACGTCCGCCTACTACGGACGGGCCATGCGGGCCACCCTCGAACGCCTCGACGCGTGTTTCCCGGGCGGCAGACTCGGTCCCCACGACGGCTCCGGCGATCCCGGAGATTCCGGTGCTCCAGGTGTTCCCGGCGCTCCCGCCGCCCAGACCGTGCGCTGGAACCGGCCCGACGGCGGCTTCTTCCTCGCCGTCGACGTCCCGTTCCGCGCGGACAACGCCGCACTCGACCGCTCCGCCCGGGAGTTCGGCGTCATCTGGACGCCGATGTCCTACTTCCATCCGCAGGGCGGCGGCGAGTACCGGCTCCGACTGTCCGTCAGCTACCTCACCGAAGCCGAGATCACCGAAGGCGTCGCCCGGCTGGCCCGGTTCATCGAAGCCGAGAGCCGATCCGCACGCGACGCCGACGCGCACTGACCGAACCGCCCTCCGACTGGATCCATCCTCCGACCGATCCACCCTCCGACCGATCCACGCCCACCGAAAGGACGATCGAAGTGTCCACAGCGGTACGTCGCACACGAAGCAAGCCCCGCATGTGGGGATGGACCTTCCAATGACCCTCGCGCTGAACCCCTCGAACGTCGCCTCGGTCGGCGCGCTCACCTCGACCCTCGCGCCGACCTCGCCCGCGTCCACGTTCGCGCCCGAACGCAAGGACATCCCCGGCGTGCCCCGGATCCTCGGCGTCGGCACGGCCGTCACCGAGCACTCCTACTCGCAGCGCGAACTCCTCGACCTGTTCCGGATCTCCGATCCGAAGGTGCGCTCCGTCTTCCTCAACAGCGCGATCGAACGCCGCTTCCTGTCCGTGCCCGCACGGGACGCCGGCGGCACGACGATCATCGAGACTCAGGGCGAACTCCTCGCCAAGCACAAGCGCCTGGCCATCGAGATGGCCGCCCGGGCAATCCACGCCTGCCTCAAGGACGCCGGCATCGAACTCGCGGACATCGGCTACCTGTGCTGCGTCACCACCACCGGCCTGCTCACCCCCGGTCTGAGCGCGCTGCTCATCCGGGAGCTGGGCATGGATCCGCGCTGCAGCCGCGTCGACGTGGTCGGCATGGGCTGCAACGCCGGCCTCAACGCGCTGAACGCGACGGTCGGCTGGACCGTGGCCCACCCCGGGCGGATCGCCGTCATGGTGTGCGCGGAAGCCTGCTCGGCCGCCTACGTCCTCGACGCCACGATGCGCACCTCGGTCGTCAACAGCCTCTTCGGCGACGGCGCGGCGGCCGTCGCGCTGGCCGCCGACACCCCCGACGCGGCCGGCCCGCCCGACGCGCCGACCGGCTACGCCGGACTCGGCGTCGACGTCGACTCGCCTCCCGCCGGCAGCCCGCGCGTACTGTCCTTCGCCAGTTGCCTGATCACCGACGCGATCGACGCGATGCGCTACGACTGGGACGACGAGCAGGGCAAGTTCAGCTTCTACCTCGACCCGGACGTGCCCTACGTGGTCGGCGCGCACGCGGAGTCGGTGGTCGATCGACTGTTGTCCGGCGCCGGACTGCGCCGCAGCGACATCGCGCACTGGCTGGTGCACTCCGGCGGCAAGAAGGTGATCGACGCGGTCCGGGTCAACCTCGGCCTGACCAAGCACGACGTGCGGCACACCACCGGGGTGCTGCGCGACTACGGCAACGTGTCGAGCGGTTCGTTCCTGTTCTCCTACGAACGACTGCTCCGCGAAGGTGTGGTCCGGGCCGGCGACCACGGCGTGCTGATGACCATGGGGCCCGGCTCGACCATCGAGACGGCACTGGTCCAGTGGTGATGGGGGAACGCATGAACGACGACCTGGAACTGCGGGTGGACGGCGCCCGACCGCTGACCGTGGAGGCGATCGCGGCGGTCGGCGCGGTCTGCGCCACGGCCGAGGATCGGGGTGGCCGGGGCAGGGTGGTGGTGTACGTCTCCGGCGCCCCGGACGGCCCCAGGCCCGCCGGGCTGACCGTGGCCGTGGTGAGCAAGTGGGAACGCGCCCTGCGGCGCCTGGAGCGACTGCCCGCGGCCACCGTGGCCGTCGCCGACGGCGACTGCGGCGGCCTGGCCCTGGACGCGCTGCTGGCCACCGACCACCGCATCGCCACCGAGTCCGTGCGCCTGGTGGTGCCGGTGGAAGGCGGCGCCACTTGGCCGGGCATGGCCGTCTACCGCCTCGCCCACCGGGCCGGCGGCACGGCGGCGGCGATCCGCCGGGCGGTGCTCTTCGGCACTCCCCTGTCGGCCCGCGACGCACTCGCCCTGCAACTCCTCGACGAGGTGACCGACGACGTGTCCGCGTCCCTGGCGGCGGCCGAACCGCTCGGCGAGTTGTCCGGCCCGGAACTGGCCATCCGACGCCAGTTGTTGTTCGACGCGAGCACCGCCGGCTTCGAGGAGGCCCTGGGCGTACACCTGGCCGCGTGCGACCGGGACCTGCGCCGGACCGGCAGCGGAGCCGTGTCGTGATCCGCGAACGGGCCCGGCCCGAGTGGCACGAGGACCTCGCACTCGTCCGCGCCGAACTGGAGCCGGCCCGCTCGACGCTGGCCCGGGCCGCCGCGCACACCGACGACCTGCTGGCTGTCCTGCCCGCGCCGGAACACCGGTCGATCGCCCAGCACATCGCCGCGACCGCGGCCAAGGACGGCACCCGCGCGTTGCGCCGCGCCTTCCTGGATCGGCATGCCGACGCCGTCTACGACGAGCTCACCGCGTGCCGGACCCGAGGACTGCGACTCGCCGAGCTGTCCCGGGCGGCCGCGACCTGCTTCCCCGGACTGGTGCCCGGCGCCGAGCAGTTCGTCCTCGAACGCGGTCGTCCGCAGGCCCACAAGGAGGGCCACGAAATCGACCAGGGCATCTTCTTCGCCGGCATCCTCGGCGCGGAGCGGTCCGGTCGGCATCTGCTCGACGTACTGCTGCGGCCCACGCCGCGGGCGCTCGCGCTGCTGCCCGAG
Source organism: Embleya sp. NPDC001921 (assembly GCF_053594475.1). Taxonomy (NCBI): domain Bacteria; kingdom Bacillati; phylum Actinomycetota; class Actinomycetes; order Kitasatosporales; family Streptomycetaceae; genus Embleya; species Embleya sp. NPDC001921. The sequence continues at coordinate 13,121 of NZ_JBSFEO010000096.1, forward strand.
TTCACCGCGACCGGCCTCGTCGAGCTGGGTTCGGTACGGCTGGAGCGCGTCGCCGGCACCGCGCGGCTCACCCTGTGTCGGGACGACTGCCTGAACGCGGAGGACAACCGCCAGGTCGACGACATGGAGACCGCCGTCGACCTGGCCCTGCTCGATCCGGCAGTGCGCGTCGGCCTGGTGCGCGGCGGCGTGATGACCCACCCCCGCTACCGGGGCCGCCGGGTGTTCAGCGCCGGCATCAACCTCAAGGCGCTCAACGCCGGCGACATCTCCCTGGTCGACTTCCTGCTCCGCCGCGAACTCGGCTACATCCACAAGCTGTTGCGCGGCATCCGGGTCGAAGACGACGCGGCCTGGCACAGCCCCACGATCGACAAACCCTGGGTCGCGGCGGTGGACACGTTCGCGATCGGCGGCGGCATGCAGCTCCTGCTCGTCTTCGATCACGTCCTGGCCGCGTCCGACGCGTACCTCAGCCTGCCGGCCGCGCGCGAGGGCATCATCCCGGGCGCCGCCAACCTCCGCCTGACCCGGCACGTCGGGCCGCGCCTGGCCCGGCAGATCATCCTCGAAGGCCGCCGGATCCCGGCACAGGCACCCGAGGCCCGGCTCCTGGTCGACGAGGTGCACGATCCCGAACGACTGGACCGGGCCGTCGAGGACTGCCTGGACCGGCTGAAGCAGCCCGCGGTGGGGGCCAATCGGCGGATGCTCAATCTCGCCGACGAGTCACCGGACCGATTCCGGTACTACATGGCCGAGTTCGCACTCCAACAGGCGTTGCGGATATACAGCCCCGACGTGCTCGACAAGGTCGACCGGTTCTCCGCGCGGCAGGGGGTGCCGTCACGATGAGCGCCGCCGAACGGCCCCGGGTGCGATACGAGAAGAAGGATCACGTCGCCCGGATCACCCTGGACCGACCCGCCGTGCTCAACGCGATGGACCTGCGCACACACGAGGAACTGGCCGCCATCTGGGACGACGTCGAGGCCGACGACCAGGTGCGGGTCGCGGTGCTGACCGGCGCGGGCGACCGCTCGTTCACGGTCGGCCAGGACCTGCGCGAGCGCGCCCGGCTCGACCGCGCGGGCGTACCCCGGTCCACGTTCGGCAGTCGGGGCCAACCCGGTTGGCCGCGACTGACCGAGCGGTTCGAGCTGTCCAAGCCGGTGATCGCCCGGGTGAACGGCTACGCCCTGGGCGGCGGTTTCGAACTCGCGCTGGCCTGCGACCTGATCGTCGCCGCCGACCACGCGGTGTTCGCGCTGCCGGAGGCCCGGTTGGGTCTGGTTCCCGGCGCGGGCGGCGCCTTTCGGCTCGCCCGCCAGATACCGCTGAAGATCGCCATGGGCCATCTGCTCACCGGCCGCCGGATGAGCGTCCAGACGGCGCTCCGACTGGGACTGGTCAACCAGGTCGTCCCGCTCGACGACCTGGACGCGTGCGTCGACGAGTGGATCGACGACCTCCTGCGCAGCGCGCCCTTGGCCGTGCGGGCGATCAAGGAGGCGGTCATGCGGTCCGTGGACATGCCGCTGGAGCAGGCCTTCTCGACCCCGTTCGAATGGGAGCAGCGGCGCAGGCACAGCGAGGACGCGGTCGAGGGTCCGCGCGCGTTCGCCGAACGGCGCGAACCCCGGTGGCAGGGGCGCTGAGCCACCGGACCCCCTGAGCCAAGGAAGCGCGACCACGGCGTGGCCCCGAACCCTGATCGAAGGGCTCGGGGCCACGCTTCGTCGTAGCCGGCACATCCCACCCACGCGCCGCGGCGTCGGGCGGCCTTGTTTCCGGACCGCGGTATCGGGGGGCTCGCTTCCGGGTCGCGGCGTCGGGCGGGCCTGCTTCCGGGTCGCGGTATCGGACGGGCCCGCTTCCGGACCGCGGTATCGGACGGGCTCGCCTCAGGACCCCGGCGTCGGACGGGCCCGCCTCCGGGCCCGCCCGACCTCGCTCACCGCGGGTTCGCGCCCGGTCGTTCCGCCACGGCCGACCAGATCCGACCGAGCATCTCCGGGAGCACCAACTCCGCGTGGCCGCAGGGCAACCGCACCTCGGTGATCTCACCGGTCACGTGCGGTCGCCAACTGTCCGCGCCGACGAACCCGGCGGGCTTGTCCTGCTCGGCGACCACCAGCACCACGTTCCCGTCGAACCGGCCGTACTCGTGGTCGGCGCCGATGGTGCCGTTGTTGCGCCGGACCCTGGCCAGCTTCAGCAACTCGTCGTCGGAGACCGCGCCTTCGAAGCCCGCCTCCTGGCGCACGGCCCGCATGCGCTCGGTCGGTTCGGTGCCATCGTCGTCGGCCGCCTCCGCGGCGCCGCTCTCGGGCCTGTCGACCGCTTCCTCGTGTGCCTCCGGATCGGTCAACGCGGTCGCCGGATAGGTGTCCATGATCACGAGTGCGGCGACCTCTTCGCCCTCGGCCCGCAGCCGCACCGCGATCTCGTGTCCGAGCATTCCACCGAAGGACCATCCCAGCAGGTGGTAGGGGCCCTTGGGCTGTACGCCGCGGATCTGCTCCAGGTAGGCGTCCGCCATCTCGCCGACCGACCGGGACATCTCGCCGACACCGTCCAGGCCGGGGGCCTGGAGTCCGTACAGCGGGACGTCCGCGTCGATGTGTCGGGCCAACGGCGTGTAGCACCAGCTCAAACCGGCGCCCGGAGGCAGTGCGAAGAAGGGCGGCCGGTCGCCCTGGGCCTTGATCGGCAGCAGCACGCCCAGCGCGTCCCGGACCGAGCCCAGATTCATCCGCCGCACCAACTCGGCAGGGGTCGGCGCCGCGAACACCGTCCGGACCGGCACCGACACTCCGCGTGCGGCCAGTTCGGCGACCAGGGTGACCGCGAGCAGGGAGTGTCCGCCCAGTTCGAAGAAGTTGTCGTCCACCCCCACCGAGTCCACGCCCAGAGTGGCGGCGAACACCTCGCACGCCAGCACCTCCAGCGACGTGACCGGATTCCGGCCGGAGCCCGTGCCGAAAGCTCCTCCGCCGCCGCGCCCGGGATCGGGCAGGGCCCCGCGGTCGAGCTTGCCGTTCGCGGTCAGCGGGAGCGCCTCGAGGACCGCCACGGCCGACGGGACCATGTACGCGGGCAATCGCCGAGCCGCGAACTCGCGGAGTCGCTCGGCGAGTTCCCTCTCGTACTCGCCGTCGTCACCGCCGTCGTCGGCGCGGGAGTCGCTCGGGACGACGTAGGCGACGAGCCGCAGCTCGCCGGGCGCGTCCTCGTGGGCGATCACCGCGGCGCGGGCGACGTCGGGGTGTGCTTCGAAGGCGTGCTGTACCTCACCGGGTTCGATCCGGAAGCCCCGGATCTTGACCTGGTCGTCCGCGCGCCCCACGAATACCAGTCGGCCGTCCGCGGTCCAGCGGGCCCGGTCGCCGGTGCGATACATGCGCTCGCCACCGCCGCCGAACGGGCAGGCCACGAACCGCTCGCCCGTCAACCCCGACCGGCCCAGATAACCCCGGGCCAGACCCGCACCCGCCACATACAACTCACCCACCACCCCGGGCGGAACCGGCGCAAGCCGCCCGTCCAACACATACGCCCGGGTGTTCACGACCGGCGAGCCCACCACCGGCTCACCACCCACCGCCAACGGCGCCGACATCGTCGCGCACACCGTCGTCTCCGTCGGCCCGTACGCATTGATCAACCGCCGACCCGCGGCCCACCGCGCCACCAGATCCGCACCCAACGCCTCACCGGCGCAGACGAGGGTCCGCACCCCGGCCAGGTCCCGTTCGTCCATCACGCTCACGACCGCCGGCGGCAACGTGACGTGCGTGACACCGTCCCGGGCGATCACCTCGGCCAGGCCCGCCCCGGGCAGGAGTTCCTCGGCGGAAGCCAACACGAGCGTCGCACCACCACACAACGCCACCCACATCTCCGCCGTCGCCGCATCGAACCCGATCGACGCGAACTGCAACACCCGATCCCCCACACCAAG
>NZ_JBSFEO010000097.1:0-15025 GCF_053594475.1 Embleya sp. NPDC001921
CCCTCACCCGGACGACCACAAAACATTCTCATCCAACCTGCAACACCCCAGCCCACACCACCACCCACACACCAACCAACCACCCCCCAGGCTCACGGAACCGGTCAACGACGAGGTGGAGCGCATCACGGGTAGCCCGGCCCGATCCTTCCGGGAGTGGGCGGTGGACCACGCGGCGGACTTCCACTGAGTGGGGATCCAGGCATAGGTTGAGGCGTTAAGTCGCTTGTCTGCCAGTGGTGTTCAGCACGATTCGCGCCATACATGCATCCTCCCATCCGTGAAGCTCCGGCCGTGGGTGTCTGTTTGCTCCGCTCATCGCACCCAGATGCCGTCTGGCTTGTCGATGTCACAGAATCTCCCAACCAGCCAAATACCCTCCTCGGTGCCGCTCTTCGTGTATGAGCCCTTCCGTGAGCCGGCGGAAGCCGTACCCCAGCGACCTGTCCGACGCCCGATGGGCGCTGATCGAGCCGACCTTGACGGCATGAAGAAAAGCCCGGCTCGATCGCAGACCCACCGGACAGCCGGCCAGAGTCGACCTCCGCGACGTGTTCAACGCGATTCTCTACGTGAACCGCACCGGAATTCCCTGGAAATACCTCCCACACGACTTTCCGACCCACGCCACGGTCTACGCCTACTACGCCGCCTGGCGCGACGAAGGAATCTTCACCCGGCTCAACCACGACCCGACCGCACCGGCCCGCGTCAAGGAGGGCCGCAAGCCCGAACCCACAGGCTCCGTCATCGACACCCAGAGCGTGAAGACCTCCACCAACGTGCCCGTGACCAGCCAGGGAACAGACGCCGCAAAGAAAATCGTGGGCCGGAAGCGGGGCATCATCACCGACACGATCGGCCCCATCCTCGCCGTGACCGTCACCGCCGCGGGCCTCTCCGAAAACACCCTGGGAATACGCCTCCTCGACCGGGCCAAGAAGACGTACCGACCATCGCCAAGAGCTGGGTGGACACCGGCTTCAAGAAAGCCGTCGTCGAGCACGGCGCCAAGCTCGGAATCGATGTCGAAGTCGTCCACAGAAACCCGGAAATTCGCGGCTTCCACGTCCTCAAAAGGCGCTGGGTAGTGGAGCGGAGTATCGGATGGATCATGATGCACCGACGCCTCGCCCGCGACTACGAGACCCTCACCACCGGCTCCGAAGCCACGATCCACGTCGCCTCGATCGACAACCTCGCCAAGCGCATCACGGACGAGACCACCCCAACCTGGCGAGGAACCTACTAGGGCATAAGGAGTAATTCGCCCACACTAAATGCTCTCTGAGTCCTTGCGGCTAATTTGGTTGACTGAGGTGATCTCGTTCGGTCGGCGAGAAGGTGATCAGCAGTCGATTCTTGGGGGGACAGGTGCTTCCGACTTGGGTGACGATGACCGTTGCTCTTGGCGCTTCTGCCCTGCTGGCGGCCGGCTGGAGACGGCTGCGGTATTGGCGCCGCTTCTCCACGCGTCGGCAGTCCGTCGTTGCCGTGGTCCTCGGTGTCTCCAGGCAGGAGCTGCGTCTTCGATTGGCAGTGGCCGGCAGCGGCGAAATCGAAACCGTTGTCTCGGTGGGGGAGACGGTGGCCGCGGACTGGGAGAGGCTGCTTGAGCTGGGTGGATCAAACCCAGAGGAACCGGACTTCGAAGATCCGTCGTGGGACCAGTTGCTTGTCTCCTACTCTCCCAGTGATTCGCCGCAGGTCATGACCTGCCAGCAGATCGAAGACGCCAGAATACAGCCGGTGGTGCTTGTGACCACGGGTTCACTGATCTTGGCCATTGCCCTCCTGAGCATGATCCCCGCAGTCCTTCTCTGCCTTCTGGGAGTGGCGGCGGGCGTTGTGGCCGCTGTGTTCGTTGCGGGAATCGGCCGGCGCCAGGGTCCGGTTCGTGGTGGCAGCTCGGGTGACTTCTTTCTTGGTTGCGGAGCAATGGTCATGGGAGTCACCGCTGTGACAGCGATCTGGTCCGGACTCACGTGGTAGGTGAGGGTGAACCGCCGTGAAGAAGTGAGCCCCGCCATCGCCCCTTCATGGACGGCGGCGGGGCCTCCTCGCGTCAGAATCGGTCCACAGTGCCCCTTCCGGTGGCACACGAGACCAGCGCCAGGCGCGCGGGCGAGATCCCGCGTCGCCCGTCCGACGGATACCAGTCCGCGAAGTCCTCGTCCGTGAACAACCCGGAGAGCCGGTCCCGCACCCACATCGCAGTGGTGCCACGCGGGTTGGAGGCCCGCGCAACTTCCAACGTCCGCACCGGGATCCCGGCCCCCGAATCGGAACCCATCGACATGGCCACTCCCCTCGCTGCGGCTCACCCCTTCCCGGCCAAGCAGCCCATGCGCGAACAGTCAGCCTGGCGAACGAAAGCGAATACCCGGCAAGATCACCAAAAGCATCCGGAATGTGACGCAGAGCCGATAAGACTGGCCGTTGACACGCCACCTCAGCGGTCGGTGAGGGACTGTCAAGAACTCGGCTCCGACCCGTAATCGGTGGTAGCGCCTTGTAGCGATCACTGGAGAAGGATTCGCTGGCGAAGCAGGAGGAACCCGGCTCGGTCGTGCATCTGCCTCATGATCCGCTTGGTTCGCGTGTTGACGCCTTCGGTGCGGCCGTTGTGGTAAGGGGTGGTGAGTCCGGCATCGACGGCGGCACGGTCGAGTTCAAGACCGTTCGCCAAGGAGTGCAGGCGGGGCAGGTCGACGGCGCGAACTGCCGTGATCCAGTCGGTGAGCTTTGCGTCGTTGCCCTCGACCGGGACCAGCAGCTGTGCGAACTCACCGGTCAGACGGGCGGGCTCGGATGTCACGGGGCAGGTCTTGGTGAGCTCCCGCAGCAGCGCGGCGTCCTTGTCGCGCAGGTTCTCGGGGCGGGTGAGGAGGAGGCGGGCGAAGCGTTGCGGGGTGGTGACGGGCTTGTCACCCTCGGCACGGCCCTGGGTGATGTAGCGGACCAGGAGGTTCGCGCTGCCGGTGTAGCCCAGTTCCTTGATTTCGCGCAGGAGGTGGGTGACAGGCACCGCGGGGTCCTCGGTCCGACGCCTGCGTAGGTGGTCGCGGTAGGGGTCGACGAGTGTGGGCTTGCAGCGGGGTGCGCGGCGGTCCCCGGTGGGCTCCTCCTTCAGTATCGCTTGACGGTGTTCAGGGCGACGTCGAGGCGGCGGGCGCATTCGAGCAGGCCGACGCCTTGGCCGAGCAGGCTGTGGACTCTCTGCCAACGCTCGCGGGTGGTTTGCTCGCGTATGCCCCCGGGACGGGCGGGGTTCACGGTGGTGGCCCAGCAGGCGGCATGGGCGCGGACCTCGGCCAGGACCTTGCCGCACGGGTTGCTCCACAGATGCCACCTGTCGCTGACCTGTACCGCTTCGGGGAGGGCTTGACGGATCGCCTCACCGTAGGAGCCGGAGCCGTCGCGGCAGACGTATTCGGCCCCGGGGTGCTCGCGCAGCCACGCGACCAGTGTCTGGGTGGTGCGGCCGGGGAGGACGTCGATTCGCTCGCCGGTCTCGGCGTCGATGATCACGGTGGCGTAGCGGTGCCGGCGCTTGAGGGCGAAGTCGTCGATACCGAGCACACGCGGGACGCGCGGCGGCGGCAGTGTCCTGCGCATGAGCATGCGCAGGGCGGTCGAGCGGGAGATCGCGCAAGCCAGCACGCGGGAGAGGCGGGCGCCCGCCCGGCCCGCCAACTCCGCGACCACGGAGCCGAGTTGGTCGGCCATACGATTGGTTCGACGCTGGTAGCGCTCGACGACGCCGGGAACCTGCTCGCGGAACGTCTGTTGCGGGCAGCCGAGCACCGGACGGACCAGGCGCCGGACCCGCACCGACGCCATGACCCGCCGCCCGTCCACCGGCACGTCCGCGACCACCCGTCCGTGAAAGCCGTGCACCCGCCTCGTCGGCTGCCCGCACGCCGGGCACGGCACCGGATCGTCCCGAGTTCGCGCAGATACCCGGATGACTTCGCCCTCGTCCGTCACGTCCTCGACGACGAGGGCCGACAGCCCCGAAAACACCACACCTACAAGCTCGTTGACATCACGCATGCCACACCAACGACACCCGTAACCCTTCGTTACCACCGATTACGGGCCAGAGCCTAAGCTTGATCTTTATCCTGTGCGTTCGTGGTGGGCGGTGAGGGTGGGCTCGCGTTTGACGGTCTTTCCCACGTCGTAGCGGGGTGCGGGTCGAAGGTTCCTGGAACCGGGAGGGCGTCCTGGGCCGGGTTTTCCGGGTTTGGGTGCGCCGGCGGGCTGGGCGAGGTTCGGGCGGATGTTCCTGAACCCGCGGCGGACGCGGGCCGGGGTCAGCCGTCCGGGTTCGGCGGGTTTCTCCCAGGGGCGACGCAGGTCCGCGGCGAGGGTTCGGGCGAGCCTGAGGTGGGTGTGGCAGGCGATGACGAGCCACGTCCAGCGGTCGGCTGCCTGAGGCGAACGAATCTTCGGGCGGGTCCATCCCAGGGTCTGCTTGAACAGGCGGAAGGTGTGTTCGAGGTCGAATCGGCGGAGGTAGGACCGCCAGTGGCGGTCGAGGTCGATCGACGTGCCGCCGGTTTTCGACGACCACAGCCAGACCGGCTTGGGGTCGCGGTCACCCGGCAGGCGGTCGACGCACAGACGCACCAACGTGCCGTCGACGACGGGAAGTTCGCCGTCGTGATCGAGCCAACTCGTGCGATGGGTCAGTCGTGGGTGCATCCGGTCCCAACCGTCGGCTCGGGCGGTGCCGTAGCGGGTGGTCTCGGTGACGGTCGTGTGGGTCGGAGCGGACCAGGTTTCGGGTCTGTCGAGCGCGAACACGGGTCCGTGCTTGGGCGGGCGGCCGTGGGTGCCCGGCAGACGGGGCGGTCTCGGGTGGAGCATCACCCGATCCGAGCGGATCCGGCCCACGACCTCGACGGGCAGGTCGGCCAACACGAACGCCAGGCGGGTGACGTCGTAGCCCGCGTCCATGACGACCACAATGTCCGGATCGCCCTCGTTCCAATGACCTGCCTCGGTCAACCTGCCCACCACGGAACGGAGTTGGTTCGCGGTCACCGCCGTTGCGTCGTGTGCGGGTCCCAGGCGGACGACGTCCAGGATCGCGGTCCAGGAGGTGCGCCCGGATTCCAACGCGGCGACGAACGAGTACGGCCAACCCGGGATCAACTCGGACTTGCTTTTTGCGCGGCCGTGGACGTGGCAGAACAGGCGTTCCGCGCTGGTCGGGGCATCCGAGCGCAGCCACGGGCTGACGTCGACGGCGAGCACGATCCGGCCGTCCGCGCATCCGGGCAGCGGCAGGCCCGCCAGGACGGTCCGCAGGCGTTCCTCGTCGATCCGGCCGCTGTTCGACCCGTCGTGGAGGGCGCCGTGGCCGCGTCGGTGTTCGGGTGTGAGGGTGAGGTCGACCAGGGACGTCACGGCACCATCGGCGCACGAGAGCGCGTCGGTCGGTTCGAACAGCGCGTCCGCGCGAGTGGTGAGGCAGTCGTGGAAGTCCGTCCTGAAGCGGGACAACACGTTCAGGGACTCGACGCGGGCGGGATCCTGCACAAGACTCGTCACAGCGGCCGTTCCTGTTTGCTTCGTTACCAGACATTTCGAAGCTTCCAGGGCGGCCGCGCTTCTGTCCGGCGAACGCACAAACCCCGGCAGGAACGACCCTTCCGGGGATAAAGAACAAGCTTAGCGCAGGCCTTGGAAGGCGTAGAGCATGCCGACCCCTGCGGCGACGGCGCCCAGCAGGTGGCGCAGGGGGGTTTCGGGCAGGCGGGGTTGGAGGGCGGCGCCGAGGTATCCGCCGGCCAGTCCGCCCAGTCCGCAGGCCAGGCCGGTCGGCCAGTCGGGGGCGACGTCGCCGGTCGCGGTGAGGGAGAGCAGCGCGAACGTCGCGGCGCCGACCACCGAGGTGACGAAGGTGGAGGCCAGTGCCGCGGGTGCGACCGTGGCGACGGGCATGCCGCGTCCGACCAGGATCGGGCCGAGCAGGGAGCCGCCGCCGATCCCGTAGATCCCGCCGACGACGCCGACCGCCGCAGCCGGCCTTCCGGTGGCGCGGGGTGAGGGCTGCGCCCCGGTGCTGCGGCCGGGCGCCGGACCACGCAGGGTTCGGGCGCAGAGCCACAGGCCGAGGGGCAGCAGCAGGGCGGCGATGAAGAGGCGGAAGACCCGCGGGCCCGGGACGGCGAAGACCCGGATGACGGCTCCGACCACCACGCCCGGCACGGTTCCCGTGATCAGCAGGCGTGTCAGCGGTCCGCCCAGCCGGCCGGTCCTGCGGTGCCGCCAGAGCGCGCCGGGGCCGGCCACGACGTTGAAGTGCAGATTCGTCGGCGTCACCGCCGGGCTCGGCACCCCCAGGATGCCGACCTGCACGGGCAGCAGGAACACCGCGCCGGAGACACCCACTGGCGCCGTGGCCACCGATATCAGCAGGCCGGCGGCGAACCCGGGTGCCACCGTCGACCAATCCACCGCGCAGGCTCCCCGAATAGATCTCCGCGCCAGTATCGCCAGGCCCCGGAAGAGCAGACCTCCGGGGTGTCTCCCTTTCTCGTGAACATCGACCTTCACGCGATCGAGGCGCCTCCCGAACCCGTGAACAGCCGCCGTCGGAACGGAACTCGTGGCCAAGCCATGGCATCAAGCGTGGAGGTCATCGAGGCCGTCGCGAACCGCTCGCGGTCCGCGACCAACCATTCCGGCAACACGATCACCTCGCTCGTGCGACCGAGCCGCGTGGCCCGGACATCGCAGAGCCGCCTCCACTGCCGGAGAAAGGGCGCCTCGTTCCGTCGGAATCCCGTCCGCGGGGCCGGCTGCGGCCTCGTGCTCGACGCTTTCCCAGAGCCGGACGGGCACCCCTTCGCACGCGTGAGGCTCGGATCACCACCGACTCGCCGTCGGTCACGGCACTTCGGCGGTCAGGGCACCACGGGTGTGCGCGCGCCGTCGAGGAACGCGGCGAGCCCGGTGCCGAAGTCCATGGAGGAGGGGACGAACAGGGCCGTCTTGTCGGGGGCGACGTAGACCTTGCCGCCGCCGCGGGCGCGGTGGACGACGCACACTCCCGCGCCATTCGCCAGCTCGATGACATTCGTTGGCACGCCGTGAGCAATTTTGCCGAGGAGTGCTTCGCCGACCTCGGCGAGTCCGTTCTTGTCGGTCGATTGCATACCCACCACTCAGCTCCCTTCGATGCCACGGGCGGCGAGGAGTTCGCACTTGCCCGGTGCAGCCGGTCCACGGCAGTGACTCGCCTGAGATTGGGGAGCAGAGCGAGGTCGTCCAGCGAGCGCACGTCGAAGATATCGTCCTCGCCATCCCAGGCCGGCGCACAATGCCGGCAGATCTGCGGTCCGGCATCGAAGCACAGTTCCTCGACACCGGCCAGAAGCTCGTCGCTGATCTCGAGCCCCTCGGGACAGGCGCTTGACTCCCCGAGGACGTCTTCCTCCAACTCGTTCTCGAGGACATACACCGACCGGATATCGATTCTCCCGTGGCCGCATGCGTTCACCGTGAAGGACGGAGTGATGACCCCTGCCGGGGAGTATCAAGGGACTCCTGATACTCCCCCTGCCGGTACACGAGCTCGTCGATGACGATCAGCTGGAAGTTGACGTCGCGGGATTCCGCCATGGAGGAGGGGTGTCAGGGCCTCTCGGAGGCTGCGGACGGCGGCCCGTGGGCGATGAGGGTCTGCCATCGGTGGCCGGCCTGCTCCATCGGCGGCTCCCCGGGCCCGCCGTGCCCGGGCACCTCCGGCACGTCGTTTGGCGCGGAGGACCCTCGAACAGCCCGGTCGGCCGGTCAGCGCGCAGAGGTCGTCGGGCCTGCCCGTCGGATGGCGTGGAAAGTCGGGTTTCGGCGCGGTGTCGGGGAACGCGGCGGGTGGTGTGTTCGATGAGAGTCTCGAGTTCGGGGTGTGGCCGGGTCGGCGGTGGCGGCCGGTTGCGATGTCGTCGAGGAGTTCGTCGGGGCTGACGGTGGGGCCGACGCGTCCGGTGGTGGCGGGGGTTTCCCCGGGTGAAGGCCCAGCGGATCGCGGCGCCGAGGCTGTAGGTCTCGGCTTCCTCGGTCAGGTCGACGTGGGTATCCGGTGGGGTGTCGGCGAGGACGCGGGCGATCTCGGGGGCGGTGGCGTGGTCCATGCCGCCCGGTAGGGCAAGGGCAGCGGGAGCAGGTCCCGGTGGTGGGCGCGGTCCCAATCGATGGAGACGACCTCGTCGTTCGCGGTGACGAGGGTTTTGAACGGTGTGACGTCGCCGTGGCGCCATCCGACGGCGTGCAGGCGGCGCGGTTCGGCGAACGCGGTGTTGGCGATGTCGAGCAGTCGTCCTGCGTGGTCTGCCGGGAGGTGGCCTCCGCGGGCGGGGGCGAACACCTGCCACAGGGTGTGTCCGGGGAGCCATCCGATCGCGTTCCACACGCCGTTCCCGCTTTGTCCGTGCGCGCCGTCGACGGGGTACAGCCCGCCCAGTGGAGGAGTCCGACGGCGTCCGCCTCGTGCAGGAACCGGCCGGCCGGGTCGCTCGGCGGGGACGGCGGTCTTGATCTTCCACTGGCCGGCGCGCCACGCGTTGTCGTGGTCCTCGGTCAACGGGCGCGGTCGGTCCCGGACACCGAGATGGTGGAGGGCGTCGGCCAGCAGCGGGTCGACGTCGGCAACGGTGATCCCCGCCCTCGTGGCGATGCGCACCCCGGCGATCCGAGAGATCGACGCCGAATGGTGAACCGCCGCCCCGGGTCGCGCCGGGCGCAACGTGCGGGCCGCAGGCCGTCGCCGTGATCGTGTGACCCGGGTCACGCAACGGCGGCGGGTCGGGAGGACAAGCACCAGCGTGGACTATTCGATGCACGCGAAACTGCGAGCCGGTGATCCGGCGGCCTTCCGACAGTTGTTCACCGAGCACGCGCGAGTTGTCTACGCTCACGCCTTTCGCGTCACCGGCGACTGGGCCGCGGCCGAGGACATCGTGTCGTTGACCTTCCTGGAGGCCTGGCGGCTGCGGGAGCGATTGCGCGACGAGGGATCCGGCCCCAGGCCGTGGTTGATGGGGATCGCGATCAACGTCCTGCGCAACCGCGGCCGCGCCACCCGCCGGCACCGCGAGGCGATGGCCAGGTTGCCGGCCAAGGACGACGTCCCCGACTTCGCCGACGAACTCGTCGGCCGCATGGCCGACGCGCAGCGCCTGGCCGCCGCCAAGACGGCCCTGGGCAAGCTGCGACGCATCGACCGCGAGGTGTTCATGCTGTGCGTCTGGTCCGGCCTGACCTCCGCCGAGGCGGCCCGGGCCCTGGACGTGGCGGAGGGAACGGTCCGCGCCCGGCTCTCCCGCGCCCGGGTCCGGATGCGCAAGCTCGCCGCCGCCGAACTGCTCGCGCTGTCCCCACCGGCTCCGGAAAACCCGCAACGTTCTCCCCGCCCGGGACAACAACAGGGCAGCCGCATCGCCGCGGTCGGGCCCGTGAGAAAGGAAAGCCGATGAACCGCGAAGTACCCCGGCGCCCCGAGCAAAACGCCGACGACGCCGACCTCTTCGAGGCAGCCGGCGACCCCGTCCTGTCCGCGGGCAGCCACCGACTTCTCGAAGGACACCTGATGAGCGAGATCGACGCGATGGCACGCCCGCAGGGCGCGCCGGACCCCCACCCCGCGCCCCGTCCGCGCCGTAATCCCTACCGCCGCCTGGCGTGGATCGCCGTACCGGTCACCGCGCTCGCGGTCGCCGCGACCATCGCGCTGAACCCCCTGGGCGGCGACGACGATTCCGCCACTCGGGCAACCCCGGACGGCAAGTCGCCGCTCACGGTGATCAAGGTCGTCCCCGGCAGCACCAAGGATCTGGCCGCGGTGGTCGACCGGATCTCGTTCGCCGCCGGCGCGTCCGCGCAGACGCCCGGGCCGGACCAGTACCTCTACACCGAGACCCGCTCCGCCCACGCCATAATCGACGGCGACAACACCCGCGTCGACGAGCCGAGCACCCGCCGGTCCTGGGCCTCCCCGGACGGCAGCCGGACGTGGACCATCAACGGCACCCGGCAGGCTGCGGAACCGCCGATCCCCGTCCCCCACATGGGCGCGCCCACCTACAACTTCCTCGCCTCCCTGCCCCGCGACCCCGACGCCCTCCTCGCCCGAATCCACGCGGACACCGAAGGCCAGGGCAACGGCGTCGACGCCCAGGCGTTCAAGACGATCGGCGACCTGATCCGTAACCAGGTGCTGCCGCCGGGCCTGGCCGACGTGCTGTACCGCACCGCGGCCCGGATCCCCGGCGTGGTCGTGGTGCCCGAGTCCACCGACGCCATCGGCCGTACCGGCATCGCCCTGGCCCGCACCGACGAGGTCGCCGGTGACCGAACGGAGTGGATCTTCGACCGCAACACCTACGAGTTCCTGGGCGAACGCACGGTGTTGATCCGCCCCCTCGAGAAACTCCCCGCCGGCACGGTCACCGGCCACAGCGCAGCCCTCAAGCGCAGCATCGTCGACACCATCCCCACCGCACCGACCACGCCCACCACCTGACCGACGCCCACCACCTCACGGCCGTGCCCCGACGCTCCCCGCGCCGGGGCACGGCCGTCGTTTCCGCCGCCGGCAGGTCGATCGGCTACGCGTCGGGCGCGGTCACCGTCGAGGCCGCGTGAGCGGCGAGTGCGTCGGTCACCGCCGCCAGGTCGAAGTAGTCGCGCCACGCGCGGATTTCGCCGTCCTCGACCTCGAACACCCCGGTCACCAGGATGTCCGACGTGCCGCCGTCGGCGAACGTGAACGTGTCCGTGCGCTCGTTGAGCACGACGTTCCCGTTCACCGCTTGGTGATGCACCGTGAAGTGCGCTCCCGAATAGGGCTCGACGAAGGCCGCGATGAAGTCGCGGATCGCCGCCCGCCCGGTGACCGGCATGATCGGGATGTTGTGATACACCGCGTCCTCGGCGAAATACCCGGCCAGTTCGTCGGCGTCCAACCGCGACCACGCCTCGATGAGGCGAACGACCAAAGCCTCGGCATCCATCCGAAACCACTCTCCTCGGTGATCCTGCGGCCCTGCGGTCCCGCGGCCCGCACCGCGGCGACCGTAACCCCCGGCCGCAGCGGACACCAGAGCCGCCGATTGCCCGTGAGCAGGGTGGAAGGGATGCTCGAATGCACGCCGCATACACACCCGGGTCAAGCTCCGGGATGCCCGCCGCGGGGCCGGGTCGCGCGTGGGGGTGGACCGACGCGTTGCGACGATCGCGTGGACGAGCTCTGCGCCCCTGGCCGGTTCATCGCGAATCCACTGGACCGGCTCGAGGACCGTCTGCCGCCGCCTGCCCCGGTGGACCCGAACACCACGGGCACGACGCCAATGGCCTGCCCGTGCGTTGTCGCTCTTCGGGTCAGTGCTCGGAGCAGGGATGCCGAGTAGTCGAAATGCACCTCGCCCGCCGCAGACGGGACACCAAGTACTCGTTGAGGCGCACCTCGACGCCTACCGAGGCGTCGGTGTTCCACGGTGGCGATCAATGTGGTCCGTATCGGATGCGTCGAGCAACGCCCGGCCGAGTGGCGTGAGTACGTGCAGGACCGCGCTGCCCCGGCGAGTGGTCGTCAGCAGTCCTGCGTCGCGCAGGACTCGGGCGTGTTCACTGGCACCGGCCATGGAGATCCGGGCGAGCTCGGCGAGTCGAGTCGTCGTACAGCTGCCGTCGCCGATCGTTTCGAGGGTGCGGGCGCGGGTCCGGCCGACGAGGCGCTCCAAGGCATTGCCCGTGGTCGGTTCGGGGGCGCCGAGCAGCCTGGTCGCCTCCCCCGGAGTGCGGATGAGAGGGACGAAGAGGACCTTCCCGCTGTCGTCGTCGACCGAACTGGATTAGGGGATGGGCCCGGTCTGGCAGAACACTGACGGAACGAGTGTGATCCCGCCGCCGGCAAGCTTGACGTCATGTGGTGCTCCGCTACCGATCTCCAGGATCGGCGGTCGCCACCGGAAGCCGGGTGAGAGCCCGGCGAGCATGGCTTCGACCCCCCGGGTGGCCAGGGTGTGCGAGTGGGTGACGTGCTCGGCCTCGAGCCTGGCGTGGATCCGGCGCCGATGCGGGGCAACCGCCTGGTGATGGAACTCCGCGAGAAAACGCACCAGTTCACGGCGATCGGCTCGGTCGTGGGCGGGATCCGCGAGTGGCGGCCGAGTCGGCGTGGGTGTGCGGCCGCCGCGACGAGCCTGATTTCGCTCCCGTAACTCGGCCGCCCCGTTCAGCTCCCTTCTCATGTGTTCGGGCCGGGCCCCGGACTCGAGGCCCTGCTCAAGGGAGGGGGCGGGCCCGACGAGGGTGAACAGGTCCAGGATCCCGTCGTCGAACAGGGCCATGGCCGGGTGGGGTTCAACCGCGCGGTGCATCCGATCTCGCCAGTTCTCGAGCGCCGGCAGACGACCGCGCCGGCGGAGCGTCATCAGGCCGAAGAACGTCTCGGCCAACGGGCCCCAGCCGGCCTCCATGCGGGTCCTGGCCAGGTCTTCGGCGGTGAAGTGGACGCGAAGCACCGATGCCTCTTCTCTCGACGTGTGCGGAGTTCGGCGGAGCCCGAAAGGGGGCGCTCGTCTCGATGATCGCTCGTCAGGATGGTGGGCGTCGCCGGTCTCGGCGATGTGCAGTCGCACTCCGCCCGGCCGTCGTCGGATCCGGTGCCGTGGTGCGCAATCGCGGAAGGATGAGGAACATGCAGCTCAGGACGAGGATCATCGGTTGTGCGGTGAGCACGGCGATCGCCTCCGGTCTGGCGGTCACATTCGCCGAACCTGCGGCAGCAAGCAGTTGCTGGCAGGGCAGCCGGGGGAAGGTCTGCCTGAACGGCTTCACAAAGGGGGACTGGAACGGGCGGGACAGCTTCATGGGGGTGGCCAATGGCTACAACTACGGTGTGAAGTTCACCGTGCGGTTCACCGACGGGCGCGTGGACCGTACCTGCATCGGCTCCGGTCGGACGGCCTGGTTCGACCGGTCTACGGCCAGCGTGTCCCTGAGCACCGTTCCCGGACAGGGCGGATTGCCCTGGCCGTGCTAGAGGAGCAGGTCGGTCTCGCACCGATGAAACAAGTACGCCCGGTGCGTGGGCACGCCTGTTCACGGTGGTCGTGAAGGCCGAGCCGAGTTCCGAAGGAGACCCTCGCGTGTTCCGCACGCAGGGGTCTTTGCACAACGACGAGGCAGAGGCGACTTCCCGCTCCTCGAAGGGGTGTTGACGCGGTCGTGCACCCGGAATCGGTGCACGCCGGGATCGCCGGGAGTGTGGATCGGAGAAATGGCAGCCGCGTCCGGGGCCGCGGACCATGACAACCGTCAAGTCCGCCGCACCAATTGGGGACACGACTATTCCTCCGGGATCAGCGCGGCGGTCGGGCCGAACAGTCCACGAGGGCCGTACGGCGAGGGCTCGGCTCGCACGGGCAGTACATGCGCCAAGCGTCGTCGGCGTGGCGGTCGAGGGCTGGTGCCTGCTGCTGATCGTTCACATCACGCGGGGGGACGATCCGCGGGCGTGAGACCGTGCCGCGTCTTGAAGACGTGCGCGTTCTACACGAGACGCCCGTAACCCGTCTCCTCGGCTCGGGCAGGGCATGTCGAACCACCTCGAACGAAAAGGGCCCTCGCACGCGCGAAAGCGCATGCGAGGGCCCGCTCTCCGCCGAGTCGTCCACCACGGTGCTCATGCGGTCACGGGGTTTCCGGGCGTGGGGGCTGAGCTTGATCCATGACTTTTCCTTCCTCGTACGTGCTGTGGGCTGCGTTGTCAGTGTTGGCAGAAGCCGAGTGGGTCGTGTCGACCGCCTGGCTGGGTGAATTTCGATCAGGCATCGGGTGAGCCGGCCATCGCATGCGGCTTGCGGGGACGCCATGCCTCGGTGGCGCCGAGTCGGTGGCCGGCTTCCTTGGGCGATCCGGGGGGCTCCGGAGAGTTCGAGCGATCGGCGAGATGGGCTTGCATCCGGTACCTGGGTACGCGTTTACCGTCGGATCACGACCCCGACCGAGATGCGCCGGGGAAGGCCGAAGGTGATGGGAGTGGCGTGGTGACCTGGATACCGCCGAGCCCTACCCTGCCGACCGAGGAGCAACCGCTGCGCGTTGCGGAGTTCGGCGCGCCGTTCGCCGAGACCCTGGTCGGCGTCGAGTGGCCGGAGCCGACCCGGGCCCGTCTTGTCCTCGACGTCGGCGTAGAGGCCCGCGCGGGATCTGGCCGAGCGGGAGAGCGGCTGCTGCTCGTTCTGGACGTGAGCGTTCCCGCCGGGCGGGTCGCGGTCCTGGACGCCCTGCTCTCGCGGGCGGTCGAGGCTGCGGGGATCGCCGGGCCGGCGACGCCGTGAGCGGGAGGACCCGCGTGGGTCTACGTTCCGGGCAGCTCGCGGACGCCGCGGGGGTGAACGCGCAGACGCTGCGCTACTACGAGCGTTGGGGTCGGCTCGCCGAGCTGGACCGCCCGCTGGGCGGGCACCGCGTGTATCCGCCGGAGTCGGTCGTGTTGTTTCGGGTGATCAAGGCCGCGCAACGGCGGGTTCACCCTGGACGAGGTCGCAGATCTTCTGAAGACCGGCCGCCACCATCACGATCCCGAGCGCGCGGGCGGTCTGCAACGGCGTGCGGCGGCCAAGCTCGCCGAGATCGCCGAGCGGATCGCCGACGGCCGGGACATGTGGTGCCTTGCCCTCATGGTCAGTGTTCACGGTGTTCGCAGCGGCCCGGGGAACCCCTGGTGCGGGTGCCCCGGACTCACAGTTCACCGCGTCGTACACCGGCTGGGAGAGGTCAAGGGGCGGACACTTCGCGGACATCGCTCGGACATTCCCTCTCTCGGCCGCGAAGGCGATCAGGGGAAATCGGACCGCGACTCCTTGTTCGCGATAACCGCCGTGACAACGTGGCCCCACCCAAGGTTTGGCAGCGGGCTTTCTCCACTTCGGGGGTGACGGCCCGGAGACGCTGCATGTTTCGTCGGCGGAACACGGAAGCGATCGAGTGCTTCTCAGTCCCT
>NZ_JBSFEO010000098.1:0-14876 GCF_053594475.1 Embleya sp. NPDC001921
ACGTTGATATCGGGCGCGACGATGGTGGTCGCCCGGCCCGGAGGCCACCGCGACCCGGTGTATGTGGCCGCGTTGGTGCGCGAGCAGCGGGTCGGAGTGATGCACTTCGTGCCCTCGATGCTGGACGCGTTCCTGGAGGAGCCGTCCGCCGTCGCGTGCGCGCAGGATCTGCGCCTGGTGGTGTGCAGTGGCGAGGCGCTGTCGGTGGAGACCCAGGCCCGCTTCCACACGCTCTTCGACGGCGTGGAACTGCACAACCTCTATGGCCCGACCGAGGCGTCCGTGGACGTCACCGCCTGGCACTGCGCCCCCGGCTGGGAAGGCTCCTCCGTCCCCATCGGCGCACCCATCGACAACACGCGCGTGTACGTCCTGGACGACCGTCTCGCGCCCGTCCCACCCGGCGTCACGGGCGAGCTTTACCTGGCCGGTGTGCAGCTCGCGCGGGGTTACGTCGGTCGCCCCGGGCTGACGGGTGAGCGTTTCGTGGCGTGTCCGTTCGGCTCGGGCGAGCGCATGTATCGCACCGGCGACCGGGCGCGTTGGACCCGCGACGGTCAGGTGTTGTTCGCGGGCCGGGTGGACGATCAGGTCAAGATCCGGGGTTTCCGGATCGAGCCCGCCGAGGTGCGGGCCGCGCTCGCCGCCCACCCCGACGTCGCCCAGGTCGTGGTGGTCGCGCGCAGCGACGAGACCTCGGGCACCC
Organism: Embleya sp. NPDC001921; assembly: GCF_053594475.1. Classification (NCBI taxonomy): domain Bacteria; kingdom Bacillati; phylum Actinomycetota; class Actinomycetes; order Kitasatosporales; family Streptomycetaceae; genus Embleya; species Embleya sp. NPDC001921. The sequence continues at coordinate 707 of NZ_JBSFEO010000098.1, forward strand.
GCCTGGTCGCCTACGTCGTCCCCACCCGCGACACCGCCACACCCCCGGCGGCCCTGCCCGACACCCTCCGACGCTACGCCGCCGGCCGCCTGCCCGAGTACATGGTCCCCGCCGCCGTCGTCGCCCTCGACGCCCTCCCGCTCACCGGCAACGGCAAACTCGACCGCAAAGCCCTCCCCACACCCGACCACCACACCGGCCCCGGCCGGGAGCCGCGCACCGTGCGCGAGGAGATCCTGTGCGGTGTGTTCGCGCAGGTGCTCGGGCGCGACGCCGTCGGGATCGACGACAACTTCTTCGAGCTCGGCGGCCATTCGTTGCTCGCCACCCGGCTCGCGTCCCGGATTCGCCGCACGCTCGGCGTCGAGCTGGAGATCCGCGCGCTCTTCCAGGCACCCACCGTCGCCGGGCTCGCGGCCGTGCTGGACGAGGCGGACACGGCCCGGGCCGCGGTGACGGCGCGGGAGCGGCCGGAGCGGATCCCGCTGTCGTTCGCCCAGTACCGGCTCTGGTTCCTGGAGCAACTGGAGGGGCGCAGTGCGACGTACAACGCCCCGAACGTGCTTCGGCTGGTCGGCAGGCCCGATGTCGACGCGCTGGAGGGGGCGTTCCGGGACGTGATCGACCGGCACGAGGTGCTGCGTACGGTGCTCGCGGTCGCCGACGGCGAGCCGTACCAGCGGATCCTGCGCCCGGAGGAGGTGGCGTGGGAGTTGTGCCGGGTGGAGGCGGCCGACGCCGACGAGTCGGCCGGCGCTGTGGCGCGGGCCAGTGGGTACGCCTTCGACCTGTCGGCGGAGCCGCCGCTGCGGGCGTCGTTGATCACGGTCGGGCCGGAGGAGCACATCCTGGTCGTGGTGGTCCACCACATCGCCGCGGACGGCTGGTCGATGGCGCCGCTGGGGCAGGACCTGTCGACGGCCTACGCGGCGCGGCTGGCGGGTCGGGAGCCGGAGTGGGCGCCGCTGCCGGTGCAGTACGCGGATTACGCGCTGTGGCAGCGGGAGTTGCTGGGCGGCGACCAGGACCCGGACAGCGTGCTGTCGCGCCAGGTCGCCTACTGGCGGCACGCGTTGGCCGATGCGCCGGAGGAACTCGCGCTGCCCGTGGAGCGCCCGCGCCCCGCGGTCGCCAGCCACCTCGGGCACACCGTGCCCCTGGAGCTGTCGGCGGACCTGCACGCGCGGCTCGTGGAGGTGGCGCGGGCCGAGGGCGTGACGGTGTTCATGGTCCTCCAGGCCGCGCTGGCGGTGTTGTTGGCGAAGCTCGGCGCGGGTACGGACATCCCGATCGGTTCGGCGGTCGCGGGGCGCACGGACGAGAGCCTGGACCCGCTGATCGGGTGCTTCGTCAACACCCTGGTGATCCGTACCGACCTTTCCGCCGATCCCACCTTCAGCACCGTCCTGGCCCGGGTGCGGGAGGCGGGGCTGGGGGCGCTGGGGCATCAGGACGTGCCGTTCGAACGGCTCGTGGAGGAGTTGGCGCCCGCTCGATCGTCGGCTCGCCACCCGCTCTTCCAGGTCGTTCTGACCATGCAGAACACCCTCGACGCGAGTGTCGCCCTGCCCGGTCTGGTGGTCGAGGTCCGGCCCGGGCCGCGGCCGGGGGTGAAGTTCGACCTCGACGTGATGATCGCCCAGGTGTTCGACGAGCGGGGTCGGCCGGCCGGACTGCGCGGCGGGTTGACCGCGTCGGCGGACCTGTTCGATCCGGATTCGGTGCGGGCGATGGGCGCGCGGTGGGTGCGGGTGCTGGAGACGGTGCTCGCCGATCCGGGCGTGCGGCTGGGCGCGGTGGACGTACTCGACGCGGACGAGCGCGCCCGGGTGCTGGTGGAGTGGAACGACACGCGGGTCGACCCGCCGGCGCCGTCGGTGCCCGAGTCGTTCGCCGCGCAGGTGGCGCGTACCCCGGACGCGGTCGCGGTCGAGTGCGCCGGCGTCGAGATCTCGTACGCCGAACTGGCGGCGCGTGCCGCGCGGTTGGCCCGGGTGCTGCGCGGGCGCGGAGTCGGCCGCGGTTCGGTGGTGGCGCTGTGTCTGCCCCGAGGGTCGGACATGATCGCCGCGATCCTCGGCGTGTGGCGGGCGGGTGCGGCGTACCTGCCCATCGATCCGCGCCATCCCGCGGATCGCATCGCCTTCCTGCTCGCGGACGGTCGCGCGGTCATCCTGGTCGGGACCGAGGACCTGCTGGAGGACCTGCCGGCCGGTCGGCTGCCCACCGTCGCGATCGACGACCCGGACGTGGTCGACGACGCGGACCCGATCGGCACCGACCCGGACGAAGTGCGCGCGAGCCCGACTCGACGCCCGCATCCGGCCGAACTGGCCTATGTGATCCACACATCCGGGTCGACCGGACGGCCGAAGGGGGTCGCCGTCACGCACGGCGGACTCGCGAACTACGTGGCCTCGGCGCCCGCGCGGGTGGGACTGGGCGCACCCGGCGCGCGCTACGCGTTGCTCCAGTCGCAGGTCACCGATCTGGGCAACACCGTGGTGTTCGGCAGCCTGGTCAGCGGTGGGCGACTGCACATCCTGGACGCCGACGCCGCGATCGACCCGTCGGCCGTGGCCGAGTACCTGGTCCGCCACCGGATCGAGCACGTCAAGGTGGTGCCCTCGCACCTGGCCGCGCTGGCGAGTGTGCGCGGTACGGCCGCCGTACTGCCGGCCGGGGCGCTGGTGCTCGGCGGCGAGGCGGCCTCGGCCGAGTGGGTGCGCGACCTGCTGCGCGCGGCCGGCGAACGCCCGGTGTTCAACCACTACGGCCCCACCGAGACCACGATCGGGGTCACCACCACGCCGTTGACCCCGCATCTGCTCCGGCACGACGCGGTTCCGATCGGCACGCCCATCGGCAACATCCGCGCCTATGTGCTCGACGAACGACTGGCCCCGGTACCGCCGGGGGTGACCGGTGAACTGTACGTCGCCGGAGCGGGTGTCGCGCGCGGCTATCTCCATCGCCCGGCGATGACCGGTGAGCGGTTCGTGGCCTGCCCGTTCGTCGCCGGCGAGCGGATGTACCGTACCGGCGACCGGGTCAGGTGGAACTCGGACGGCAACCTGGTCTTCGCCGGCCGGGTCGACGACCAGATCAAGATCCGCGGCTTTCGGATCGAGCCCGACGAGGTCCGGACCGCGCTGCTCACGCATCCTCGGGTGTCCCAAGCAATCGTCGTCGGTCGGGACACCGCCGCCGGCGACCTCGGCCTCGTCGCCTACCTGGTCCCGACCGACCCCGAGGCCGGGGACGGCGTTGAACTCGCGGAATCGGTCAAGAAGTTCGTCGCGCAGCGGCTCCCCGAGCAGATGGTGCCGGCGGCGGTCGTGATCCTCGACGCGCTGCCGCTGACCACCAACGGGAAGCTCGACCGAAAGGCCCTTCCCGCGCCGCAGCACGCGGGCAGCGTCGGCCGAGGACCGAGCACGGTGCGCGAGGAGATCCTGTGTGCCGCGTTCGCCGAGGCGCTCGGCCTGGACACGGTGGGCGTGGACGACAACTTCTTCGAGTCCGGCGGGCACTCGCTGCTGGCGGTCACGCTGGTGGAGCGGCTGCGGGTGCAGGGCGTCTCGGTCGAGATCCGGGCCCTGTTCGAGACACCGACCCCGGCCGGCCTGGCCGCAGTCGCCGGCCCCGAACCGGTGCCGGTCCCGGCGAACCGGATCCCCGACGACTGCACCGAACTCACCCCGGACCTGCTGCCGTTGGTGGACCTGTCGGACGCCGACCTCGCGCGCATCGTCGCGACCGTCGAGGGCGGCGCCGCGAACATCGCCGACATCTACCCGCCGGCGCCGCTGCAGGAAGGCATCCTCTTCCACCACCTGATCGCGGGCGAACACGAACGCGACGTCTACGTCACGCCGTTCGTGCTGGAGTTCGACACCCGTGAGCGACTCGACGGCTTCCTGCACGCCCTCGGCCGGGTGATCGACCGGCACGACATCTACCGCACCGCGATCGTGTGGGAGGGCGTGCCCGACCCGGTGCAGGTGGTGCACCGTCGAGCGCCGCTGACCGTACGCGAGTTCGGCCCCGGCGAGTGCGGCGGTGACGGGGATCCGGTGGCCGCGCTGCTCGCCGCCGGCGCCACGAGCATGGACATCACCCGCGCGCCGCTGATCGACGCGCACCTCACACCGGCCGCCGACGGCACCCGTTGGCTGGCCATGCTGCGCGTGCACCACATGGTTCAGGACCACACCGGGATGGAGGTGCTGCTCCAGGAGGTGCAGGCGTTCCGCACCGGACGCGGCGCCGAACTCGCCCCGCCGCTGCCGTTCCGGGACTTTGTGGTGCAGGCCCGGGAAAGCCTGCGCCGGGGCGGCCACGAGCGGTTCTTCGCCGACCTGCTCGGCGACGTCACCGAACCCACCCACCCCTACGGCCTGGTGGACGTGCGCGGCGACGGCACCGGCGTACGACGGGCCGGCCTCCCGGTCCGCGCGGACGTCGGCCGGCGCGTCCGCGACGTGGCCCGTGGGCTGGGAGTCAGCCCCGCGACCCTGCTGCACGTGGCCTGGGCCCGGGCGCTGGCCGCGCTGTCCGGACGCGACGACGTGGTCTTCGGCACCGTCCTGTTCGGGCGGATGAACGCGGGTGCCGGAGCCGACCGGGCACTGGGCCTGTTCATGAACACCCTGCCGGTCCGGGTCCGGCTGGGCGAGGTCGGGGTGCGGGCGGCGGTCCTGGCGATGCGTGCCCAACTCGCCGCGCTGCTCGAACACGAGCACGCGCCGTTGGCGGTGGCGCAGCAGGCGGCGGGGCTGGACGGCGACGTCCCGCTGTTCAGCGCCCTGTTCAACTACCGGCACAGCGGCTCACGACGGACCGGCGGCACAGCCGGCTCGGACTCCGACGGCGAGTCGGGCTTCGCCGGCATCCGCTCGCTGGCCACGCACGACCGCAGCAACTTTCCACTGGCCGTGTCCGTGGACGACCTGGCCGACGAGGGCTTCGCGTTGAGTGTGGACGCGATGGCGCCGGCCGACCCGGATGCCGTCGCGCGCCTGCTGCACACGACGATCGAGAATCTGGTCGCGGCGTTGGAAGCGGCGCCGGAGCCCACCGCGGAGTCGGTCCCCGGGTCCGCCCCGAGTTCCGCTCCGGAGCCCGCTCCCGGGCCCGCCCCGAGTTCCGCTCGCGAGGGCGCGTGCGGCCCGGACACCCCGCTGCGGGCCGTGCCGGTGCTGGACGACGAGGCGTGGTCGCGCCTGGTGGCGGACTGGGCCGAGACGACCGCCGACGTGGGCCTGGCCGCGACGTTGCCGGAGCTGTTCCGGACCCATGTGCGGACCACCCCGGATGCCGTGGCGGTCCGGGCCGACGGCGTCGAGCTGTCCTACGCCCGCCTCGACGAGCGCGCGAACCGGCTCGCCCGGCACCTGATCGACCTGGGTGTGGGTCCCGAGTCGGTGGTCGCCGTCGTGCAGGAGCGCGGCGTGGACCTGATCGTGGCCCTGCTCGCGGTACTCGAAGCCGGCGCCGCGTATCTGCCGATCGACCCGCGCTACCCGCAGGAGCGGATCGCCTACCTGCTCGCCGACAGCCGAGCCGTCGTGCTGCTGGGCACCGAGGCGATCCTGGACGACCTGCCGCCCGTGCGCGGCGTGCTGAGCATCGCCCTGGACGACCCGCGGGTCGCGGCCGTCGTCGCGGCCCGGCCCGGCGACGCGCCGACGGTTTCGACGCCCGTCCACGGGCTGGCGTACGTGATCTACACCTCGGGCTCCACCGGTCGGCCCAAGGGCGTGGCCCTCTCGCACGCCGGCGTGGCCAGTCTGGTCGCCACGCAGATCGAGCGGCTGGAGGTGGACCGGGACAGCCGGGTGCTCCAGTTCGCGTCGGCCGGCTTCGACGCGGCGTCCTGGGAGCTGATGATGGCGCTGGGCAGCGGCGCCTGCCTCGTGGTGGCGCCGGCGGCGGAACTGCTGCCCGGCGAGGGCCTGGCCGAGGTGATCGCCCGGCACGCGGTCACCCACGCCACGCTGCCGCCCGCCGTGCTGCGGGTCCTGGACGCCGGCGCCCTGCCGTCGGTGCGGACGCTGGTGTCCGCGGGCGAGGCGCTCGGCACCGACCTGGCCGGGCGCTGGGCCGTCGGGCGGCGACTGATCAACGCGTACGGGCCGACCGAGACCACGGTCTGCGCCACCATGTCGGCACCCCTGGAGCCGGGCGGCGACCCCGATATCGGCGGGCCGATCCGCAACGCGCGCGCCTACGTCCTGGACGCCCGCCTCGACCCGGTGCCGGCCGAGGTGGTCGGCGAACTCTACGTGGCCGGCGCGGGCCTGGCCCGGGGCTACCTCGGGCGGCCGGCGCTCACCGGTGAGCGGTTCGTGGCCTGCCCGTTCGCGCCGGGCGAGCGGATGTACCGGACCGGGGACCGGGTGCGGTGGACCGCGGACGGGCGGCTGGTGTTCGCCGGTCGGGCCGACGACCAGGTCAAGATCCGCGGCTTTCGGATCGAGCCCGGCGAGGTCGAGGCCGCGCTCGTCGCCCATCCGCTGGTCGCCCAGGCGGCCGTGCTCGCCCGCGCCGACACGACCGCCGGCGGGCCCGAGGATCGGCTCCTGGTCGGTTACGTGGTCGGCACCGAGGACGGCGCGTCGGCCGGCGCGGCGAGCCTGGCCGAGGAGCTGCGACGTTTCGTGGCCGCCCGGCTGCCGGACTACATGGTGCCCTCGGCGGTCGTCGTGCTCGACGCGCTGCCGCTGACCCCGAACGGGAAACTCGACCGCAAGGCGCTGCCCGCCCCGCACTACACCCCGGGCGGCGACCGAGGTCCGACGGGAATCCGCGAGGAACTCCTGTGCGGCGTCTTCGCGCAGGTGCTCGGGCTGGACGAGGTCGGCGTCGACGACGGCTTCTTCGACCTGGGCGGCCACTCGCTGCTGGCGACACGACTGGTGTCGCGGGTACGGGCGGTGCTGGGCGTCGAGGTGGACATCCGCGCGCTGTTCGAGGCGCCGACGGTGGCCGGGCTCGCGGCGGCGCTGGCCGACGCCGGTGCGGCGCGTACGGCGTTGGCGGTTCGGGAGCGTCCGGAGCGGGTGCCGTTGTCGTTCGCGCAGCGGCGGTTGTGGTTCCTGGGGCAGTTGGAGGGCCGCAGCGCCACCTACAACGCCTCGACGGTGGTGCGACTGTCGGGGCAGGTGGATGTGGCCGCGTTGGCGGCGGCGTTGCGGGATGTGGTGGGTCGGCACGAGGTGTTGCGGACGGTGTTCGCGGTTGCCGATGGTGAGCCGTTCCAGCGGGTGTTGGACCTGGAGGAGTCGGCCTGGGAGCTGGTGGTCGAGGAGGTCGCGCCGGGCGAGGTGCCCGGTGCGGTGGCGCGGGCCGTGGGCCACGAATTCGACCTCGCGACGGAAGTCCCGCTGCACGCACGGTTGTTGACCACCGGTGCCGAAGAGCACGTGCTGGTGCTCGTGGTGCATCACATCGCGAGTGACGGCTGGTCGATGGGCCCGTTGGGGCGGGATGTCTCGGCGGCCTACGCGGCCCGGTGCGCGGGGCGGGCGCCGGAGTGGACGGGACTACCCGTGCAGTACGCGGATTACGCGTTGTGGCAGCGGGAGTTGTTGGGTGACGAGGGTGATTCGGCGAGTGTGTTGTCGGGTCAGGTGGGGTATTGGCGGGGGGTTTTGGCGGGTGCGCCGGAGGAGTTGGAGCTTCCGGCGGATCGGGCGCGTCCGGTGGTGGCCTCGCATCGTGGGCATCGGGTCGCGTTGGGGTTGTCCGCGGATGTGCATGCCCGGTTGCGGGAGGTGGCGCGGGCCGAGGGCGTGACGGTGTTCATGGTGTTGCAGGCGGGGCTCGCGGTGGTGTTGTCGAAGCTGGGCGCCGGTACGGACATCCCGATCGGCGCGGCGGTGGCCGGTCGCACGGACGAGAGCCTGGACGACCTGGTCGGCCTGTTCGTGAACACCTTGGTGATGCGCACGGACCTGTCCGGGGACCCGACGTTCCGCGAGGTGCTGGGGCGGGTTCGGGAGAGCGGGCTCGGCGCGTTCGAGCATCAGGACGTGCCCTTCGAGCGGCTGGTGGAGGAACTCGCGCCGGCGCGGTCGTTGGCGCGGCATCCGCTGTTCCAGGTGATGATGACCCTCCAGAACACCGGCCGAGCGGCCTTGGAGCTGCCCGGTGTACGGGTCGACGCGCCGACCGAGGACATCGCGGCCGAACTCTCGGGAGCGGCGAAGTTCGACCTGGACGTGTCGCTGGCGGAACTCTTCGACGACGAGGGGCGACCGGCGGGGCTGCGCGGTGTGCTGGTGGGCGCGGCGGACCTGTTCGACCGGGACTCGGTGGAGGGCCTGGCAGGCCGCTGGGTTCGGGCGTTGGCGGATCTGGCCGCCGATCCGGGGCAGCGGTTGAGCGCGGTGGACGTGCTCGACGCGGCCGAGCGCTCACGGGTGTTGATCGACTGGAACGACACGGCGGTCGCGTCGTCGACCACGACCGTGCCGGAGTTGTTCGCCGCGCAGGCCGTACGCACACCGGACGCCCCGGCCGCGGTGTGCGATGGAGCCGGCATCTCGTACGCGGAACTCGCGACCTACGCGAGCCGATTGGCCGGATACCTGCGCCGGTCGGGCGCGGGCACGGAATCGTTGGTGGGCTTGTGCCTGCCGCGTGGCGTGGACATGGTCGCGGCGATCCTGGGCGTGTGGTGGGCCGGCGCGGCGTACGTGCCCATCGATCCGGAGTATCCGCGGGAGCGCGTCGAGTTCATGCTCGCGGACAGCGGCATCGGCACGCTGATCGGGACCACGGAGACGCTCGCGGACCTGCCGACGGCGGGCCTGTCGGTGATCGCGCTGGACGATCCCGCGACCTCGGTCGCCCTCGCGACGACCGCCCCCGGCGAACCCGTGGCCGACCCGGCACCATGCGCGACCGCCTACGTGATCTACACCTCCGGCTCGACCGGGACCCCGAAGGCCGTGGTGGCCACGCGGGCCGGGCTGGCGAACCTGGTTTCGGTGTTCGCGCCGATGATGGGAGTCGCACCCGGCGTCGGGGTCCTGCAGTTCGCGTCGTTCAGCTTCGACGCGTCGGTGCTCGATGTGGCCGTGACGTTGTCCCACGGCGGAACGCTGGTGGTGGCGAACACCGACGAACGCAGCCAACCGGAGCTGCTGCGCCGACTCGTCGACGACAACGCGGTACGCGCCGCCAGCCTCGTGCCCTCCCTGCTGGGTGTCCTGGAACCCAAGGACCTGGCCGGTGTCGGCACGCTGCTGGTGGGCGCCGAGCCGATCAGCGAGCACCTGGCCCGGATCTGGTCGGCGGATCGGCGACTGATCAACACCTACGGGCCGACCGAGGCGACCGTGATGATCACCGCCACCCCCCTCGACCCGCCGCTGCGCGGCCCCATTCCGTTCGGCGCGCCGATCGCGAACACGCGCACCTACGTGCTGGACGACTTCCTTCGCCCCGTGCCCCCGGGCGTGAGCGGTGACCTGTACATCGCCGGCACGGGCCTGGCCCGGGGCTATCTCGGTCGGGCGCCGCTGACCGGTGAGCGGTTCGTGGCCTGCCCGTTCGGTACGGGTGAGCGCATGTACCGCACAGGCGACCGGGCGCGGTGGACGGCGGGCGGTGAGTTGGTGTTCGCCGGCCGCGCGGACGACCAGGTCAAGATCCGGGGGTTCCGGATCGAGCCCGGCGAGGTCCAGACCGTACTGGAGACCCACCCCGACGTCGCCCAGGCCGCCGTCGTCGTCCGCGAGGACGCCGAGTCGGCAGGCCGGACCGGCGACAAACGACTGGTCGGCTACGTCGTCGCGGCGGAGGGCGGCACCGCCGAGTTCGCGCGCCTGCCCGAGCAGCTCCGACGGTTCGCGGCACAATGGTTGCCCGACTACATGGTGCCCTCGGCGCTCGTCGTGCTGGACGAACTGCCGCTGACCCCCAACGGCAAGCTCGATCGCGCGGCGCTGCCCGTTCCCGACTACGGCACGGACGCCGGTCGGGCCCCGGTCGGTCTGCGCGAAGAGTTGTTGTGCGGGGCGTTCGCCCACGTGCTGGGTCTGGACCGGGTGGGGGTCGACGACAACTTCTTCGAGTTGGGCGGCCACTCGCTGCTTGCGACGCGGCTGGTGTCGCGAGTGCGTGCGGTGCTGGGTGTGGAGCTGGAGATTCGGGCCCTGTTCGAGACGCCCACGGTCGCCGGTCTGGCGGCCGGACTGGGGGACGGCGAGGTACGGCGAGCCCGGGCTTCGGTCGGGGAGCGCGTGCGTCCGGAGCGGGTGCCGTTGTCGTTCGCGCAGCGGCGGTTGTGGTTCCTGGGGCAGTTGGAGGGTGGCGGCGCGACGTACAACCTGCCGGTGGTGGTGGGCCTCTCCGGTCGAGTGGATGTGGCCGCGTTGGCGGCGGCGTTGCGGGATGTGGTGGGTCGGCACGAGGTGTTGCGGACGGTGTTCGCGGTTGCCGACGGTGAGCCGTTCCAGCGGGTGTTGGACCTGGAGGAGTCGGCCTGGGAGTTGGTGGTCGAGGAGGTCGCGCCGGGCGAGGTGCCCGGTGCGGTAGCACGGGCCGTGGGCCACGAATTCGACCTCGCGACGGACATGCCGATCAAGGCGTGGCTGCTGTCGATCGGGCCCGACGAGCACGTCTTCGTGGTGGTGGTGCATCACATCGCGGGGGACGGCTGGTCGATGGGCCCGTTGGGCCGGGACATCTCCACCGCGTATGCCGCCCGGTGCGCGGATCGGGCGCCGGGGTGGACCCCGTTGCCGGCCCAGTACGCGGATTACGCGTTGTGGCAGCGGGAGTTGTTGGGTGACGAGGGTGATTCGGCGAGTGTGTTGTCGGGTCAGGTGGGGTATTGGCGGGGGGTTTTGGCGGGTGCGCCGGAGGAGTTGGAGCTTCCGGCGGATCGGGCGCGTCCGGTGGTGGCCTCGCATCGTGGGCATCGGGTCGCGTTGGGGTTGTCCGCGGATGTCCATGCCCGGTTGCGGGAGGTGGCGCGGGCCGAGGGCGTGACGGTGTTCATGGTGTTGCAGGCGGGGCTCGCGGTGGTGTTGTCGAAGCTGGGCGCCGGTACGGACATCCCGATCGGCGCGGCGGTGGCCGGTCGCACGGACGAGAGCCTGGACGACCTGGTCGGCTTCTTTGTGAACACCTTGGTCACGCGCACGGATCTCTCGGGGGACCCGTCGTTCCGGGAGGTGTTGGGCCGAGTCCGCGACAGCGGGCTCGGCGCGTACGGACATCAGGACGTGCCGTTCGAGCGGCTGGTGGAGGAACTGGCGCCGGCCCGATCGCTGGCCCGACACCCCTTGTTCCAGGTGATGCTGACGGTGCAGAACACCGGCCCGGCAGGGCTGGAGCTGCCCGGCATCGAGGTCGGCACACCGGGCGCCGAGGCCGCGGCGAGCGTATTCGCCGCGCAGGTCGCCAAGTTCGACCTGGACCTCTCACTCACCGAACTCTTCGACGACGAGGGTCGCCCGGCGGGACTTCGTGGTGGCCTGGTGGGTGCGGCGGATCTGTTCGACCGCGATTCGGTCGAGGGCTTCGGTGGTCGCTGGATTCGGGTGCTGACGGAGTTGGTCGCGGACCCGGGCCTGTCGCTGCGCGCGGTGGACGTGCTCGACGGCGGCGAGCGGTCACGGGTGTTGGCGGAGTGGAACGACACGGCGACGGACGTGCCCGGGCCGTTGATGCCGGAGTTGTTCGCCGCACAGGCCGCGCGGACACCGGATGCGCCGGCCGTGGTGTGCGACGGTGTCGGGCTCACCTACGGGGAGTTGGCGGCTCGGGCCGGTCGGCTGGCCGGGTACCTGCGCGGGTCGGGTGTCGGCCCGGAGTCCTTGGTGGGGCTGTGCCTGCCGCGTGGCGTGGACATGGTCGCGTCGATTCTGGGTGTGTGGCGGGCGGGCGCGGCGTACGTACCGATCGATCCGGAGTATCCTCGGGAGCGCGCGGAGTTCGTGCTCGCGGACAGCGGCATCGGCACGCTGATCGGGACCCGGGAGACGCTGGCGGACCTGCCGACGGCGGGCCTGTCGGTGATCGCGCTGGACGATCCCGCGGCCTCGGACGTCCTCGCGACGACCACCCCCGAGGCCGCGGCGGCGACCGTGTCGCCGACCGGACTGGCGTACGTGATCTACACGTCGGGCTCCACCGGCACGCCGAAGGCGGTGGCGGCCACCCACGCCGGACTGCGCAATCTCGTCTCGGTGTTCGCGCCGATGATGGGTGTGGCGACCGGCGTCGGCGTCCTGCAGTTCGCGTCGTTCAGCTTCGACGCGTCGGTGCTGGATGTGGCGGTGACCCTGTCGCACGGCGGAACGCTGGTGGTGGCGAACGCCGACGAACGCAGCCAACCGGAGCTGCTGCGCCGACTGGTGGACGAGAACGGGGTACGGGCCGCCAGCCTCGTGCCCTCGCTGCTGGCCGTCCTGCAGCCGGACGACCTCGCCGGGGTCGCGACCCTGCTGATCGGCGCGGAGGCCGTCGGCGAACACCTGGCGCGGACGTGGGCGTCGGGCCGGCGACTGATCAATACGTACGGGCCCACCGAGGCCACGGTCATGGTCACCTCGACCCGGCTCGACCTCCCGCTGCGGCTGCCGATTCCCTTCGGCGTGCCGATCGCCAACACCCGCATGTACGTCCTGGACGACGCCCTGCACCCGGTGGCACCGGGCGTGACGGGTGAGCTGTACGTGGCGGGCGCGGGCCTGGCCCGGGGTTATCTCGGTCGTCCCGCATTGACGGGCGAGCGGTTCGTGGCCTGCCCGTTCGGCTCCGGTGAGCGGATGTATCGCACGGGGGACCGGGCGCGGTGGACGGCCGAGGGTGAGTTGGTCTTCGCCGGTCGGGCGGACGACCAGGTGAAGATCCGTGGGTTCCGGATCGAGCCCGGCGAGATCCGGACCGTGTTGGAGAGCCACCCCGAGGTCGCCCAGGCCGTCGTCGTCGCCCGCGAGGAGAGCGTGAACCGTACGGAGGCCCCCTCCGCGGCTTCGCCCGGTGAGAAGCGCCTGGTCGCGTACGTCGTGGCTCGCGATGGCCAGACGGGCATGCGACTGGCCGAGGAGCTGCGTGGTTTCGTCGTCGGTCGGCTGCCGGAGTACATGGTGCCGTCGGCGGTGGTCGTGCTGGACGCCATCCCGCTGACCGCCAACGGGAAGCTGGACCGCGATGCGCTCCCCGCCCCCGACTACGGGCCGGGCGGGACGAATGGCCGAGGGCCCGCGACCGTGCGCGAGGAGGTGTTGTGCGCGGTTTTCGCCGAGGTGTTGGGCCTGCCGTCGGTGGGCGTGGACGACAACTTCTTCACGTTGGGCGGGCATTCGCTGCTGGCCATCACGCTGGTGGAGCGGTTGCGGGCGCGTGGGGTCTCGGTGTCGGTCCGGGCCCTGTTCCGGTCGCCGACCGTGGCCGGGCTGGCGGAGATCGCCGGGCCGGTGCCGGTGGTGGTCCCGGCGAACCGCATCCCGGCCGATGCCACGGCGCTGACGGCGGACATGCTGCCGCTGGTGGATCTGTCGGACGCCGAGGTCGGGCACCTCGTCGAGTCGATCGACGGCGGTGCCGCGAACATCGCCGACGTGTACCCGCTGGCGCCGCTCCAGGAGGGCATCCTCTTCCACCACCTGATGGCCGGCGAGCACGAACGAGACGTCTACGTCGCGCCGTTCGTGCTGGAGTTCGACACCCGCGAGCGGCTCGACGGCTTCCTGTGGGCGCTCCAGCAGGTGATCGACCGGCACGACATCTACCGGACCGCGATCGTGTGGGAAGGCGTGCCCGAGCCGGTACAGGTGGTCCAGCGACGAGCGCCGCTGCCGGTGCGAGAGGTGGACCTGGGGCACGAAAGCGGCGACCCGGTCACGCAGTTGGCCGCCACCGGCGGACTGAGCATGGACATCGGTCGCGCGCCCCTCATCGACACGCACATCACCGCCGCGCCCGGGGGGCCTCGGTGGCTCGCGCTGATCCGGGTGCATCACATGCTTCAGGACCACGTCGGCATGGAGGTCCTGCTCCAGGAGGTCCGGACGTTCCTGGCGGGCGACGGGCACGAGCTGCCCACCCCGCGCCCGTTCCGGGATTTCGTGGTGCAGGCGCGGGAGAGTCTGCGGCACGGTGGTCACGAGGAGTTCTTCGCGGAGTTGCTGGGTGATGTCACGGAGAC
>NZ_JBSFEO010000099.1:0-14832 GCF_053594475.1 Embleya sp. NPDC001921
AGCAGGCCGACGCCTTCGCCCCAGCCGGTGCCGTTGGCGGTGGAGGAGAACGCCTTGCAGCGGCCGTCGGGTGACAACGCCCGCTGCCGACTGAATTCGACGAAGGTCAACGGGGTGGCCATGACGGTGACGCCACCGGCTAGCGCCAGCGAGCATTCGCCGTTCCGGAGCGACTGTGCGGCGAGGTGGATCGCGACGAGCGAGGACGAGCACGCGGTGTCCACGGTCACCGCCGGGCCCTCGAACCCGAACGTGTAGGCCACCCGACCGGTGGCGACGCTTCCGGCGCTGCCGTTGCCGATGTAGCCCTCGAAGCCGTCCGGCGCGTTCAGATGCAGACGTGAGCCGTAGTCGTTGTACATGACACCGGCGAACACACCTGTTCGGCTCCCCCGTACGGACGCCGCGTCGATCCCGGCCCGCTCGAAGGCCTCCCAGGCGGTCTCCAGGAGCAGCCGTTGTTGCGGATCGGTGGCCAGTGCCTCGCGCGGGCTGATGCCGAAGAACTCCGGATCGAACCGCGCCGCGTCGTACAGGAATCCACCCTGGCGGGTGTAGCTGGTGTTCGAGCGTTGCAGGTCGGGGTCGTACAGAGTCTCCAGATCCCAGCCGCGCTCGGTCGGGAACTCGCCGATGGCGTCGGTGCCTTCGGCGACCAGTCGCCACAGGTCCTCGGGCGTGCGCACGCCGCCCGGATAGCGGCAGCTCATTGCCACGATCGCGATCGGCTCGTCAGGGCTCACCGTCGTGCGGGTGGTCGAAGCGGGTACGCGTGCGCCGGGTCGGCCCGACAGCTCGCGACCGAGGTGGGCGGCCAGGGCGCTTGGCGTGGGATGGTCGAAGACGAGGGTGGCGGTCAGTCGCAGGCCCGTCGCCGCGCTCAGGCGATTGCGCAACTCGACCGCCGTGAGCGAGTCGAAGCCCAGGTCTTTGAAGGGGCGTTCGGCGTCCACCGTGTCCGGACTCGGATGGCCCAGCACCCCGGCCACCTGCCCGCGCACCAGTTCCAGAAGAGTGCGGGTCCGGTCGGCTGCGGCGAGTCCGGCGAGCCGCTCGGCCCAGGTCGAGGTGTTCGCAGACCCGCCGAGAGCGCCGGCCGCCTGTGTACGACGGCCGGAGGTTCGGATCAGGCCACGAAGGACGGCGGGAGTGCTCCCGGCCTCGGCCTGGGCGCGCAGCGCCCGGGAGTCGAAGTCGACCGGCACCACCGTCGGTTGGGTCAGGAGCAAGGTCCGGTCGAGCAGGCCCAGGCCGTGCGCCGTGCTCAACGGCGCGAGGCCGGAGCGCCGGATGCGGCTGCGATCGGTGGCGTCGAGCGTGTCGGTGATTGCGCTGTTTTCGGTCCAGAGTCCCCAGGCGAGTGAGGTGGCGGGTTGGTGGTGGGTGTGGCGGTGGTGGGCGAGGGCGTCGAGGAAGGTGTTGGCGGCGGCGTAGTTGGCTTGTCCGGGGTTGCCGAGGGTGCCGGCGATGGAGGAGTAGAGGAGGAAGTGGGTGAGGTCGTGGTGGTGGGTGAGTTGGTGGAGGTTCCAGGCGGCGTCGATCTTGGGGGGTAGGACGGTGTCGAGGTGTTCGTCGGTGAGTGTGGTGAGGGTGGCGTCGTGGGTGGTGCCGGCGGTGTGTACGACGGCGGTGAGCGGGTGCTCGGGGGGGATGGTGTCGAGGAGCGCGGCGAGTGCCGCATGGTCGGCGGCGTCGCACGCGGTGATGGTGATGTGTGCGCCGAGTGCGGTGAGTTCCTGGTGGAGTGCCGTGGCGCCGTCGGCATGCGGTCCGCTGCGGCTGGTCAACAGGAGGTGTTTGGCGCCGTGTTCGGTGATGAGGTGTCGCGCGACCAGGCTGCCGAGGGTGCCGGTGCCGCCGGTGATGAGGATGGTGCCGTTCGGGTCGAGCGGGCGTGCGATGGGTGCGTCGGGAGCCGGTGTCAGTCTGGTGAGCCGAGGGACGAGCACGGTGCCTTCGCGCAGGGCGACCTGTGGTTCGCCGGTGGCCAAGGCGGCAGCGAGTGCGGAGGCGGCGTGTTCGCCGTTCGCGTCGGCTTCGATGTCGACGAGGGTGAACCGGTCCGGATGCTCCGCCTGTGCGGTTCGGACGAGGCCCCACTGGGCGGCGGCGGCCAGGCTGTGGATGTCCGCGTCGGCCGTGGTGGCGACGGCGCTCCGGGTGACCAGGACGAGGCGGCTGTCGGCGAGACGGTCCTCCGCGAGCCAGTCCCGGACCAGCGTGAGCGTGTCGCGAGTGGTGGCGCGTACGCCCGCCGGTGTGTCCTCGGATGGCTCGATGGCCGCGACGACGGTGTCGGGGACCGGGCCGGCCTCGGACAGCCCCTCCAGGAGTGCCGCGAGTGTGGGCCGGATCGCCTCCGCCGTCGCGGCGAGCGGGTGGGTCCCGGCCGCGAGCAGGGTCCAGGACGCGGCGGGCGCGTCGGTCGGAAGGCCGACGGCGGGACTCCAGACGACGTGGTGCAGGTGGCTTCCGGTGGTGTGTCCGGTGAGCAACTGCCGGGTGACGGTGGGCCGGAGGGTGAGGGCGTCGATGGTGGCGACGGGAGTGCCGGCGGGGTCGGTCAGGGTGAGCTTCGCGGTGTGCTCGGCCGTGGTCGTCACCTGTACGCGCAGTGTGGTCGCACCGCTCGCGTGCAGGCGGGCGCCCGTCCAGGCGAACGGGAGCGGGATGCGCTCGGGGTCGTCGGCGAGTGCGGTCAGGGCGAGCGCGTGCAGCGCCGCGTCCAGGAGCGCGGGGTGCAGGCCGAATCCGTCCGGGGTGACGCCGTCCGGCAGAGCCACCTCGGCGTACAGGTCGGCACCGGACCGCCAGGCGGCCCGCAGCCCCTGGAACACGGGCCCGTAGGACAGCCCGTGTGTGGCGAGGAAGGCGTACGAGTCGGCGAGGTCGATCGGCGTCGCGCGCTCGGGCGGCCACACCTCGTGCCGCTCGACCGGGTCGCGCGGATCCGCCGCCCCGCCGGCCGCGAGTGGGCTTGCCGTGAGCGTGCCGACGGCGTGCCGCGTCCAGGCTTCGGCGTGGTCGGCCGGGAGGCCGGGTTCCGCGTCGTGTTCGCTTCGCGAGTGGATCGTGATCGGTCGGCGGCCGGTCTCGTCCGGGCCGCCCACCGCGATCTGGATCAACACGCCGGCACTCTCGGGAAGCACGAGCGGGGATTCGAGCGTGAGGTCCTCCACGACGTCGAGTCCGACATGGTCGCCGGCCCGGATCGCCAGGTCGACGAACGCGGCCCCGGGCAACAGGGGCGTGTCCAGGATCGCGTGATCGGCCAGCCACGGCTGCGTGCGCAGCGACAGGCGGCCGGTGAACAGCAGCCCGTCGCCGTCCGCGGGGGCGATCGCGGCCCCCAGCAGCGCGTGTCCGGCGGTGTACAGACCGGCGGACGTCACATCGCCGGCGCCGGCCGGCGCCGCCAGCCAGTACCGCTCGTGCTGGAACGGATACGTGGGAAGCCCGACGGCGGACTCGCCGGGCGTGAGCAGCGAAGTCCAGTCCGGTAGTCCGTCGAGCAGACGGGCGTGCGCGACGGCGGTGGTGAACGTGTCCGGCTCGACGTGCTTGCGGCGCAGAGTCGGGATGAACACGGACTCCCGACCGGCCGAGGACTCCTCCGCGTGCCGGAGGTCGTCGATCGTCTCCTGCGCGAGGGTGGTGAGGGTGGTGTCGGGTCCGAGTTCGATGTAGGTGGTGACGTTTTTGTGGTGGAGGGTGGTGATGCCGTCGTGGAAGCGGACGGTGTGGCGGATGTGGTTGGTCCAGTAGGTGGGGTCGGTGAGTTGTTCGGTGGTGGCGATGGTGGCGGTGGTGTCGGAGACGATCGGGGTGTGTGGCGCGTGGTAGGTCAGGGAGGCGGCGATCTCCCGGAACTCGTCCAGCACCGCATCCATGTGGGGTGAGTGGAACGCGTGGCTGACCTTGAGTTCCTTGGTCTTGTGACCGGCCGCACGGGCTTGTCCGGCGATGTGCAGGCACGCGCCGTGGTCGCCCGAGACGACCGTGGCCCGAGGCGCGTTGTGGGCGGCGATCGAGACCAGGGCCTCGTGTCCGGCGAGCAGTTCGGCCAACTCGCTCGGCGCGGCGTCGATCGCGATCATCGTGCCGAGCGTGGGTGCGCTCTGCATGAGGCGGGCTCGTGTGGTGACGAGGGTGGCGGCGTCGGGGAGGGTGAGGACTCCGGCGAGGTGTGCGGCGGTGAGTTCGCCGATGGAGTGGCCGATGAGGTAGTCGGGTGTGATGCCGTGGTGGGTCAGTAGGTGGTGGAGTGCGGTTTGTAGGGCGAAGAGTGCGGGTTGGGTGTAGCGGGTCTGGTTGAGGAGTTCGGGGTGGTGGTCGATCACGTCGCGGAGCGGTCGGTCCAGGTGGGGGTCGAGGTGGGCGACGGCTTCGTCGAAGGCTTCGGCGAACACGGGGTGGGCGGCGCGAAGTTCGGTGCCCATGCCGGGGCGTTGGCTGCCCTGACCGGTGTACATGAACGCCGTCGCGCCCTTGCCCGGCAGGTACCGGCTTCGCACGACCGAGGCTCCGGTGCGGTCTTCCGCGAGACCGAGCAGGCCGGTCAGGAAGCCGTCCCGATCGCCGGCCACGACGGCCGCCCGGTGCTCGAAGGTGGTCCTCCCGGTCGCCAACGCCCGTGCCACGGCCGCCACATCGGCCTCCGCGTTCGCCTCGACGTGGGCGTGCAACCGGCGCGCCTGATCGCGCAGCGCGTGCGGAGTACGGGCCGAGAGCACCCACGGGACCGGTCGCGGCGCGATGTCGGCGGCAGTACTCCCGGCGGTCGTGGTCGCCGCCTGTCCGGTGGTCGCCGCAACCGGGCCGGTGCCGGGGGTGCTGTCGGACTCGGAGGTGGTGCCGGGGGCGCTGTCGGACTCGGAGTTGGTCCCGGTGCCGTCCCCGGGTTCGGGCCCGGCCGGCTCCGCGACGGCCTGCTCGATGATCACGTGGGCGTTGGTGCCGCTGATCCCGAACGACGAGACGCCGGCCCGGCGCGGGTGGCCGGTATCGGGCCACGGTTCGGCCTCGGTCAGCAGGGTGACCGCGCCGGCGGTCCAGTCCACGTGCGGTGACGGCTCGTCCACGTGCAACGTCTTGGGCAGCAGGCCGTGCCGGATCGCCTCGACCATCTTGATCACGCCCGCGACGCCCGCCGCCGCCTGGGTGTGGCCGATGTTCGACTTGATCGAGCCGAGCCGCAGCGGCAGTTTCGCGGGCCGATCGACGCCGTACGCCTCCAGCAGCGCGTGTGCCTCGATCGGGTCGCCGAGCCTGGTCCCGGTACCGTGGGCCTCCACCGCGTCGACCTGATCCGGCGTCAGTCCGGCGTCGGCCAGCGCCTGGCGGATCACCCGCTGCTGGGACGGCCCGTTGGGGGCGGTCAGTTGGCTGCTGGCGCCGTCCTGGTTCACCGCGGAGCCGCGCAGCACCGCCAGCACCGGGTGCCCGTTGCGCCGGGCGTCCGACAGCCGTTCCAGCAGCAGCAGTCCGGCACCCTCGCTCCAGCCGGTGCCGTCCGCGGCGGACGCGAACGCCTTGCAGCGGCCGTCGGCGGCGAGGCCGCGCTGCCGGCTGAATTCGACGAACGTCGCCGGGGTGGCCATCACGGTGACCCCGCCCGCCAGTGCGAGCGAGCATTCCCCCTGCCGCAGCGCGTGCGCCGCCAGGTGCAGTGCGACCAACGACGACGAGCACGCGGTGTCCACGGTGACGGCGGGGCCTTCGAGGCCGAAGGTGTAGGACACCCGGCCGGACGCGATGCTGCCCGCGCTGCCCGCGACCAGGTAACCCTCGAAGCCCTCCGGAACGTTCGCGTGCAGCCGCGACCCGTAGTCGTTGTACATCACGCCCGCGAACACGCCGGTACGGCTGCCGCGCAGCGAGGTCGGCTCGATCCCGGCACGCTCGAACGCCTCCCACGCGGTCTCCAGCAGCAGCCGGTGTTGCGGGTCGGTGGCGAGCGCCTCGCGCGGACTGATCCCGAAGAACTCCGGGTCGAACCCGTCCGCGTCGTACAGGAAACCGCCCCGGTTCGTGTACGAGCTGCCGACCCGATCCGGGTCCGCGTCGTACAGCCCGTCCAGGTCCCAGCCGCGCTCGGTCGGGAAATCGCCGATGGCATCGGTGCCTTCGGCCACCAGCCGCCACAGGTCCTCCGGGGTCCGGACGCCCCCGGGGTAGCGGCAGCTCATCGCGACGATCGCGATCGGCTCCTGCGCCTTGGTCTCAAGCTCCTGGAGCCGACGCCGTGCCTGGCGCAGGTCGGTGGTCGCGCGCTTGAGGTAGTCGCGAAGCTTCTGCTCGTTCGTGGTCGTCATGCGAAGTCAGCCCCCTCGAGGCAGCCAGTGGTCGTGGGACGGGTCGGCGCGGGTCTGTTCAGAGTTCGTTGTCCAAGGCCTCGAACAGCTCGTCGTCCGTCGCCGAGGCGAGGTCGTCGTCGGCGCCGTCGCCTGTGCGCGTGGTGCCGTTCCAGGTGCGGAGCAGGGTTTGCAGCCGGCCCGTGACCGCCGAATGGTGGTCGAACCCGGTCCCGCCGGCGGCGGTCAGCGAGGCGAACACGGTGTTCAGTCGGTCCAGTTCGGCCAGCAGCGCATCGGCTGCACCGGCCGACTGCGGGGTCGGCGCGAGTCGGGTGCGCAGGTAGCCGGAGAGCGCGTGGATGGTCGGGTGGTCGAAGACCAGCGTGGTCGGCAGCCGCAACCCGGTCGCGCCGCCGAGGCGGTTGCGGAATTCGACGGCGATGAGGGAGTCGAAGCCCAGGTCGAGGAATCCTCGCCCGGCGTCGATCGTGTCGGGCGTGGGATGTCCGAGTACGGCGGCGGCCTCGGCTCGGACGAGATCGAGCAGCAACCGCGCCTGCTCGGGCTCGGCCAAACCGGCGAGCCGTGCCCGAAGGGCCGTCGGATCGTTGCCCTCGGCCTCGCGCCGGGCTCGTCCGGCCGGTACGCGGACCAGACCGCGCAGGATGGCGGGGGTCGTCCCGGCGCTCGCCAGGGCGCGCAGCGCGCCAGGGTCCAGGCGGGCGGGTACAGCCGTCGAGTGGCCGGTACGCAAGGCGGCGTCGAACAGGCCGAGCCCCTCCTCGGTGGACATCGGGACGATCCCGACCCGGGACATGCGACCGAGGTCGGCGGCGTCGAGGTGGCCGGTCATCGCGCTGTGCTCGGCCCACAGCCCCCAGCCGAGCGAGGTGGCGGGAAGCCCGCGCGCCCGGCGGTGCTGGGCCAGCGCGTCCAGGAAGGCGTTGGCCGCCGAGTAGTTGCCCTGGCCGGCGGTGCCCAGCGTCGCGGTCACCGACGAGTACAGGACGAAATGGGTGAGGTCGAGGTCGCGGGTGAGTTCGTGCAGGTACCAGGCGCCGTCCACCTTGGGCCGCAGGACCGCGTCGACGTGCTCGTCGGTGAGCGCGGCCAGGGTGGCGTCCCGTACGGTGCCGGCGGCGTGCACGACGGCGGTCAGGGGGTGCTCGGCGGGGATCGTGCGCAACAGGGCGGCCAGGGCCGCGCGGTCGGCCGTGTCGCACGCGGCGATGGTGATCCGTACGCTCGGCGAGCCGAGTTCGGCGGCGAGTTCGGCGGCGCCGTCGGCGTCCGGGCCGCGGCGGCCGGCCAACAGCAGGTGCCGGACTCCGTATTCGGTGATCAGATGCCGGGCGATAAGCCGACCCAGGGCGCCGGTACCACCGGTGATCAGCACCGTCCCGCCGGCGGACGGCGGCGTGACGTGCCCTGACCCGACCGCGCCGGAGCGCACCAGTCGGGGTACCAGTACCGCTCCCGCACGCACCGCGAGCTGCGGCTCGCCGGAGGCCAACGCCGCGCCGAACGCGAGCCGGGAGGCTTCGTGCCCGTCGAGGTCGATCAGCACGAATCGATCCGGGTGCTCGGTCTGCGCCGTGCGGACCAGGCCCCATTGCGCGGCGGCGGCCAGATTGTGCGGATCCTCGTCGGCATGGGCGGCGACGGCGTCGCGGGTGACCAGGACCAGGCGGGTGTCGGCCAGACGGTCGTCGGCCGACCAGGCCTGGAGCAGTGCCAGGGTGTCCCGGGTGGTGGCGTGCACGCTCGCCGCCCGGTCGCCGACGTGCGAGACGATCACCGCGACCACGGTCGCCGGGGCGGGTGTGTGCCGATCCAGGCTGTCCAGGAGCGCCGCGAGGTCGGGGTGGATCGCCGCCGCCTCCGTGCCGAGCGGGTCGGTCTCCGGCGCCAGCAGCGTCCAGCCGGAATCGCTCGCGTCGCCCACCTCGGCCGCGCGCCTCCACTCGACGTGGTGGAGATGTTCGTCGCTCGCGGGCCGCGCGGTGTACGGGCGCAGCGCAAGGGTGTCGATCGTGGCGACGGGCTTGTCGTCGGCGTCGGTGAGGGTGAGCGCGGCGGTGTTCCCGACGGTCGTGAGCCGGACCCGAAGGGTGCTCGGACCGGGCCCACCCGTCCGGTGCAGGCGAGCCCCGGTCCAGGTGAACGGGAGTGGCACGCGGTCGGGTTCGTCGGCGAGCGCGGCGAAGGCGAGCGGGTGCAGCGCGGCGTCCAGGAGGGCCGGGTGCAGGCCGAAGCCGGCGGGCTCGACCTCCTCGGGCAGGCGTACCTCCGCGTAGAGGTGGTCGTCGCCCAGCCGCCACACCGCGTGCAGCCCCTGGAAGGCGGGCCCGTACCCGAGACCGGCGGCGCCGAGCGTGTCGTACAGCGCGTCGACGTCCACGGCGGTGGCCCCCGCCGGCGGCCAGGCCGAGGAGATGCCCTCGCCCGCCGATTCGGGTTCGTCGACGTCCCACGAGGTGACCACCCCGGACGCGTGCACGGTCCACGCCTGGCCGTCGTCACCACCCGCCTCGGACTGCTCGGGCCGGGAGTGGATGGTCACCGTACGCCGGTCCGAGTCGTCCGCCTCGCCCACCGTGACCTGGATCTGCACGCTCCCGGTGTCCGGCAGCACGAGCGGCGCGTGCAGCGTCAACTCCTCGACGCCGTCGTGGCCGAAGTGCTCGGCGACGTGCAGGGCGAGGTCGATGAAGGCGGTGCCGGGGAGGAGGGTGGTGTCGAGGACGGTGTGGTCGGTGAGCCAGGGGTGGGTGGTGCGGGAGAGGCGTCCGGTGAGGATGAGTCCGTCGTTGTCGGCGAGGGGGAGTGCGGCGGCGAGGAGCGGGTGGTCGCTCGCGTCCAGCCCGGCGGCGGCGACGTCGGTATCCGCCCGCGCCTGGAGCCAGTACGGCTCGTGCTGGAACGCGTATGTGGGCAGATCCTCGACGATCGGGCCGTCGGCGTCGAGCACGGCGCCCCAAACCGGGGTGCTCGTGCCCAGCCGGGCCTGTGTGACGGCGGTGAGCAGGACCGGGGCTTCCGGCTGCTTGCGGCGCAGAGTCGGGATGAAGACGGACGACGCCTCCTCGGCGGGGTCGGCCGAGCGCAGGCCTTCGACGGTCTCCCGGGCGAGGGTGGTGAGGGTGGTGTCGGGTCCGAGTTCGATGTAGGTGGTGACGTTTTTGTGGTGGAGGGTGGTGATGCCGTCGTGGAAGCGGACGGCGCGGCGGATGTGCTCGGTCCAGTAGGTGGGGTCGGTGAGTTGCCCGGTGGTGGCGATGGTGCCGGTGGTGTCGGAGACGATCGGGGTATGCGGTGCGTGATACGTCAGCGATGCCGCGACGTCCCGGAACTCGTCCAGCACCGGGTCCATGTGGGGTGAGTGGAATGCGTGGCTGACCTTGAGTTCCTTGGTCTTGTGACCGGTTGCCCGGGCTTGTTCGGCGATGTGGAGGCAGAGTTCGCGGTCGCCGGAGATCACGGTGGCCCGGGGTGCGTTGTGCGCGGCGATGGAGACGAGGTGTTGGTGTCCGTCGAGGAGTTCGGCCAGTTCGTCCGGGGCGGCGGTGATGGCGATCATGGTGCCGCCGGTGGGCGCGGTTTGCATGAGGCGGGCTCGGGCCGTGACGAGGGTGGCGGCGTCGGGGAGGGTGAGGACTCCGGCGAGGTGTGCGGCGGTGAGTTCGCCGATGGAGTGGCCGATGAGGTAGTCGGGTGTGATGCCGTGGTGGGCGAGCAGGTGGTGGAGTGCGGTTTGTAGGGCGAAGAGGGCGGGTTGGGTGTAGCGGGTCTGGTTGAGGAGTTCGGGGTGGTGGTCGATCACGTCGCGGAGCGGTCGGTCCAGGTGGGGGTCCAGGTGGGCGACGGCTTCGTCGAAGGCTTCGGCGAACACGGGGTGGGCGGCGCGAAGTTCGGTGCCCATGCCGGGGCGTTGGCTGCCCTGCCCGGTGTACATGAACGCGGTCCCGCCGAGGCCGCCGACGTGTCGGCTCCGGACCGTCGTCGGGCCGGTCCGACCCTGGGTGAGGGCGGTGAGGCCGGTCAGGAAGTCCTGGTGAGCGGCGCCGATCACGGCCGCGCGGTGGTCGAAGGTGGTCCGTCGCGTGGCCAGGGTGCGCGCGATCGTGGCCGGGTCGGCGTCGGGCCGCGCGGTGACGTACGCGTGCAGCCGCTCGGCCTGATCGCGGAGCGCTTGCGGGCTGCGTGCGCTCAGTACCCACGGGACGGGGCGGGCATCGCCGGCCGCGGTGGTCGGATCGGCCGCCGGTGCCGTGTCGGGTTCGACGGTGGGTGCCTGCTCGATGATGAGGTGGGCGTTGGTGCCGCTGATGCCGAAGGAGGAGACGCCGGCGCGGCGGGGGTGGTCGGTGTCGGGCCACGGTTCGGCCTCGGTGAGCAGGGTGACCGCGCCTGCGGTCCAGTCGACGTGTGGTGACGGCTCGTCGACGTGCAGCGTCTTGGGCAGTATGCCGTGCCGCATGGCGAGGACCATCTTGATCACACCGGCGACGCCGGCGGCGGCCTGGGTGTGGCCGATGTTGGATTTCAACGAGCCGAGGTAGAGGGGGAGTTCGGCGGCTCGGTCCTGGCCGTAGGTGGCGAGCAGTGCCTGTGCCTCGATCGGGTCGCCGAGTTTCGTACCCGTGCCGTGGGCCTCCACCGCGTCCACCTGATTCGCCGTCAGACCGGCACTGGCGAGGGCCTGCCGGATCACCCGTTGTTGGGAGGGGCCGTTGGGTGCGGTGAGTCCGTTGCTGGCGCCGTCCTGGTTGACGGCGGAGCCGCGCAGGACGGCGAGGACGGGGTGGCCGTTGCGTTCGGCGTCGGAGAGCCGCTCCAGCAACAACAATCCGGCACCCTCGCTCCAGCCCGCGCCGTCGGCCGACGCGGAGAAGGACTTGCATCGGCCGTCCGGGGCCATCCCGCGCTGGCGGCTGAACTCGATGAACACGTTGGGCGTCGCCATCACGGTCACGCCGCCGGCGAGCGCGAGCGTGCATTCGCCCTGCCGCAGGGCCTGCGCGGCCAGGTGCAGTGCGACCAGCGACGACGAGCACGCGGTGTCCACGCTGACCGCGGGGCCCTCCAGGCCGAAGGTGTAGGAGACCCGGCCGGACGCGACGCTGCCCGCGCTGCCGTTGCCGAGGTAGCCCTCGAACCCTTCCGGCGCCCGACTCAGCAGTCGGGACCCGTAGTCGTTGTACATCACGCCGGTGAACACGCCGGTACGGCTGCCGCGCAGCGAGGTCGGCTCGATCCCGGCGCGCTCGAACGCCTCCCACGCGGTCTCCAGCAGCAGTCGCTGCTGCGGGTCGGTGGCGAGCGCCTCGCGCGGACTGATCCCGAAGAAGTCGGGATCGAATCCCTCGGCGTCGTACAGGAATCCGCCCTCGCGGGCGTAGGACCGACCGGCCCGCGTGGGATCCGGGTCGTACAGCCCGTCCAGGTCCCAGCCGCGTCCGGTGGGGAAGCCGCCGATCACGTCCTTGCCGGCGACGACCAGGTCCCACAGATCGTTCGGGGTACGGACGCCGCCCGGGTAGCGGCAGCTCATCGCCACGATGACGATCGGATCGTCGTCCGCCGCCCGGACCGGCCCGATCGAGCCGGCCGCCGTGTCGCCGTCCGGTACGCCCAGGACCTCCGAGCGCAGGAATCCGGCGAGCGCGGCGGGCGTCGGGTAGTCGAAGATCAGGGTCGCGGGCAGTCGTACGCCGGTCGTGCCGGTGAGCCGATTGCGCAGTTCGACGGCCGTCAGCGAGTCGAAGCCCAGCTCCTTGAACGTGCGCTCGGTGTCCACGACTTCGGACGTGGTGTGACCCAGCACGACGGCCACACCGGAGCGGATCGCGTCGAGCAGCTCGCTCTCGCGGCGTTCGACGGGCAGGGCCGCCAGCCGTTCGGCCCAGGTGCCGGCCGCGGTCGCCGTCGGATCCGCCACCCGCCGGGCCGGGACGCGCACCAGGCCACGCAGTACGGCGGGGATCGGCCCGGCGACCGCGCGGGCGCGCAGCGCGGCCGGGTCCAGGCGGGCGGGCACGGCCGTCGGGCGGCCGGTCCGCAGGGCGGCGTCGAACAGGCCCAGCCCCTCGTCGGTCGCCAACGGCACGACACCGCCGCGGGACATCCTGGCCAGATCGGCCCCGTCCAGGTGTCCGGTCATTCCGCTGCTCTCGGCCCACAGGCCCCAGGCGAGGGACGTGGCGGGCAGGCCCCGCGCGTGGCGGTGCTCGGCCAGCGCGTCGAGGAACGCGTTCGCGGCCGTGTAGTTGCCCTGTCCGGCGTTGCCGAGCGTCGCGGTGACGGAGGAGTAGAGGACGAAGTGGGCGAGGTCGTGGTCGCGGGTGAGTTCGTGCAGGTACCAGGCGGCGTCGATCTTGGGCCGCAGGACGCTGTCGAGATGTTCGCCCGTGAGGCCCGTGACGACCGCGTCGCGCAACGTGCCGGCGGTGTGGACGACGGCGGTGAGGGGGTGGTCGCCGGGGATGCCGCCGAGGAGTTCGGCGAGTGCGGTGCGGTCGGCGGTGTCGCATGCGGTGATGGTGATCTGTGCGCCGAGAGCGCTGAGTTCCTGCCGGAGCGTTGCGGCGCCGTCGGCTTCGGGTCCGCTGCGGCTGGCCAACAGAACGTGTTTGGCGCCGTGTTCGGTGATGAGGTGTCGTGCGGCGAGGCGGCCGAGGGTGCCGGTGCCACCGGTGATCAGGACGGTGCCGTTCGGGTCGAGCGGGCGGGCGGTCCGAGCCTGGGCGGCCTCGTCGTTCGCTCGTACCAACCGGGGAAGGAACACGCCGCCTTCGCGCAGGGCGAGCTGTGGCTCGCCGGAGCCCAGCGCAGACCCGATCGCCGCCACGGAGGAGGCGTGGCCGTCCGTGTCGATCAGTACGAAGCGGTCCGGGTACTCCGCCTGGGCGGTGCGGAGCAGGCCCCACAGCGGCGCGCCGGCCAGGCCGGGCACCTCCTCGCCCACCTTCGCGGCGACCGCGCGATGTGTCAGCACGGCGAATCGGGAGGCCTCGAACCGTGCGTCGGCGAGCCAGGCTTGCACCACGCGCAGTACGTGCCGGGTGCCGGCGTGGGCCTGTGCGATCGGATCCGGCGGAGCGGATTCCGAGGCGGGCACCGTGATCAGCACGACGTCCGGTACGCCGGACCCGGCCTCGACGGCGGCGTGCAACTCGGGCCAATCGGCGTACGTAGTCCCGACCACGGCGGGGCGGTGGGCGAGAGCGGCAGGGTCGGTGAACGCGGTGAGAATCGCCACCGTCGGTGCGGTCTCGGTGGTGAGTGGCGTCGGGACCCAGTCGAGGTGATGGAGCGAACCGCCGCGGCCCGTGCCGGTCGTGGCCAGGCCGCCGTCCGGGATCGGGCGCAGGGCCAACGAGTCGACGGACAGGACCGGTTCACCCGTGGTGTCGGTCACGGAGAGGGCGAGGGCGTCGGGCCCGGCGGGGGCCAGGTGGACGCGGAGCGTGTCGGCACCCGTGGCGAGCAGGCGCACACCTCGGAAGGAAAACGGCAACCTCGGCCCACCGGGCGACCCCGGCCCGGTGTCGAGTCCCGCGTGCAGCGCGGCGTCCAGGAGCGCCGGATGGATCCCGAACGCGGCAGCGCCATCCCGTTGTTCGGCAGCGAGGGTGACCTCGGCGAAGCGTTCGTCGCCGACCCGCCAGGCGGCCCGGACACCCTGGAAGACCGGGCCGTATCCGTACCCGACGGCGGCCAGCGCGGCATACAACTCGTCGGCGTCGATGGCGGTCGCGTGCTCGGGAGGCCACGGCGCCGAGGCGGAGGACCCGGTGCGCGCGGCGACGTCCGGAGCCGCGAGGGTGCCGGCGGCGTGTCGGGTCCAGGGTTGGTCGGCGTTCGGGTCGTCGGTGCGGGAGTGGATGGTGATGGTGCGCCGGCCGGTCTCGTCCGGGGCGGTGAGCGCGACTTGAAGCCGGACGGCCCCGCCGCCGTGAATGATCAGCGGGCTTTCGAGGGTGAGTTCCTCGATGGCGGGCGCGCCGGTGGTCTCGGCGGCGTGCAGCGCGAGATCGACGAACGCGGTGCCGGGCAGCAGAACCGTGTCCAGGACGGCGTGGTCCGCGAGCCACGGGTGGGTTCGCAGCGAGATCCGGCCGGAGAGGAACCGGACGCCGGATTCGGCGAGTTCGACCGTGGCACCGAGGAACGGGTGCCCGGACGCGCTGAGTCCGGCGGTGGCGACGTCGGTGCTCCGGGTGCGCACGTCCAGCCAGTAGGACCGACGCTGGAAGGCGTAGGTGGGGAGCGCGGGGTCGTGGTCGGTGTGGTCGGCCGGCGGGATGTGTGAGGTCAGTGCGTGGTTGGTGCCGTGGGTGTGGAGGGTTGCGAGGCTGGTGGTGAAGTGGTGGTGGGTGCCTTGGTCGCGGCGGAGGGTTTCCACGACATGGACGTTGGGGTCGTTGGTCGTGTCGCCAATGGGGTGGGTGAGGACGGGGTGGGGGCTGGTTTCGATGTAGGTGTGGTGGCCGGTGGTGGTGAGTTGTTCGATGGTGGGTTGGAGGAGGACGGG
>NZ_JBSFEO010000100.1:0-14554 GCF_053594475.1 Embleya sp. NPDC001921
ACGCCCGGTCTCATTCCGAACCCGGAAGCTAAGCTCTCCAGCGCCGATGGTACTGCACTCGAAGGGGTGTGGGAGAGTAGGACGCCGCCGGAATCAACGTGTGAAAGGCCCGCCCCTTTTCGGGGGCGGGCCTTTTGCGTTTCCCGGATCCGGGCCTTCGGAATTCAGGGTTGCGATCGCGCACGCCCGAAGACACCGGGACCGGCGAGAGGCTTCCCGGGCCGGACCGGGCCGGGAAGGCCGGACCGGGCCGGGCCGCAGGCAGGCTTCCTCGGCGACGCGGCCAGGGACGTACTCTCGTAGTCCGAGACGGGGTTCGGGTCGGGAAGGTGTACCGGTGGGTGTGTCGCAGCAGGACGACGAGGTCGGGCTGTTCGGTCCCGATTCGGTGACGTGGCAGTTGCACGCGGATCCGGTGATGTGGGTGGCCGGCGTGCGGGCGCTCTATCTTCAGGCGTTGCATCCTCGGGCGGTGCGCGGGGTCGTGCAGAACTCCGACTTTCGCAAGGACCCGTGGGGGCGGCTGATCCGTACTGCGGACTTCGTCGGGGTGACGACCTACGGGACACGGACCGCGGCCGAGCGCGCCGGGGCGCGGGTGCGGCGGATCCACACCATGCTCAAGGCGGTCGACCCCGACACGGGACAGGCGTATCGCATAGACGAGCCGGAACTGCTGCGCTGGATCCACTGCGCGGAGGTCGGGTCGTATCTGTCGGTCGCCAGGCGGGCCGGGTTCCCGATGACGGACGAACGCGCCGATCTGTATCTGGCCGAACAGCGCCGCTCGGCCGAGCTGGTCGGGCTCGGGCCCGAGGAAGTCCCGGGCTCCGTGGCCGAGTTGGAGCGCTACTTCGAGGAGATCCGACCGACGCTTGCCATGTCGGACGAGGCGCGCGGCGTCTTCGATTTCCTGCGTCGACCACCGGTGCCGTTCGTGCTCGTGCTCGGGCGTGAGGTGTTGTGGCGCCAGGTCGCCGAGTCGGCGTATGCCGCGCTGCCGCGGTGGGCCAAGGATCTGTACGGGTATCGCGGGCTGCCGTCGACGGTGGCCCGCCCCGGACTCAAGGTGTTGCGTCGGGTCGTGGGCGCGGCCACGCCGGTGATTCGCGCGGTGTACCCGTCGGTGCACATCCGCGGCGCGATGGAGCGGCTGGGCCCGGAGGTCGAACCGTCGGTCTCCCGGCTGCCTTGCCCCGAGGCCGCCGGTACCGCCGGCACCGCCGGTTCTGCCGACGTTGCCGGCGTTGTCGTGGAGGCCACAGTGGAGAGCCGTCGGTAATAAGTAAGGTCCCCTTTCTTTCTGGGCGTGCTGCCGCCACAATGTACGACATTGTCAAGTAACTGGTCAGCTCGAAGGGAACCGCACGTGGCGAACGGCTTCTGGGCCCATGCGCAGGCCAATCCGGACCGGCTCGCGCTGGTCGACCCCGATGGCGCCGAGTGGACCGCGGGCGAGTTGTTCGCCGCGTCGAACCGGCTCGTGCACGGTCTGCGGGCGGCGGGGCTCGGTGCGGGCGACGTCTTCAGCGTGATCCTGCCGAACTGCGCCGAGTACATCGTGGCGTACATGGCCGCGGCGCAGGCCGGGATGTACATGGTCCCGGTCAACCACCACCTGGTCGGCCCCGAGATCGCCTGGATCCTCGCGGACAGCGAGTCGAAGGTGGTGATCGGCCACGAGCGGTTCGCGGACACGATCGTGGCCGCCGCGGACGAGGCGAAGTTGCCCGCGACCGCGCGGTTCGCGGTCGGCGCGGTGCCCGGCTTCCGGCCGTTCGTAGAGTTGACGGACGGGCAGTCGGCGGACCTGCCCGCGGATCGCGGCGTCGGCATGACGATGAACTACACCTCGGGCACCACCGGTCGCCCGCGCGGCGTGCGCCGGCCGTTGTCCGCGGGCCTGCCCGAAGACGCCCGGTACGGCGGCACGTTGCTGATCTACGGTGTCAAGCCGCACGACGACAACGTGCACCTGGTCGGCTCGCCGCTCTACCACACGGCCGTGCTCCAGCACGCCCAGCAGTCGCTGCACATCGGGCACGCCGTGGTGCTGATGGACAAGTGGCGGCCCGAGGAGATGTTGCGGGTGATCGACCGCTACAAGGTCACCCACACGCACATGGTGCCGACCCAGTTCCACCGACTCCTGCAACTGCCCGAGGAGATCAAGGCCAACTACGACGTGTCGTCGATGCGGCACGCCGTGCACGGCGCCGCGCCCTGCCCCGATCACGTCAAGCGGCGGATGATCGAGTGGTGGGGGCTGTGTGTCGAGGAGTACTACGCCGCCAGCGAGGGCGGCGGCACGTTCTGCTCCGCGCAGGAGTGGCTGGATCGGCCCGGCACGGTGGGCAAGGCCTGGCCGATCAGCGAGATCGGCATCTTCGACGACGACGACAATCGGCTGCCGGCGGGCGAGATCGGCACCGTGTACATGCTGATGCGGGCCGGGAAGTTCAAGTACCACAAGGACGAGGAGAAGACCCGCAAGGGCCGGATCGGTGACTGGTTCACCGTCGGCGACGTGGGCCTGCTCGACGAGGACGGCTACCTGTACCTGCGCGACCGCAAGATCGACATGATCATCTCCGGTGGCCAGAACATCTACCCCGCCGAGATCGAGAGCGCGCTGCTGCGGCATGCCGCGGTCGGCGACGTGGCGGTGTTCGGCATCCCGCACGAGGACTGGGGCGAGGAGGTCAAGGCGGTCGTCGAGGCGAACGAGGGCTTCGCGGCAGGGCCGGATCTGGCCGCGGAATTGCTCGCGTTCTGCGGGGAGCAGCTCGCCACGTACAAGCGCCCGCGCACCGTCGATTTCGTGGACGCGATGCCGCGCGACCCGAATGGGAAGTTGCAGAAGAGGCGGTTGCGCGATCCCTATTGGGAGGGGCGCGAGCGAGCGGTCTGAGGCGATATACGAATACACCGTCCGGGATATCCCGGGCGGTGTATTCGGCGTCTTTCTCGCGGGTGACGAATCTTTTCGAACCGCGTTCCGTCAGGCGGATTCCGGCGCGGCTTCCGCCGTGGCGTCGGATGCGCTTTCCGGGGCCGAGGCCACCGCGAGCGCCCAGGGCAGGTCGGGCTTTCCGGTGGGCGTGCGCTGCGTCCGCTCGACGATGCGCAGGACCCGGGGCACCTTGTATCCGGCGATCTTGGTGCGGCAGTGCTCCTGGATGTCCGCGAGGTTCGGCGAGCGGCCCTCGCGCGGCTGCACGACCACCGCGACGGTCTGGCCCCAGCGCGGGTGCGGGACGCCGACCACGATCGCGTCGTAGACCTCGGGGTGGGCCTTGACCGCGCCCTCGACCTCCTCGGTGAAGATCTTCTCGCCACCGGAGTTGATCGTCGCCGATCCCCGGCCCAGCAGGGTGATCCGGCCGTCGCCCTCCAGGCGGGCGTAGTCGCCGGGCACCACGTAACGGGTGCCGTCCGGGCCGGTCCGGAAGACCTCGGCGGTCTTGACCGGGTCGCCCAGGTAGCCCAGCGGGATGTTGCCCTTGCGGCCGAGGCGGCCCACCACCCCGGCGGGCAGCGGGTTGAGGTCCTCGTCCAGCACGACCGAGTCGGGCACCGCCTTCACGGTGATCCCGCTCTGCTGCTCGGTCTGGCCCTTCACCGCGACGCCCACGCCGTTGGCGCCCGATTCGGAGGCCCCGATGGCGTCGCTGACCACGATCCCCAGGCGCTCCATGAACTCCTCCTTCAGCGACGGCGAGAACAGCGCCGCGCTGGAGGAGAGGGCGAACAGGGAGGACAGGTCGTAGGACTCGCGACCGTCGCGCGGTTCGTCGAGGGACTCCAGCAGCGGGCGGGCCATCGCGTCACCGGTGATCAGGACGACGTTGATCCGCTCGGCCACCACCGTCTCCCACACGCTGTGCGCGTCGAACTTGTCGATCAGCACCACGCGGTGGCCCTTGGCCAGGTTCTGGAGCACTCCCCACTGGGTCGCGCCGTGCATCAGCGGCGCGATCGGGAAGGTGGTCATCTGGCCGTTGCGGCCCTTCTCGACCATCTCCTCGGGCCGGGATATGCGCTCGCCGTTGGTGGGGTCGATGCCGCCGCCGAGGGCGAAGATCACGTCCTCCTGGCGCCACACGACACCCTTGGGCAGACCGGTGGTCCCGCCGGTGAACAGCAGGTACAGGTCGTCGGCCGACCGCGGCTGGAAGTCGCGCTCCGGCGAGCCCGCCGCCATCGCGTCCTCGTACCGCACCGCACCCAGCGACTCGGCGGTGACCATGCCCTCGCCCGCCGGTTCGGTGCCGTCCTCGACCACCAGCAGGTGGCGCAGCGAGGCGACCTTGGGCGCGACCTCGGCGACCCGGTCGGTGAACTGCCGCTGGAAGACCAGCGCGACGGGCTTGGCCTGGTCCAGCAGATAGGCCAGCTCATCCGCGACATAGCGGAAATTCACATTGATGCAGACGGCTCGGATCTTGTAGATCGCGAGCATCGCCTCCGCCCATTCGATGATGTTGAAGGCGTAGACCGCGACATGATCACCCGGCTGCACACCGGAGTCCCGAAGGTGATGGGCGAGGCGATTCGCCCGCTCCTCCAGAAGGGCATATGTGCGGCGTTCACCGTTCGCGACGATCGCCTCGCGTTCGGGGTATTCCCCGGCCGCGCGCTCGAAGAGGTCGGCAAGGTTGAATTCCATGGGCGGAGCGTAAGGCGTGGGCCCGGCGATATTCCAGAGGCAATATCGTTTGGAGGCCCTTCGGAAACTGTGACGCTGTCGACCGCCAGGAACACTTGACTGGGGCAAAGATGTGCGGTGGGGCCGGACCGATGGGCCGGCGCGAGGCTCGGGCTCCGGCCTCGACACGGGCGCGGTCAGCGCGGCGCGTACTCCCGCAGGCGCGGGCGGGCGCTCGCCAGGACGAGGACCACGCACACCCCGAGGACCGCGATCGGGACCCACGGCCAGCCGCCGAGCGCGTCGTCGGCACCGTCGGTACGGCGCTCGAAATCGGCCAGGTTCGCGTTCGCGACCTGGGCGAGTGAGGTCTGGTAGTCGTAGAAGTCGAAGGCCAGGTTGCCTCGACCCACCTTGGTGGCCAGGCCGACGGCGACATCCAGCCGGCCCTCGGCCACCGCCGCGCGCAGCGTGCGGTCGTCGCGCCGGAAGGCCTCCAGGCGGGTGGCGACGCGCTCGTTGGGCACGACGCGCTCGAGCTGAGCGGACTTGGCGGCGAAGCTCTCGGCGTACGCCCGGGCGCGGTCGGGCAGGATCACGAACCGGCTCTCGTCCGCGTTCGCGTCCGAGGCGGTGGCCCGGGCCCGGGCCAGCGCCAGGAACGGATCGAACGCCTGCGTCTGCGCGTCGCGCAGGCGGGACGCGTGGTCGGTGAACAGTGCGGCGGCGGTGCCGGTGAGCGCGGCCACCGCGATGGTCACCGCGGCCAGCCCCGGCACGAGGACGCGGTGGAACCGGCGGGCCCACCAGACCTGGCCGATGATCAGGCAGGCCACCAGGACGAGGCCGACCAGCCCGACCGCCAGCGCGGCCCAACGCGCGTGCGTGCCGTCGGAGTCCGCGTCGGAGGCGAGCTTCTCCTCCGCACCGCGACCGAGCGCGTCGGCGGCCGGCAACAGGTCGTCGTGCAGGATTGTGGTCGCGCTCGCGAAGTAGTTGAGCGCGAGTATCGGCGGGCGCCCGGCCGGACGGTCCTGGACCTGTTCGTCGGCCAGCCGTGCCTGCGCGACGTACGCGTCGTAGCGGCCGAGTCCGTCGATCAGCGCGCCGACGGTCGCGGTGGGTGCGCCGCCGGAGGAGAGCGCCTGGATGTCGACGGTGATCCGGGCGCGCCGTTCACGCATCTGGCGCAGCGCCAACTGTCGATTGCCGATCGTCTCGTCCGAGCCGACCAGGAGGACGTTGGCGACCTGGGCGTCGAGGTCGGCGAGTGCGAAGTACAGGTCCGCGGCGGCCGCGGCGCGCGGAGCCGAGGTGTCCGCGACCTCGCCGAGCCCGGACCGGGCGTTGCCGGCGCCGACCGCGATCACCGCGGCCAGGGCGACGATGCCGACCAGGACCAGCGCGACGAACCCGTACACCCGGGCCGAGACCGCGCCGACCTGGCGCAGGCGCCGCAGCCGTACTCGGGGCATCCGGTCCGGAGCCGGCACGACCGGCGGGCCGGGCGCGACCCGCGACGGTGACGGCACGTGCGCGGGCTTCGGGGGCGCGGGTAGGGCGGTCGGGGCGGCCATACCGAAACGGTAGGCAAGCGGCGCGAAGGGCCGGCTATGAATCGGTGGCGTTGGCGCGAAGGTCGAGTGAACATCCGTGCGGTCGACGGGGGTTGGGGGTGGTGCGGAGGGGGTGGGGAGGGGCGGAGAGGGAGAGGGTGGTCCGGGGGAGAGGGTTGGGGGGTGTTCGGGGGCTCGGGGGGGGTGGTTCGGAGGGGGTTCGAGGGGCGAGCGGGTGGGTTCGGGATGTGTTCGGGGGTGTTCGAGTGGTGGTCTCGACTGACGCTTGGTCAGCCCTTGGTTGCGCCCAGTTGTGTCACCCACGCGGATGAACCGTGCGGCGTGTGCCGGCTATGCCCCCCGTTAACCGCTTTGGTGACGGTCGGATTCGCGCTGCGAAGGGCTGTTGCGGAGCAGTCGTTGGCATGTAGCGTTGTCCGCGGTTGCAGCAGTAGATGTAGTTCCCTCGCACGTCCAACGCCTGCGGACATCAACAGCCGTGGGCGTTTTTCGCTCCTCACAGCGAGGGCATCCCGGGGTAACGCGGGGAGTGGGACCACTCGACGGTTCGCGACCCGGGCATCACGAGGTGTGGTGTCTGTGGGTTACGTGAAGGAATCAAGACATGGCCACCGGTACGGTCAAGTGGTTCAACGCCGACAAGGGCTACGGCTTCATCTCGCAGGACGACGGCGGCGCTGACGTCTTCGTCCACTTCTCCGCCATTCAGACGAACGGCTACCGTTCGTTGGAGGAGAACCAGCGCGTGGAGTTCGAGGTCACGCAGGGTCAGAAGGGCCCGCAGGCCGAGATGGTTCGCCCGCTCTGAATCGGTCCCGCGGCTCCGGCAACGGACCGCAGACCTAGCAAGGCCCGCGCCCGTGCAGGGTGCGGGCCTTGGGGCGTTTTTGGGTCGGTTTGGGTTGAGTTTGGGTGGGCTGGGGCTTGAGGGGGCTCGGGGTCGGCTTCCTGGCCTTGGGTGACCCGGCCTTGGGTGTCCAGGGCTGGGGTGACCCGGCCTTTGGGCTTCCGGGTCTCGGTTTTTGGGTCTTGGGCTTTGGTTTTGGGTCTTGGGCTTGGTGTCGCCGGTGGGTGGCCGGCCGCATGGCGAGGGGCCACTAGCATGTCTGTATGGGTTTCCTGCGCCGCCGCCCCCCGTCCGGGCCGGATTTCGACGTTCTCGCCATCCCGTTCACCGACTGGCCCGGCTCCGTGATCGTGGCCATGTTGCCGGGGGAGGACGGCAGTTGCCAGGGGATCTTCGTCCGGTACGACCTGCTGGCCAACCGCGGCCCCGCGATGCTGATCGGCAACCTGCCCCCGGGTTCGCCCGCGCGTGAGGAAGGTGTCGGCCGGATCGAGGCCCAGCAGTTGGTCGCGGCCCTGGGCCACGAAGAGATGCCCGAGGAGTTGTCCACCGAGGACACCCCGGTCATGCTCGGCGACGACCTGCTGATCATCCGCAAGGTCAAGTACGCCGAGGGCCGCCTCGCGTGTGTGGAGTTCGACCGGAGCGACAACGTCCTGGTACGAATCGTGACGTGGGACCGGCCGATCACCGACGACGTTTTTCAGTTGCTGAAGCCGATCCCCTCGGACTCGTTCGGGGCATGAGGGCCGGGGTGGGCTGAGTCGCGGGTGGGGCCGGTCGGGGTGGCCGGGGTCGGGAGTGGCGCGGGCTGAGGGCCTGGGTCGCGGGTAGAGCCGACTGAGGTGCGCGAGTCGCGGGTTGAGCGGGTCGGGTGGCCCGAGTCGGGAGTGGAGCGGGTCGGGTGGCCTGGGTCGCGAGTCGAGCCGGCTGGAGGGCCGGGGTCGCGGGTGGAGCGGGCCGGGTGGCCTGGGTCGCGAGTCGAGCCGGCTGAAGGGCCGGGGTCGCGGGTGGAGCGAGTCGGGTGGCCAGAGTCGTGTCCCGCAGCGTTGCTGCTTGTTGGGCGACTTCGTCGCCGGCTCGCGAGGGACCACCTTTTTTCTCTCCCCCGCAAGCTCCTCCGAGAAAAAAGGCGGCCCCTCGCTCGTGACTTCGTGTCCCTCCGCTTCGCTCCGGGCCACGAAGTCAAAGTCTGCGGCTCCGCCGCTCTCCGCGCTTCGCGCGTCGATCACGAGGTCTCGCCGGTGTCGGGGCGCTGACGCGCCAAACCGCAGCCAAGCTCGGCGACCGAGGGAAAGCCCACCCCTTTCCGCAGCCAACCCACCACCGGCGGGCAGCCACACCGGGGGCCGCAGCATTCAATCCAAGCCCGCTCGCGTCCCAAACCCCTCGCGTCGCCCCTGAACCCCACCCCGCGCCCGCGCGACCTCAAGCGTCCACGCCAGGCCGAGGGCCGGAAACACCGGTGCCGGCAGGGAAAGACCAACCCTCGCCCACCACCCCCAGGGCCACGGGGCCAGACCACCCCACACCGCCGCCCCAGAGGCAACGGGTGGAGCGGGTGGGTACACAACTCGACGCCACCCACCACGCCCAACCCCCCGGCAACCACAGAACACGCTCACCGGGCCAGACCAGTCCCACAGCCCCACTGGCCACCCAAAACCCGCCGCCCTAAATCGCACACGCAACGGGTGGGCGGGTGGGCGCAACTGCAAAGCCAAGTGCATCGCGGGTGCAGCCGAGTGTGCCCGGGTCGGGTGGGCCCATCAGGGCCATGTGGCCCGAGCGATGGTCAGCGGGTGCCGATCGCGGCTCGGACCGCGCGTCGGACCATGCCGCAATCGTCGTGGAGGCGGCGGAGGAGGCGGCGTTGGTCTTCGGCGACGGGGCCCACGTCGTTGAGGCGGATTTCGCGGACGAGGACCAGCATGAGGTTGACCAGGAACGCGTCGCGGGAGAGGGAGCCGGATTGTTGGGCGGTCTGGATGATCTGGCGGCGGGTCATCGGGTCGCGGGCCAGGAGGGTCCACAGGACGGCCAGGTCGTAGCCGGGCAGGTGGTAGCCGGAGGACTCCCAGTCGACCAGTGCCGCGCCCTGGGCGGTGAGCAGGATGTTGGACAGGACGGCGTCGCCGTGGCAGAACTGCGCGGGCACTCGGCTGAGGCCGCGCAGGAGTTGGGCCAGGTCGCCGGCGTCGCGGTCGGTGAGCAGGCCGAGCTTGTGGTACCGGTCGACGCGGGCCGGGTAGTCGAACGCGAGTGGGAAGGACCCGGGCGGGGGCTTCCATCGGTTGAGCGTGGTGAACGCGTTGAGGACGGCGCGGACGTCGGCGCGGGCCATCGCGGTGCCCGGGTGGCGTTCGTTGGCGGCCGGTCGGCCGGCCACGTGTTCCATCACCAGGATGCGGCGCTCGGGGTCGGCGGCGATCAGGCGCGGGACCCGCACGGGCGGTCGTTGGCGGGTGAAGGTGCGGTACGCGTTGACCTCGTGCCGGAATCGCTGGAGCCAGTGCGGTGAAGGGTCGGTCAGGTACTTCACCACCACCGGGCCGCGACCGACCGAGCCGGACAGGAGCAGGGAGCGCGGCGTTCTCCGCAACACCGCCCCCGCGGTGAAGCCGGGACAGACTCGGGCCGCGATCGCGGCCACCGCCTCCGGACCCTGCTGCGCCATGCGAGATGCTCCCGGGCCCGCTCCACCGGCGGCCGCGGCCGTACCGGTCGCGACCGCGGCGTTGGCCGCGACCACGGTGTTCGTCGACGCCACCGTGCCGGGCGCCGAACCACCGGACGGGGAACGCCTGTTCGGACCGGGGGTGACCGGCCGGGAGGTCGCGGAACCGGGCGTGGGCGGGCGGCCGGGGGTGGTGGACGTCGTGGATGACATGTAAACCTTCCTGCGCTGCCGAGGGGCGGATCCGGCCGCGCGACGGGTGGGGGCCCACGTGCCGGATCCACCATCCACAACACTCCGAGAACCGGGTGGTGATCCACGTGGCGGACCCTGGCGAACCATGGCGAATCGGAGCCGGCTGCTCCGGACCGGGCTAGCCTCGGTCCGGCAGGCGACCTCGTACAGGACGCTTTCGAGCCACGGTCCCCACATCAACGGGCGGTTTGCAATGCGCCGGGAACCCAACACCAAACTGGTCGACCTCTTCGCCCTGACCGGGTGGTCCAAGGGCGAACTCGCCCGACTGGTCAACCGCCGGGCAGCCGCGATGGGCCATCCCCAGCTTGCCACGGACACCTCCAGGGTCCGGCGCTGGCTGGAGGACGGCGAGCGCCCGAGGGACCCGGTGCCCCGGGTTCTGGCGGCCCTGTTCACCGAGCGGCTCGGGCGTGTCGTCACCTCCGAGGACCTCGGCCTGACCGGTCGCCCCCGGCACAACGCGCAGGTCGTCCAGGAGGACCTGCCGTGGAGCACCGAGCGCACGGTGACCGCGCTGACCGAGTTCACCGGCATGGACCTGATGCTCAACCGGCACGGCTTCGCCGGCAGCGGCTTCGCGCTCGTCGCGGGGCCTGCCCTGGTGGCCAATTTCGATCGCTGGCTCACCCCCGGACCGGGCCTGCCCCACGCGCGCGGCGCGCCGGCCGACCCGGTCTCGTACGGGCTCGCCGACGCCGGTCCGATCGGGGCCGAGGAGGTGACCGCGCTGGAGAGCGCGGTCACGGTGTTCCGGACCTGGGACGCGGATCGCGGCGGCGGTCTGCAACGCAAGGCGGTGATCGGACAGTTGAACGAGGTCGGCAATCTGCTGACCTATCCCAATCCGCTGCCGGTCACCCGTCGGCTGTGGAACGTGGCGGCCGACCTGGCCGCGCTGGCCGGGTGGATGTCGCACGACGTCGGGCTGGATCCGACCGCGCAGAACTACTTCGTGATCGCGGCGCACGCGGCCCGGGAGGCGGGCGACCTGCCGCGGGCGGCCGAGGCACTCTCCCGCGCGGCCCGGCAGATGGTGCACCTGGAGCGCCCGGCGGACGCGCTCGCGTTGATCGAGTTGGCGCAGCGTACGGCGGGCGATCGGGCGGGAGCGACCACGCGCGCGATGTTCCACACCGTCGAGGCGTGGGCGCAGGCGGCGCTCGGGCGGGCCGCGGACTGCCGGCGCACCCTGGGCCGGGCCGAGGCCGAGTTCGGCCGGTCGCGCCCGGACGAGGATCCGGACTGGGTGGCCTTCTTCGACTCGGCCGATCTGCACGGCATGCAGGCGCTGGTGTACCGCACGCTCGCCGAGGTGGATCCCACCGCGGCCGGTCGGGCCCAGGAACACGCGCAGCGGGCCCTGGAGTTGCGTGCTCGCGGGCACGAACGGTCCAAGACCTTCGACGTGATCTCGCTGGCCTCCGCCTGTTTGTTGGACGGCCAACCCGACCGGGGCGCCCACCACGCCCGCCTCGCGGTCCGCGCCGCCGGCGAGGTCAGCTCCAAACGCACGTGGGACCGCCTGGAGGTACTGCGCAGACTCACGGACCGGTATCGGGACGTGCCGGAGGTGCGTGTCTTCCGCGAGGAACTCGCCGAAGGCTCATGACGCCCGAAGCCCGCGACCCGCCCACTCGACGCGACGGGTGGGCGGGTGGGAACGAAATCCCCGAGCCGAGCGCGGCGCTACCGCACGCACACCGCCATCACGCACGCGTCGTCCTCGTAGCGGGTGTGGCCCAGGCGGCTCAGCACCACGTCCACGCACGTCCTGGCGTCCGCGCCGAGTACTCGCGGGCCCAGGCCGAGGAGGGCGCGGACCGCCTCCTCGGTGCCGCGCCCGCGGCGCTCGACCAGGCCGTCGGTGAAGATCAACAGCACGTCACCGGGGCGTAGTTCGACCCGGTCCTCGACGAACTCCGGTTCGTCGAGCGCACCCAGCAGCACGCCGAAGGGTGCGGACAGTGCCCGTCCCACACCGTCGCGGTACAGCAGCGGCGGCGGGTGGCCGCCCTGGGCCCAGGTCAACACCCGCCGCACCGGGTCGAATCGCGCGCACACCGCGGTCGCCACCTTGTCCGCCGGCAGCGTGTGCACCACGATCCGGTTCAGCGCGGTCAGCATCGCGGCGGGCCCCGCCCCGGTCATCGCCACGCCCTGCAACGCCCCGCGCAGCGTGGTCATCCCGGACGCCGCGGCGACCCCGTGCCCGGACATGTCGCCGACCGCGAGCAGCACGTCGCCGCCCGGCAGCGCGAGTGCGTCGTACCAGTCGCCGCCGACCTTCGAGTCCTGCTCGGCCGGGAAGTACCGGGTGGCCACCTCGATGCCGGGCAGGCTGATCGGCCGGGTCCACCACGGCATCACCACGCGCTGCAACTCGGCGGCGATCCGGTGCTCGGAGCGCACCAGTCGGCGCTGGGCCAGCAACTGCGCCCGGGTCTCTGTCAACGCCTCCTGGGTGCGCCGCAGTTCGGTGATGTCGCGGAGCAACGCCCAGACCGCGTATGGGGTTCCGTCCGGGCCGAGCACCGGTTCGCCGACGAACTGGACCGACACCCGGCTGCCGTCACCGCGCACGATCCGGAACTCGCCCTCGGTGCCGTTCGCCTGTTCGAGCAGCTCGCGCACCAGGTCCGCGACCAACGCCCGGTCCTCGGTCGCCGCGTGGTCGGGCAACTCGGCCAGCGGCAGCGGGCCGAGCGCGCGGTCTCGGCCGAAGAGCGTGTACATCTCGTCGGACCAGCGCACGTCGTCGCGATCGAGATGCCACTCGGCGCTGGCCACCGGTCCCGAACCCGGCGCCGGTGGTGCGGCCGTGCGGCGCTGCTCGGGCAACAGCCCGTGCGGGTCCGGCTCGACGAACAACCGGCGCAGGTGCCGCCACGGCAGCACCACGTCCTCGACGTCACCGAGCGCGAACGGCGCGGTCGGCCCGATGTCCGGCGGCCGGACCGCGCTGCGTGCCGGGATGCTGGCCGCCAGGCCCGGATCATCGGCCTGGCGGTGCTCGGGATCGTCGGTGTCCAGGCTCAATCGAGCCAGATACTCCGCCGTCCGGCCGAGGCTGCCGGCGAGCAGATCGCACACCAGGCCCCGGCGGTGCGCGTCCTCGACGGCCGCCGCGTCCTCGCCCGAACCGCCGCCGGCCGCCCCCGGGCGCGGGCCGAAACCACCGCGCAGGGCCTCGAGTTCGGCCCGCATCCGGTCGATGTGCGCGAGCCATTGCGCCGGGTCCACCACGAGGGGTTCGTCCACGGGGTGTTCGGGCCGTTCGCGCATCCGCTCGCGCTCCTCCGGACATGACGAGGCAGGGTGCAATGACTGTCGCACATCAAGGGCCCGGACGCGGATGAAACCACGGTAACCATGATGCTTGTGGCAGATTGCCCATTTCCGGTGTCCGGAGATGGCGAAAGAGGCTCGATCGCGACCGCGATCGAGCCCCTCACCAGCCTTGACGAGCAAAACCCGACGCGGGCTCGACGGCCTTCGAACAACGCGCGGGGAAGGGCGGTCAGCCGAGTTCGTTGCCCAGGATGGAGATGAAGGAGACCATCTCGCCCGGATAGCCGCCGAGGTTGTGGGTCAGCGCGAGCTTGCGACCGTCCGCCGGGATCCGTCGATCCGCCGGCGCCTCGCCGCGCAGTTGCAGCCAGGCCTCGAACATCATCCGCAGTCCGGATGCGCCGACCGGGTGACCGAAGCTCTTCAGCCCGCCGTCCGGGTTGACCGGCAGCCGGCCGCCCAGATCGAAGGCGCCGGCCAGGACGTCCTTCCACGCGGTTCCGCGATCGGCGAACTGCAGGTCCTCCATCAGCACCAGTTCGGTCGGCGTGAAACAGTCGTGCACCTCGGCCATCGCGAGTTCCTCGCGCGGGTTGCCCACGCCGGCCTGACGGTACGCGTCCCGCGCGCACGCGGCGATCTCCCGGAACGTGGTGTAGTCGTACTCCGGGTCGATCACCCCAGAGCCGTTGCCCGCCACCAGCGACAGCGCCTTGATGTACAGCGGCTTGTCCGTGTACAGGTGCGCGTCCTCGGCCCGGACCACGATCGCCGCCGCCGCGCCGTCGGCGACGCCCGCGCAGTCGAACACGCCCAGTTGGCCCGCGAGTTTGGGCATCGCGGAGATCTTCTCCGGCGCGATCTCCTTGCGGAACTGCGCGCGCGGGTTGCGCGCGCCGTTGTAGTGGTTCTTCGACGCGATGTGCGACAACACCTCGCGCATCTCCGCCTCGGACACGCCGTACTTGTCGCCGTACGCGGGCACCACCATGGAGAACATCGCCGCCGCGGTGAGCGT
Organism: Embleya sp. NPDC001921; assembly: GCF_053594475.1. NCBI lineage: Bacteria > Bacillati > Actinomycetota > Actinomycetes > Kitasatosporales > Streptomycetaceae > Embleya > Embleya sp. NPDC001921. The sequence continues at coordinate 14,314 of NZ_JBSFEO010000100.1, forward strand.
GCGGGCGGTGCCGTCGCCGGGGATCGGGAAGGCGTTCAGCCCCTGGAAGCCGCCGTCCTTGACCTTCTCCACGCCGACCGCCATGGCCATGTCGTACGCGCCGGACGCGACCGCGTAGGCCGCCTGGCGCAGCGCGTCGGACCCGGTCGCGCACATGTTCTCCACGCGGGTGACCGGCTTGCCCTGCAGTTGCAGCGGCTTGGCCAGGGTCAGTCCGGACATGCCCGACTGCGCGGTGCCC
>NZ_JBSFEO010000101.1:0-14120 GCF_053594475.1 Embleya sp. NPDC001921
CTCCTTCGGAAGATCGCCGAACCATACCTCTCTCAACATCTGTGCCCGTTAAACCGGGGCAACATCAGGGTGTCCGTCAAAGCGGAGCAAGCCCAGTACGCCGTCAACGTGTTTCCGCTCCTCGACCTCGGAATGAGCGCCGAGGACTGCGTCCGGTTCCTGTAAACCCGCGGATGGGGCGCGACCCCCCGAAGCGCATGCGTCGGATGCCCCTTCCACGGCAACGCCACATGGCGTGACATGCGAGACAACCGACCCGACGACTGGGCCGACGCGGTCGCCTTCGATCAGGCCATACGCGCAGGCAACGCCCGAGGCAACGAGAACGGCAAGCAACTCCTTGGCCAGGCGTTCCTCCACCGCTCCCTCATGCCCCTGGGCCAGGCGCCACTCGACGGGCCCGCCCCACACCGCCCCCGCCGACACCGCACCACTCCCCCGGCTCCCGAAATCCCGGAAGAGGAACTGGAGGAGGGCGACCCGGACGGCTGTTCCCCTTGGGGTTGCCGCTCCGGCTCCCCCGTCCAAAGCGCCCAGAGCCTGAACTGACACAGCGCCCGGTGGCGGAGGCAACCCGCCTTCGCCACCGGGCCCGGCTTCGAAACCCTCGGCACGATGCCCCGGCCGCCAGCCCACTCGGCTGCGCTCCCGACCCGTTGCCCTCCCCTCGCCCGCCCATGCCCACAGCAACTCCGCTGGGCACGGAGGGCGTGGACCACAACGCGCATCCATTCACACTCCCGCGCCACGGCACCTCGTCGGACTCCCCGGGCCCAATCACCACCGCTCTCCCGAACGGGTGTCCGTTCAGCCTTCGCACCGCCGCTCCTGGCCTGGCCTGGCCTCGCCACAGGCTGGATGATCCAACAGGACGGCAATGTCGAGATCCACCTCGAGCCCCCACGCACCCGCCGAGGTACCTCGTCTCACGTCCGCGTTGCGCGACCGACGAAGGAATGTGTAGGGAACACGGGCGAGATCGCGCTCGCGGATGCGTGGCTTTGTTACTGAGTGCGGGAGTCGTTTCTCGGTGTTGGTGGGAGTCAGCTTCTGACCGAGTTTGCGGTGTCGGCTTGTTTTGACGTCACACGGGGCCTTGCGGTGGGACGGTGGAGTGTGCTTCTGCCGCGGGAGGCCGGATGGGGAAGTCGTCGAAGGTCGATCTGTATGCCGCGATCCGGCGTGACCATCAGCAACACGACTTATCCCAACGGGCTTTGCAGCGCAAATACAACGTCACGTGGCGGACGGTCCGACGCGCGTTGGACGGGCAGTGGCCGGGTGAGCGGAAGCCGTCCCGGCGCCGGGAAACCCGGCTGGACCCCTATAAGCCGCTGATCGACGGGATGCTCCGGGCGGACTTGGACGCGCCGCCGAAGCAACGGCACACCACTCAGCGGATCTTTCACCGGTTGGCGGCCGAGCACGACGCCGGCGACATCTCGTATGCCATGGTCCGCGCCTACGTGAAGGTCCGACGGCCGGAGGTGCGGCGGGACGCCGGGGTGGGGCCGCAGGCGCTCTTCGTGCCACAGACGCACCTGCCCGGGGCCGAGGCGGAGGTGGACTTCGGCAAGGTCCAGATCGTCCTCGCCGGGGCGGTCACCAAGGCGTTCCTGTTCTCACTGCGGTTGTCGTATTCGGGCAAGTCGGTTCACCGGGTGTTCGCCACGGCCGGTTAGGAGGCGTTCTTCGAGGGCCATGTGCACGCGTTCCGCACGCTCGGCGGCGTCCCGCGGGGCCGGATCCGCTACGACAACCTGCGGGCCGCGGTGGAACGCATCCTGGGGCGCTCGAGGGACCGGCTGGAAGCGGAGCGGTGGACCGTGTTCCGCTCGCACTGGGGGATCGAGCCGTTCTACTGCCAGCCCGGTATCGGCGGCGCCCACAAGAAGGGCGGTGTTGAGGGGCAGATCGGCTACTTCCGCCGCAACCACTTCGTCCCGGTGCCGGAGGTGGGGTCGTGGGCCGAGTTGAACGCGATGGTCGACCGGTGGGACCTGGCCGACGAAGACCGCCGGCTGCGCTCGCGCACCCGGACGATCGGCGAGTACTTCGCCGCGGAGCGGGGGCTGCTCCAACCGCTGCCGTTGGAGGCGTTGGAGACCGGGAGGTGGTTCTCTCCCCGGGTCGACCGGTTCGGGCAGATCCAGGTCCGCGGGAACGCCTATTCGGTGCCGACCCGGCTGATCGGTCGCCAGCTGCGGGTCCTCGCGCACGCCAACGAGCTGATCGTCTTCGACGGCCGTGAGGAGGCCTGCCAGCACGAACGCCTCGGCGGACGCGGCGGCTCGCGTCTGGTGCTCGACCACTACCTCGAGGCGCTGCTGCGCAAGCCGGGCGCGTTCCTCGGCTCCACACCGCTCGAACAGGCCCGCTCCGCGGTCCGGTTCACCCCGGTCCACGACAAGTGGTGGGCGGCCGCGAAAGCCGCCCACGGCGAGGCCGCGGGAACCCGCGCGCTGATCGAGGTGCTGCTGCTGGCCCGGCACATGGACCACGAGCAGGTCGTCGCGGGCCTCGCTGCCGCCCACCGAGCCGGCGCCCTGACGGCCGACGCCGTCGCGCTGGAGGCCCGCAAGATCGCCGAGTCCGACGCCGCCCCGACCGCTCTCCCCGGAGCGGCCCCTCGCGATCGAGGACGGCCCGGCCGCGTCGGTGACGTTCCTGTCCGAGTGGAAGCTCTCCCACCTCCCGCCCGACACCCGACCGCTGCCTTCGGTGGCCCACTACGACCAGCTCCTGCAACCGCCCGGCCGCACCGCCGGCGACAAGGAAGGAACCTGATGCGCAAACGCGGGCTGACCGAAGAGGCCGCCGTCGCCTCCATCGACCAGGCATGCCGCATGCTGCGGCTGCCGAGCATCCGCCAGCAGTTCAAAGACCTCGCCGACAACGCCGCCCGCGACCAGATGTCCTACCGAGCCTTCCTCGCCGAACTCCTGCTCGTCGAATGCGACGACCGCGCCCGCCGCCGTTCCGAACGCCGTATCCGGGCCGCGGCGTTCCCGCGCGAGAAGTCGCTGCGGGCCTTCGACTTCGACGCCAACCCCAACGTCGACCCCGCCACCATCAACACCCTCGCTACCTGCGCCTGGGTCAAGAAGGGCGAGCCGCTTTGCCTGATCGGAGACTCCGGCACCGGCAAGTCGCACCTGCTGATCGCGCTCGGCACCGAGGCCGCCATGCAGGGCTTCCGCGTTCGCTACGTCCTGGCCACCAAGCTCGTCAACGAACTCGTCGAGGCTGCCGACGACAAGCAGCTGACCAAGACCATCGCCCGCTACGGACGCGTCGATCTGCTCTGCATCGATGAACTCGGCTGTGCGCCACGAGGCGCTGATGGATCTCGCGGGATGAGAGGCCCGCCGCCGGTCCTCGCAGGGACCGGTTGAAGCTGGAGGCAGGCCGAACCCCGGGTTGGGGGTGAGGCCGGGAGCAGCCTCGACAACGTAGGGGCGAACCGACACCACCAGACGGTTCGTGCCCGCAAGCGAAGACGGAATGGGTGCAAGGAAACTGAACCAGTGGTTGACGTCCCGTGAGTCGTCAGCGGCCTGCCGAATCTGGTGGATGGGCCGCTTTGCAGTGCTGGAGAGCGCCATAGCCGATGGACTCTCCTCTCCTTTCGCCTATATCCGATGGGCGCTGGGAGGCCCGGACCAAGACTGCGATGTGCGGTCCGTGGCGATGCTGTCGGGGTATAGCTGGGCACCGAAGCCGTCACAGAGATCCTCAGTGAACGTGGGAAGCGATCTGGCATCGCCCTCCCCGCCCGGCATCCGGCCGGACGACGGGCAGGCGCAATGCCCGCTGATGACGCCAGGTCGTGGCGGAGTCGCCGTAGTACTCGGAGGCCGGGAAAGCCGGTCACATGGGAAAGGGCGACAGCGTGATGGCAGCATGACTGCTGTCGGGGAGGAACGTTGTTGAATAACGACGCGCCGTCGACATCAACTTGGCCGAGCAGTACGACGGCCGAGCGACGGGTACTCGATCATCAGATCAAGCTGCACCGATGGGCAAGGAACGAACCGGATCGCCGGTTCGATGATGTACTCAACTTGATCTGCGACCGGGCTACGTTGGTAGTGGCCTGGGAGCGGGTGTCCGGCAATCGGGGCGCCAGGACAGCAGGTGTGGACGCGGTCACCCGTTTCCACATCGATGAACGTCGTGGAGTGATTCCGTTCCTGGAGGAGCTTCGCTCCTCCCTCAAGGACGGGACCTTCGCTGCACTGCCGGTCAAGCAGGCGGTGATCCCCAGGAAGAACGGCAAGATCCGTTACCCGGGCATTCCCACCTTGCGAGATCGCGTCGCGCAGATGGCGCTCAAGCTGGTCCTGGAGCCGATCTTCGAGGCTGAGTTCTACCCGTCCAGCTACGGGTATCGGCCCGGACGTCGGGCCCAGGATGCCATCGCCGAAATCCACCACTTCACCTGCAAGCCGTCGACCTATGAGTGGGTCATCGAGGGCGACATCAAGGCTTGCTTCGACAACGTCGACCACCACGTCCTCATGGATTTGGTGGCCGAACGCGTCAAGGACCGCAAGGTTCTGCGGCTGGTCAGTGCGTTTCTGCGTGCCGGAGTTGTCGAGTTGCACGGTGGATTCGCGGAGACGCTCACGGGCACTCCACAAGGAGGAGTCGCCTCTCCACTGCCGGCCAACATCTATCTCTCGGTACTGGACCGGCATTTCTCGCGGATCTGGGACCGGGAGATGACTCCTCCCTGGCGTCGGCAGTATCGACGTCGGATGGGACGGCCGAACTTCCGCTTGATGCGTTACGCCGATGACTTCGTCGTGCTCGTGCACGGCACCAAGTCCGAAGCAGAGACGCTGAAAGCGGAGATCGGTGAACTGCTGGCCAACAGACTGAAGATGACGCTCTCGGACGAGAAGACCCACATCACCCATATCGATGACGGATTCGTTTTCCTTGGCTTCCACATCCAACGGAGATCCTGGGGCCACGACCGTCGCGTGGTGCTCACCATCCCGTCCAAACAGGCTTTGGCGTCGGTGATGCACAAGATCAAGAAACTGACGGGGCGAAGTACAACATCGCTCTCGTTGGAGGAGGTGCTGCGGACGGTCAACCCGGTTCTTCGAGGCTGGGCGGCCTACTTCCGCTACGGCGTGTCCAAGAAGACGTTCTCCTACCTCGGTTGGTACGCATGGTGGAGGCTGATTCACTGGATTCGCTACAAGCACCCCCACATGACCTGGAAACAGTTGCGCCGTCGCTTCTACGGGGCGGACCGCATCACCGAGGGCGGGCTCGTCCTCTACAACCCGGCGAAGATGAGGGTCCAGCGCTACACGTTTCGCGGAGCGCAGATCAGCACGCCATACAACATCGACGAGGTCGATCCGGAGAAGGCACGCTTTCGCCGGACCAGCCACGACGATGTGGCCTTCGTCGGCCAGGTCAGTGAATACCTCGCCTGATCCAGCGGATCACGTGGAGAGCCGGATGCTCGGCCAACGGGCACGTCCGGTTCGGCGGGCGGGGATGGGAAAACCGACACCTGAAAGGGTGCACGGCGTCCCGTCCCCGACCCAACACATGCAACTCGACCGCCGAGGAGCCGAGTTGCTGTTCCAGGTGCTTACTGAACGCGAGGAGAAGAACAGCGTCGCCATCGCTTCGAACGAGTCCGTCAGCGGCTGGACCCGGACCTTCACCGACCCACGGCTCTGCGCTGCCATCGTCGACCGCCTCACGTTCAACGGTGCAATCATCCAGACCGGGACCGAGTCCTACCGCCTCGCGCACACCAAGGCACAGACCACCCAGTCGGACGACGACTGAGCGTCTGCGCGACCCTCCCGTTTTGACGGTACGTCGAGTCGTTGGCCGGCAGGCGTCCGCAGGCGCCGAGCGGGTGGTACCGCGGAGTGCGCAGGGCCCGGGGCTGCTACCTCAGCGATCCAGCGGACTTCTCGGTCACGACACAGGTCCGATTTCCCAGCGGTGGCCGTGGCCGCGCGCCAGCGTCGAAATCAACCAGAACCGCGACCGCCAAGCCGCCCTTCTCGCGATCGGCCGATGTCTCAGGGCAGTGCAGCTAGGCACGTCGTCGACGAGTCCCGGTGCGGTCCTGGGACTCGTCGACGAATGTCTCCGGCGAACCCGGAGAACAACGGAGTCACAGCGAATCGTGGTGGCGGCGCTGGCTGGCCAGCATGGACGAGTGGAAGGGCAGCAGTCCGGGGCTCACCAAGAATTCGGCCGGAACTCATTCGGAAAAATACCCCAAACGGGAACCTGTATGTCAGGTCGATTTCACCGGCGGTGAATCTAGTCACCGAATGAGACTCGGTCACCGCGCCAAGCAGTCGCACGAAGGAAACTCTCCCAGCTCAGGCCGCCGGATCCAACGCTTCGACTCCACTGGATATCACGGTCCTGCCGGTAGTACCCGAACTCCACCGCGTACTCGGCCATACCGAGAATCTCGTCGACCAGAAGGGGATTTCCTCCCAGTTCGGGGAAGTATGTGAGCAGCCCTTCCCGAGAATAGGCACTCCGATACTCGGCCTTGAGTCCAGTGATACGGGAAAAAGCATCCACCATTTCGCCGGGGGATATCACCTCGCCCACCACAGGTAGGGAAGCACCCAGGTAGGAGTCGGGGTTGGAAAACACCTCGAGCGCAGCCGGTCCAGTCGCGGTGAGCGGATCGACGAACGGGGCACGGAAGTCCTCGGGCAGGTAGAAGGGCATGAGTACCCTGTCGCCATCAATGCGAGGCGCATAGTACTCCAGCGAGTTCGTATAAAAGAATGCGAGCATGAGGAAGGTGTGCGCGGCGGGCAGCGAGCGAATATGGTCTGCAATGCGCGCCTTGTCGGTGAAGTGGGGAGCATACTTGGCGCCCGACGACCTCTCCTGGACATTCTCGAGGGTGCTGAAAACGATATGGCCCACGCCGGCCTCGACAGCCGCGTCGGCGAGCTCGCGACCGAGGGGGAATTCGTCGGTTGACGGCGGCGCAACGGGCGGCGTCATGAGAAAGGCCCCATCGGCTGATCGGAATGCTTGCACGAACTCGCGCCTGCGACCCAGCTCCAGGGGAACCGTGAAGATCTCCGCTCCCATCCGCACCAGGCGCCGAGCTTGAGGCGAGTCGGCGTTGCGCGTCAGCGCACGAACCCGGAACCTCCCGCTCTCAAGCAGGGAGCCGGCGACGCTCCTGCCCTGCTTGCTGGTTGCTCCCGAGACAACGATCAACGGCTTGTTGGTAGCGGACATCACGCACTCTTCTTTCCTGTGGGCCCGATGCACGCGAGGGCGACCAGCAGGAACGCTGGGCACGTCGGCGTCGTGTCGGGCGGCGACTACAGCTCGATCATATTTATATATCACGATGTGTCAATGTGATGGCTGGAGGGTTCACGCTCGGCTCGCCCCACCCCTCGGCACGCGCCTCCGCGTCCGACTGCGGGGCCGCGATCGACGCGCCACATCGAGATACAGTGATACGTAGGTGCGAGAGAGGAGCAGTCATGGCGAAGCCGCGCGCGACGGACTCAGGGCGAGGTGACCTTGACGGCTCGGTCGAGGCCCTGAAGGCCCTCGCGAACCCGACGAGGCTGCGGATCATGACCTGGCTTCAGGACCCTCACGGAGAGTTCGCGCAGTGGGAGCCGATCGCCGATCGGGACGAATTCGGGGTCTGCGTGAGCCATCTGCAGGCGAAGTCGGGGCTGGCCCAGTCGACGGTCTCGTCGTACATGGCGACCCTGGAGCGCGCCGGCCTCGTACGCTCCACGCGCATCGGCAAGTGGACCCACTACAAGCGCGACGACGACACGGTGTCCCGGCTCACGCAGATGCTCGGCGGCACGCAATAGCGCATCGGGAAACGTGCACAGGGTGACGTTCGGGCCTCTGCTGCCACTGACCGCAGACGCTGATCGACACCGAACCCGCCGAGCGTCTGGCCGGCGGGTTCCCCACGCCGACAGCCGACAGTGACATCAATTCACATCGACATTGATCTTGTGGCGGCGCCTCTAGCGACTCCCGAACCCACCGAGAAACGACTTCCACGGAAGCTGACACAGCCAGATGCGTGAGCACGAAACCATTTCGGCCGCGTAACAGATATTTGGAAGAGCCGCAGCGTCTGCGAAACTCTCCGAATGAGTTCGAACAAGGCCGCCGCGCCGGCGGACGAGCCCACGTGGTTGTCCCCGGCCGACATCGCGCGCAAGGCCGTCGACGAAGGATTCGTCGTTGCCATGAGCGCCGAGCGTCTGGAATACCTCGCGCGCACCGACCCGGACTGGCCGGTACCCGAGAAGGAACGCAAGGGCAGCGGAACCGCCGCGAAGATCCCATGGGACGACCGCCTGCGTGGCTACTTCGAGGGTCGGCGTGAACCGGAGTGGCTGACCATGACCGCGATCGCCGCAAGGGTGGTCGAGGCCGGCCATGCCACGAGCATGAGCCGGGCGCGGGTGAGTGTCATCGCTCGCACCGATCCGGACTGGCCCGTGCCGGAGACGGAATGGCGGGGCGCCGGCACAGCCAAGCTGATCCCCTGGGACGATCGACTCCAACGGTATTGGTCGACCCGGCGGGCCACGGACGGCCCCAAGGGCTGGAGCCGCCCCCTGCGCACCCCCACCGGCCCGAAGGCGGAGGTGGAAACCGTTCCGGACGCCACCGTGGCCGAAGCATTCCACCTCCCCGTCGACCTGGTACCGGACTTGAAACCCCGGCGCGGGAACGCCTGGCGTCGAGACGACTTCGACGAAGTCCTCCGAACCCGACCGACCTGGCTCGGCAACGAAGCGAAAGCACGAGCCGAGGTCGCCCGGCGAATCCGCAACCGGGCACGTCGACGAAGCAAGCGAAGCACCAACGGCTGACCGCCACAGCGTCGAATCCGCTCCCGCGGGGCAGCGAACTCGGCGACGGCCCCGCGCAGCGCGGGGTCGCCGCCGTGCCGCCATCCCGACGCGGTCGCACCGAGTCCAGGGCTGCATCGGTTCCGAACGACCCATGCGCGCTCGGGCCGCTGCGTGCCGCGAGCCGGACGAACATCCTCAAAGAGCGCCGACTCGACGCGAACCACCCGGGTCTGTTCGGCAGTCGCGTTCGACGACCACGCACGTCGGCGTCCTTTGGGGGCAACCAGTGTCCAGGACAGACGCGGCAACAAACGGTGTGCCCTCGGCACGTTGTACGCACGGATACGGATCGGCGGCGAACGGTCGGGCACGGCACGCGCCGCAACCGCCGGAAGAACTTGTCAACTCCGCGGCGAACGTGAAGAGTTGTCCCCGACCGGAAACGCTTCCCTCCCCGACCGAAGAAGCGGCCACACACGGCCGCTCGGGACTCCGCACAGTCGGCGTCCCCCGCAACAGGCTTCATCGGTCCCGTTCGATCACGCGGAACACACGCCGCACGGTCGCTCCCGTGCGCCCTCGCGCACGGACACGGACACACTTCGCGCGGGGAGTCGTCGCCGATCCCGAGCGCGGGAGCCATCCTTCGCGACCGGCGGGACCGGGGGTTCGCCTCGGCCGCGCGCATCATCGTCACGGTCGGGCGACGAAGAAGCATTCGGGAGCACAGGCAACGCGACGGCGCCCCCACAGCGGGACCCGTCCTCGTCATCGACCGTCCCGATGCCGCTCGAGTACCGCCCCACCCCGCCGGTTTGCTCCAGCGGTGAATGTCCCCTGCCTCCCCCATCGGCCGTAGAGCTCACCCCCACGGCCATAGGGGCGTGAACTCCACACCTCAAGGCCTGGGACGTCATCGTGGGGAGCGTCTGCCCGGAGCACCCGCGCGGTAGCCGACGGTCCATGCGGACGGGCCCGCCCCCGACAAGCCACGCTGCGGACCTACATCGAACGCCGATCGCGCGTGGCGCGACGAACCCGGACGCGGCCACGCGCGGGCCGAGCCTGGAGGTGCCGTCCCCACCCCCTCGTCGCGAACACCGCGGTCGGAGCGGCGTTCCCGCCGGTGGCCGGCGACACGACGAGCCAAGTGCCCCGTCCGGATGCTCTCGCGGGTACTCGCTCCACTTCGGCCCGGCGCACACGTCGGCTCCACGGGCGCCCCAGTGCGGCTCACCCCGCCTCGTCGGACAGCACCCGCCGTTCGCGCGAGACACCCGAGCACCCATGCCCAGGACACGCATCGGTCCCGGAAATCGCCGGCCCGCAACACCCGAGCCCCGACCGGGCCGCCGTCCCACCCCACCCGCGGCGATCGCCAACCCGCACCTCCCACGCCGGACCCCACCAGAGCCGGCCCCGACGTTCGCCATGCCCTCACAGAAGGAGAACGCGCATGCCCACGCCACCGCACACCCAACCGCCAACAACCGTCGCCGAAAACCCTCGCAGAACCGCACAGCAAGCGACGCTCACACACGAACACACCCACTCGGGCCGGCCATCGCCCCCGGACCGGCAGCCGATGACCGGCGACGCCGACCAAGCCCGCGACGCCCATCAGCACCGGGCACGCCCCGCACCCCGCGGATCCGCTGCGGCACACGTCGACGGCATCGCCCCCGATACGGGCCCGATCCGTTCACCTCACCGCCAAGAAATACAGGCCACCGCGTCCCGCCACGCCCAACCGCGCGCGTGGATGCGCGCCGTGACCTGGCTGATCGCCTCGGGCACCCACCCCAAGGCCACTGAGACCACCGCCCGCGTCGCCCGCGACCTCGCCACCCGGATGGACTACCACGAAGGAACGGTCATCTACGCCCTCGACACCACCGCGCTGCGCCTGCGCCTGTCCCGCGCCACCGTCAAACGCCACGTCGCGGTGCTACGCGAACTGGGCGCCCTGGCCTGGGTGATCCACGGATCCCGCCGCAACCTCCGCAAACCTGGTCGCCCCTACACCGCCACCGCCACCATCTACGCCGCCGTCATCCCACCCACCTACGACCACGCCATGGGCCACCGCCTCACCGGCACCGGCTACACCGCCCGCCTCATCGGGACCACACCCGACGGCCACGCCCGCCGAGCGGCCGCGACGGCCACGGCACGGCACCCGCACCGCGCCTCCCCCAAGCCACCACCGAAACAGGCGAACTCCCCCACCACCGAACCGGATCCGGGCAGCCGTGATGCGCCCCCTTCTCCGAACGCACCCACTCCCCTACGCAGGTCTCGGCCGACGAGTGGGTTCAAGAACACACACGCGCGCCGGAGCACGCGAGTCGCACCCGCGCCGACCCCGAACGATCCCCCCAACGGCCGTGCCAGGCAACGCCGATCACCCCCGCGCGTGGCCCGGGACATCGCAATCGCCGCCCGCGTCCGGACCCTCGTGGCATGGACCGCGCACGAAACCCTGCGGCGGCTGGCCTGGGCGCTGCGGCCCTTGATCGACCGCGGACTGGACGCGCCCCGCATCGCCGGAGAGCTCGTCGCGTGGCATCTGGACGGCCTGCGCCCTCTGCGACCAGCCGCGTTCGTCACCGCCCGATTGCGGCGCGAAGCCGAACTCGACGCGCAACGCGAGGCCGAACACGCGGCCGCCGTCCACCCGATGAGCAACCCCGCGTGGCGGGAATGCGTGCGCCTGCTGTACCCGGCCGACGCGGCGCAGGCCCCGCCGCGCACCGACGCCATCCGCCGCGAAGCCAGGACCGCAGGCCGCCACGACCTCGTCCGCGTCATCGAACACCTCGAACACGATTTCCCCGACGCAGTCGACCTCTACGGAGCCGACCTCGTCCGCCGCGCCGGCAACCTCGCCGCCTCCACCACCATCCACTGGGGAACCCACTGACCACGAGGCGGCCGGGTGGAGCAGTGTGAGCGTGTCACGCTCGGGCTCGGAGTCGACCGAGGGCAGGGATCGCCAAGTGAGCGGCTCGTTTGTGCGAGCCGACGACGATCCGATGTCACGGAAGACGCCGGGCGCCGCCGGGCGCCGCCGGGCGTGTGCGCATGGCCGTGGGGTTGGACGTCGGCCTCCGATGCCCATCGTCGGACTTCGGCAGGGGTCCGCCGAGTCGACGTGCCCCGATCCGTCGCGCCGGCACATGCGCTTGGATGAGCGGGACGAAGGTTCGTGGCCGCCGGGAGGCCGCGCACAGAGAGGGCTGTCATGCAGCACATAGGCCTGTACTACCCGTACGTGCATGTTCGGGACGAGAGTTGGCTCAAGGCCGCGGCGCTGTACTGGCCGCAGGTCGCCCGTGTGGTTCCGCGGGATTTTCCGGTCCACGACACGCGGACCGCGTCCGCGTTACGGGACGGCCTCGACTTCCTTGTGGACGTGGATCCCGCGCAGGCGGCCGCGGCGATCGCGCCGCAGTGGTTGAGCGTGCTGAACGATCACGGTGCGGCTCTGCGTCAGCGCTATCTCGCGGGCCCCGGACGACGGCTCGAGGCCGATGATCGTGGCCGTCGCGTGGGCGGTGGGGTTCCGCAGGTGACGGTCGAACCGGCCTCCTCGAGCGCCCATCTGGGGTCGGCGCCCCGGGAGCGGCAACTCGCCGGTCTGTACTGGAACGAAGTGGATCCGGCGGTGCGGGAGGCCCTGTTCGCGTCGGGTCTGGCGGTGGCGACGTCACGATGCCCGCTGACGGACTGGTGGCCGGCGAGCGCGCGGCGCCCGGAGTGGATCGCCACCGATCCGGCCCTGGCGTGGGCGTACAAGTGTGTCCTCACCCAGGAGTTGGCGCGTCGCACGCGTTTCGTGCCGCTCACCGATCGCGCGGGCGCGCATTCGGCGACGGGGACCTGGGACACCACCAGACTCGCCGAGGCCCTCCTGGGACAGGAAGTACTCGGATCGGATCGGGACTACGTCCGAATCGTCGGACACCTGGCGCTCGAACTCGTCGTCCCCGCCGACCTGGCGAACATCCCCGTCGAGCGGATCATCCGGCTGCGCAGCGATTGGGCCGCGGACTTCACGGCATTCACCACCGCGGTGACCGACGTCGCCCGCGACCTGGAACTCGACACAGCAGGAATCGAGGACCCGCGGGCACTGCAGCTGTATCTCGACCAGGCGGTGGACAAGGCCTTCCGGGAACCGCTGGGGGAACTGCGCGCCGCCCTGCACGGCGCACCCATGAAAACCGCGACGGGCATCATCGGGCTCAGCTTCACACCCAGCGCCGTCACCGCCTACGCAGCCGCCCAGGCTCTCGGCGAAGGCTCCCTCGCAACCGGCGTCGCAACCTGCGGCACGGTGGCCCTGGGCCTGGTCGCACTGCGCCAGGCCACCGCCGCCTCGCGAGACGCCGCGATGAGCGGCTCCCCGGTCGGATACCTCCTGCGCGCCGAACACGCCCTCCAACCCGTCTCCCTCCTCAAGCGCGTCCCGCGCGCACTGGCCCGAATCTCGGGTTCCGCCCTGTAGACCTTCGAGGACCGAGCAGCCGACGCGGCAACCGACCCGGGCCGACAACCCGGAGCCCGACATCTCCCGGACCGGGCGGAACGCGGCGCAGGTGCCGCCTGCGGCACCTGCGGTCGGCGACGACCGCGATCGCCCGACGGGCACGTCCGGTGCCGCCAACACGGCGAGCAGACACTTCAGATCGATCGGCCCCGGGTGACAGGATCCTTCGGTGCGGACATCCCCGATACGTTTGGACGAGGACGTGCGCCGCGTGCTGCGCCGGGACCGGTGGTCCATCGTGGTCGTCGGCGTGATCACGGGCTTCGCGACCACGGTCCGATTCGGGGCACGAAGCGACCTCCCAGCGCATCTGGTGTTCGTCCTGATCGCCTCGGTGCTGGTGGTGTGCGACGTGAGGCTCATGCGCCTGCCCGACGCGTTCACCCTCCCCGGATACCCGCTGCTGGCCGTGTTGTTGGCGATCCCCCTCGATGCCGGCGCCTACCCGAGGGCGCTCCTCGCGATGATCACGACGTCGGCCTGCCACCTCCTCCTGGCGCTCCCCCGTGGCGGCATGGGCATGGGCGACGTGAAGGTGGCGGGCCTGGTCGGATTGATCCTGGGGTGGTCGTCCTGGGTCGCGCTCGCCCGGGCCCTCGTCCCCGCGTACCTATGCGCGGCGCTGTACCTCTTCGGCCGCAGAGCAGTGGCACGAGCCGCGAGCGGGACGGCGATCGCGTTCGAGCCGTTCCTGTTGG
>NZ_JBSFEO010000102.1:0-13975 GCF_053594475.1 Embleya sp. NPDC001921
GTCCTGGGCAGTGCGGCACAGGCCAACTACGCCGCCGCCAACGCCTTCCTGGACGCGCTCGCGGCCCACAGACAGGCCGCCGGCCTCCCCGGCACGTCGCTGGCCTGGGGACTGTGGGAAGAGACCAGCGGCATGACCGGCGACCTGGGCCGAGGCGACCTGGACCGGATGGCGCGCGGCGGCATCCTGCCCATGTCCACCCCACTCGGACTACGGCTCTTCGATGCCGCCCGATCCCGGCCGCAGGCACTGGTGGTGCCGCTGCGGGTGGACCCGGCCGCGTTGCGCGCGTCGGCCGGGACGGGCGTGCTGCCGGGCGTGTTCGGCGGCCTGGTTCGTGGCCCGACCCGTCGGGTGGCGGCGCCCGACGGCGCCGTGGGTGGGTCGGCCTGGCAGCGACGTACGGCGACCCTCGCGCCCGCCGAGCGCTCCCGGGTGTTGTCGGAACTGGTCCGCACGCACGTCGCCGCCGTGCTCGGCCACGGCGGCGAAGCGGCGGTCGCCGATGATCGCGCGTTCAAGGACCTCGGCTTCGACTCGCTGACCGCGGTCGAACTGCGCAATCGGATCGCCGCCGCCACCGGGCTTCGACTGCCCGCCACCCTGGTCTTCGACCACCCGACCCCGGCCGCGCTGGCCCGGCGGCTCGGCGCCGAACTGCCCGGAGCAGAGCCGGAAGCGGTCGCCGCGGAGTCCACCGCGCCGGCCTCCGGCACGCACGATCCGATCGTGATCGTCGGCATGGCCTGCCGGTTCCCCGGGGACGTGCGCTCCGCCGAGGACCTGTGGCGCCTGGTCGCGGCGGGTGGCGACGCGATCTCCGAGTTTCCCGCGAACCGCGGCTGGGACCTCGCGGGCCTGTTCCACCCCGACCCCGAGCACCCGGGCACCAGCTACACCCGATCCGGGGGGTTCCTGTACGACGCCGACCGCTTCGACGCCGAACTCTTCGGCATCGGCCGGCGCGAGGCGCTCGCGATGGACCCACAACAACGGCTGCTCCTGGAGACGTCCTGGGAAGCCCTCGAACACGCCGGTATCGCGCCGGACGCCCTCCGCGGCAGCCGAACCGGCGTGTACACCGGTCTGGCCGCACAGGGGTACGCGGGCAGGCTCGACCGGGCCCCCGAGGAACTGGAGGGGTATCTGGGCACCGGGAACACGCCGAGCGTCGGCTCCGGCCGGGTCGCGTACACCTTCGGCTTCGAGGGGCCCGCGGTCTCCGTCGACACCGCGTGCTCGTCCTCGCTCGTCGCCCTGCACCTGGCGGTCCAGGCGCTGCGCGGCGGGGAGTGCGCGACGGCCCTGGCCGGCGGTGTGACCGTGATGTCGGAACCCGGCCTGTTCGTCGAGTTCAGCCGCCTGCGCGGCCTCGCGCCGGACGGCCGCTGCAAGGCGTTCTCGGCGGCGGGCGACGGCTTCGGCCCGGCCGAGGGTGTCGGTGTCGTGGTGCTGGAGCGCCGGTCGGACGCGATCCGCGCCGGGCACCGCGTACTCGCCGTCATTCGCGGGTCCGCGGTGAACCAGGACGGCGCGAGCAACGGCCTGACCGCGCCCAACGGGCCGTCCCAGCAGCGCGTCATCCGGCAGGCGCTGGCCGCCGCGGGCCTGTCCGCACAGGACGTCGACGCGGTCGAGGCGCACGGGACGGGGACCGCGCTCGGCGACCCGATCGAGGCCCAGGCGCTGATCGCGACCTACGGCCGGGACCGGCCGGCCCAACGCCCGGTCCACATCGGCTCGGTGAAATCGAACATCGGCCACACGCAGGCCGCCGCGGGCATCGCGGGCGTGATCAAGACGGTGATGGCGATGCGCGCGGGTGTACTGCCCGCCACCCTGCACGTCGACGAGCCGACCCCGCACGTGGACTGGTCGGCCGGGACCGTGGAACTGCTCACCGAACCGCGCCCCTGGCCCGACTTCGGCCGGCCACGCCGTGCGGCCGTCTCGGCCTTCGGTGTCAGCGGCACGAACGCGCACGTGATCCTCGAACAGCCGCCCGCCCCGCCGGCGCGGGCAAGCGCGCCCCGCCCCGCCGACCCCGGCACCGTCCTGCCCTTCGTGCTGTCCGCGCACTCCGACAAGGCATTGCGCGCGCAGGCGGCCAGGCTCGCCGAGTACGTCGAGGCGCTGCCCGAAAGGGACACGGCCGACCCCTGGTTGGTCGATCTCGCCTACTCGTCGGTCGTCTCCCGCGCCGGGCTCGCCCACCGGGCCGTGGTCACGGCAACCGACCGGAAGGGGTTGTCGGCGGCCCTTGCGGGGTTGGCGGCGGGCGGCTCTGGGGTCGACGCGGTGGTCGGGGTCGCCCACGCTGGAGCCCGTCCGGTGTTCGTCTTCCCCGGTCAGGGTTCCCAGTGGGCCACGATGGCCGGCGGGCTGCTCACCGCGTCACCCGCGTTCGCCGCGCAGATCCGGGCGTGCGAGGAGGCGCTCGCGCCGTTCGTCGAGTGGTCGTTGACCGCGGTGCTGAGCTCTGCGTCGGACGGGTGGCTGGAGCGGGTCGACGTGGTGCAACCGGTGTTGTGGGCGGTGCTGGTCTCGCTGGCCGGACTGTGGCGTTCGTACGGCGTGCAACCCGCCGCGGTGGTGGGCCACTCCCAGGGCGAGATCGCCGCCGCGTGCGTCGCGGGCGCGCTCTCGTTGGCGGACGGCGCGAAGGTCGTCGCGCTGCGCAGCAAGGCGATCCTCGACCTGTCCGGCAAGGGCGGCATGGCCTCGCTGGCGCTGTCCGCCGAGGAAGCGGCCGAGCTGACCGCGCCGTTCGGCGACCGGATCTCGCTCGCGGCGGTCAACGCCCCGCATTCGGTGACCCTGTCCGGCGACCCGCGGGCGCTGACCGAAGTGCTCGCGCGGGCCGGGGAGCGAAACCTCTGGGCGCGGCGGGTCCCGGTCGACTACGCCTCGCACTCCCCGCAGGTCGAGTCGATTCGCGAAGCCCTGCTGGCGGCCCTCGCGGACATCGAACCACGCGCCGCGAGCGTGCCGTTCCACTCCGCGGTCACCGGCGGCCCACTGGAGGGCACCGCCCTGGACGCCGAGTACTGGTACACCAACCTGCGGCGGACCGTGCGCTTCGACGAGGCCGTCCGGGGGCTGCTCGACCAAGGCCACGACACCTTCATCGAGACCAGCGCGCACCCGGTGCTGACCACCGCCGTCCTGGAGACCGTCGAGGCGGCCGGATCGCGGGCCGCGGTCCTGGACACTCTGCGCCGGGGCGAGGGCGGCCCCGACCGCTTCACCGGCGCCCTGGCCCGCGCGTACGCGCACGGCGTCGGGGTCGACTGGCGGGTCGCCCTCGCCGACCACGAGCCGCGGCTGACGGACCTGCCCGGCTACGCCTTCCAGCGGGAGCGGTACTGGCTGCGGGGCGCACCCGGCGGAGCGGCCGACGCGCAGGGCCTGGGACTGATTCCCACCGGGCACCCGGTCCTGGGCGCGGCGGTGGACCTGGCCGACGCGGCCGGGGTCGTGCTCACCGGACGCGTCGGGCGGCCCACCCACCCGTGGCTCGCCGAGTACACCTCCCCGGACACCGCGCTGCTGCCCGGCGCCGCCTTCGTCGAACTCGCCCTGCACGCGGCCCGGACGACCGGCCTCGGCACGGTCGACGAACTGACCATCCGGGCACCGCTGCCGCTGCCCGAGCACGCCGGCGTACAGCTCCAGGTGTCGGTGGGCCCCGCACGCCCCGACGGCCGCCACGTCGTGGCCGTGCACGCGCGCCCGGACGACCCGGCGACGGCCGGACCCTGGACCCGCCACGCCGACGGTCTGCTCGCCCCCGCGATCGAGGAGGCGAAGGACACCCCCGGTCCCGAGGACGACCTGATCGTGTGGCCCCCGGTCGGAGCGGTACCCGTGGCCGTGCCGGCCGCCGGCGACCCCGCGGACCCGGCCCGGGGCGTGCTGCGCGGCGTATGGCAGGCGGGCGGGACCCGGTACGCGGAAGTCGCGCTCTCCGCCGAACAGCGGCACGGCGCCGCCGGCTACGGACTGCACCCGGTGCTGCTGACGGCCGCGCTCCGAGCGGTCGGCGTGACGGCGGGGAAGACCGGCGCGACGGAGGGCGGATCCGGGGACGGAACGGGCGATGTGCGGCCCGAGGGTGACACGGCCGACGTGCGGACCGAAGGCGACACGGCCGATGTGCGGTCCGAGGACGGAACGCCCGACGTGCGGTCCGGTGCGCGGCCCGAGGGTGACACGGCCGACGTGCGGACCGAAGGCGACACGGCGGACGTGCGGTCCGAGGACGGAACGCCCGATGTGCGGTCCGGGGGCGGCGACGCGATCCGGATGGCGTTCGCCTGGTCCGGTGTCACGCTGCACGCGCCCGGCGCGACCTCGTTGCGGATCCGGCTGGAGGCGGGGGGCGACACGCCGGACACGCTCTCGCTGGTCGCGGCGACCACCACCGGCGCAGCCGCCTTCACGGTGCGCTCGCTCGCACTGCGCGCGGTCTCGCCGGAGCAACTCCGCGCCGCGCTCGCCGAGGTCGAGTCCCCGACTCCGCCGACCGGCTCGGCCGCCCTGCCGCGGCCCGGTGCGGCCCGACCGGCCGACGATGTCGCGGCGGGAGGCGAGGACGAGCGCACCGCCGCGAGCGACGCCCTGCTGCGCCGACTCGCCGCGCTGGGCGAGGAGGACCGTCGGCGGGCGTTGCGCGATCTGGTGGCCGCCCAGGTCGCGGCCGTCCTGGGCCGGGCCGACACGGACGTGGCCGTCGACAGGCCGCTGCGCGACCTCGGCCTGGACTCGATGGCCGCGGTCGAACTGCGCGGTCGGCTCGGTGCCGTCCTCGGCCTGCACCTGCCGGTGACCCTCGTGTTCAGCCACCCCACCACCGAGGCCCTGGCCGCCCACCTGGGCGGCGAACTCGGGCCGCCGGCGGCGACCGCGGCCGGACCGGCGCCGATGGCGTTCGGCCGACTCGAGCAGGCCCTGTCCCGGCTGCCCGCCGACCCGGCGACGCGGGAGGCGGTCGCCCGGCGCCTGGAGACCCTGCTGTGGAACTGGCGGGATTCGTCGGGCGCCGGCGCGCCGGACGCCGCCCTGGGCGGGGAGGCCCTGGCCGCCTCCTCCGCGGAGCAGATGTTCGACCTGCTCGACCGGGAGCTGGGCACCGGCTGACCCCGGCGTACGAGAACTCCGTCCGGCCTCCCCCGGTTTCCCTCCGGCCACCTGGTGAAAGTGGGCTCGCGTGTCGACCAACGAAGAAAAGCTCCTCGACTACCTCAAGCGGGCCACGGCGGACCTCGGTCGGACCCGGCAGCGGCTGCGCGAGGTCGAGGCGGCGGCGCACGAGCCGATCGCCGTGGTCGGCATGGCCTGCCGCTACCCCGGCGGGGTGGGTACGCCCGAGGAGCTGTGGCAACTCGTCGTCGACGGCGTCGACGCGGTCGGCGACTTCCCGCGCGACCGCGGCTGGGACGTCGACGGCATCTACGACCCGGACCCCGCCCGCTCCGGCCGGACGTACACCCGGCGCGGCGGATTCCTGGACGGTGCGGCCGACTTCGACGCCGAACTGTTCGGCGTCAACGCGCGCGAGGCGCTGGCGATGGACCCGCAACAGCGGCTGCTCCTGGAGACCTCCTGGGAGGCGTTCGAGCGCGCCGGCATCGACCCGAGCTCGCTCGAAGGCAGCCCGATCGGGGTCTTCGCCGGGGCCATCTCCTCGGGCTACGTCGAGCGGCTCGGCAACATCCCCGAAGAGGTCGAGGGATACCTCGGCACGGGCGGCATGGTCAGCGTCGCGTCCGGGCGGATCGCCTACACCCTCGGTCTCGAGGGGCCGGCCGTCACGGTCGACACCGCATGCTCGTCCTCGCTCGTGGCGATCCACCTCGCCGTGCACGCGCTGCGCCGGGGCGAGTGCACGATGGCGTTGGCCGGCGGCGTCACCGTGCTGTCGACGCCGGGCATCTTCATCGAGTTCAGCCGCCAACGCGGCCTCGCCCCCGACGGGCGCTGCAAGGCGTTCGCCGCCGCGGCCGACGGCACCGGCTGGGCCGAGGGCGCGGGCGTACTGCTCCTGGAGCGGCTCGGCGACGCCCGCCGGGCCGGGCGCCCGGTGCTCGCCGTCATCCGCGGGAGCGCGGTGAACCAGGACGGCGCCAGCAACGGGCTGACCGCCCCCAACGACCTCGCGCAGGAACGGGTCATCCGGCAGGCCCTCGACGCCGCGCGGCTGAACGCCCGCGATGTCGACGCGGTCGAGGCGCACGGCACCGGCACCGTCCTGGGCGACCCGATCGAGGCCCGGGCCCTGCTGGCCGCCTACGGTCGGGACCGGCCCGCCGGGCAGCCGCTGCGGCTGGGCGCGGTCAAGTCGAACATCGGGCACACCGGCGCGGCGGCCGGCGTCGCCGGCGTGATCAAGATGATCGAGGCCATGCGGCACGACCTGCTGCCGCGGACCCTGCACGTGGACGAGCCGACACCGCACGTCGACTGGTCGTCCGGCGGTGTGGAACTGCTCACCCGGGCCAGTCCGTGGCCGCGGGCCGGCCGCCCGCGCCGGGCCGGGATCTCGTCGTTCGGGGTGAGCGGCACCAACGCGCACGTGATCGTGGAGGAAGCGCCGGAGCCGGCCGCGGGGCGCGTGGCGGGGGAGTCGGGCGGCCCGGACGCGGCGACCGGGGCCGGCGACCGCCTCCTCGAGCAGGCGACCACCGCCGGCGCGGCAACCGACGTCCCCGACGCGGGCCCGGCGGGCACGGACCCGCCCGCCCTGCCCTGGGTCCTCGGCGCCCGCACCGACGAGGCCCTGCGCGACCAGGCCGCCCGGCTCGCCGCGCACCTGCGCGCCCGACCCGGATTCCGGCCCGTCGACGTCGGCTACTCGCTGGCCGGCTCGCGCGCCGCCCTCGACTCCCGCGCGGTCGTCGTGGGCACCGGCCCCGACGACCTGCTCGCCGGGCTCGACACGCTGGCCCGGGGCGAGGACGCGGCGAACGCCCTGCGCGGCCGGGCCGTACAAGGCCCGCGCTCGGCCTTCCTGTTCACCGGCCAGGGCAGCCAGCGCCCCGGTATGGGCCGGGAACTGCACGCGGCCTGGCCGGTGTTCGCCGACGCCTTCGACGCGGTGGCCGGCGAACTCGACGCCCGACTGGCCGGGCAGGTCGACCGGCCGCTCGCCGAGGTCGTGCTGAGCGTCGACGACCCGGTCACCGAGGAACTGCTCGGGCGGACCGTCTACGCGCAGCCCGGCCTGTTCGCGCTCCAGGTCGCCCTCTTCCGGCTGTACGAGTCGTGGGGCGTGCGCCCGGATCTGTTGCTGGGCCACTCGATCGGCGAACTGTCCGCCGCGTACCTGGCCGGGGTGTGGTCGCTGCCGGACGCGGCGGCGCTGGTCGCGGCCCGGGCCACCGCGATGCAGGAACTGCCCGCCACGGGCGCGATGATCGCGATCGCAGCGAGCGAGGAGGAGGTACGCGCCGTCGTCGCCGGGTACGGCGGCGCCGTCGACCTCGCGGCGGTCAACGGCCCCACCGCCGTGGTGCTTTCCGGAGACGCCGAACCGGTGCTCGCGCTGGGCGGGCGGTTCGCCGACCAAGGTCGCAAGACCCGGCGGTTGCGCACGAGTCACGCGTTCCACAGCGCGCACATGAACGGCATGCTCGATCGTTTCCGCGACGTGGCCGGCACCGTCACGGCCTCGCCCGCGCGCATCCCGGTGATCTCCAACCTGACCGGCCGCCCCGCGAGCGCCGAGGAGCTGGGCAGCGCGGACTACTGGGCCCGGCACGTGCGCGGGACGGTCCGGTTCGCCGACGGCGTCGCCGCGCTGGCCGACGCGGGCGCGACCGCGCTGATCGAGCTGGGCCCGGACGGGGTGCTGACCGCGCTCGCCCGGGACTGCCTGGCCGCCCGCCGGCCCGCGCCCGCCGCGATCCCGGTCTGCGTACCCGCGTTGCGCCGAGGCCGGCCGGAAGCGATTACCGCGGTACACGCCCTCGGCGCGCCGCACCTGTCCGGCGGCCGGATCGACGGCGAGCGCTTCTTCGCCGGCACCGGCGCCCGCCGGATCGACCTGCCCACCTACGCCTTCCAGCGCAAGCGCTACTGGCTCGACGACGGCGCGGCCACGCCCGACGCGGCCGGCCTCGGACTGGTCGCCACCGGCCATCCGCTGCTCGGCGCCGAGCTGGGTCTGGCGGGCAGGGGCGAACTGGTCCTCACCGGACGGCTGTCCCGGCGCACCCACCCCTGGCTGGCCGACCACGCGATCGACGGCGGCGTGCTCTTCCCCGGCACCGCGTTCGTGGAGGTCGCCGTCCGGGCCGGCGACCGTGCGGGTTGTCCGCACCTGGCCGAACTCACGGTGCGGACACCGCTCGTCGTTCCCGAGGACGCCGCGGTGCGGCTGCAGGTCACGGTCGGGCCGGGCGAGGAGGACGGCCGCCGTCGGGTCGAGGTGCACTCCCGGCGCGAGGACGCGGTGGACGACGGGTCGGGCGCGGACGGCGAGTGGTGCCTGCACGCGGTCGGCGTCCTGACCCCCGGGGCCGCCGCCGAGACCGCGCCCGGCACGGACCCCGCCGACTGGGCGACCTGGCCGCCGCCCGGAGCCGAACCGGTGGACCTCGGCGACTTCTACGCCGACCTCGCGGCCGGCGGATTCGGGTACGGTCCCTCGTTCCGAGGCCTGCGCGCCGCTTGGCGGCTGGACGGGCGGGTGTACGCCGAGGTGGCCCTGCCCGGCGAACACGGCGCCGACGCCGCGGACTTCCTGCTGCACCCCGCGCTCTTCGACGCCGCCCTGCACGCCGGCGGCCTGACCGGGCTCGGCCGGGACACCGGGCAGGCGCGGCTGGTGTTCTCCTGGAGCGGGGTGAGCGTGCACGCCGTCGGCGCCGAGGCGTTGCGCGTACGGCTGTCGGTCACCGGCCCGGACGCGGTCGAACTGGTCGCCGCCGACGGCTCCGGCAACCCCGTGGTCTCCGTTCGCGAACTGGTGACGCGCCCGGCCGGCCGCACGGAGACGGCCGGCGGGTCGTTGTTCCGGCTCGACTGGGGCGCGCTCGCACCGCCCCAGCCGTCGCGGGAGACGATCGCGGGCCCGTGGGCCGTGCTGGGCGTCGACCCTTTCGGCCTGGGTGACGCGCTGCGGCGAACCGGGATCGCGGCGCGCGCGTACCCCGATGCCGCCGCGCTCGCCGAGGAGTCCGCGACCCCCGCCGTGGTGCTGCTTCCCCTCGCCCCGGTCTCCGCGGCGGAGTTGCCCGACTCGGCCGATCGGGCCGTGGAGCGGATGGCGCACACCGTCCAGGGTTGGCTCGCGCACTCCGCGTGGGAGACGACCCGGCTGGTCGTGCTCACCCGCGGCGCGGTCGCGGCCCGCGACGACGAGGGCGTCACCGACCCGACCCACGCGCCGGTCTGGGGGCTGCTGCGCTCCGTACAGGCCGAACACCCGGGACGGTTCCTGCTCGCCGACCTCGACGCGCATCCCGACTCGCCGACCGCACTGCCCGACGCCGTACGGGCGGCGTTCGCCGCCGACGAACCGCAGACGGCCGTCCGCGCGGGCGCGGCACTGGTCCCGCGGATCGTCCGCGCGGACACCGACCGGCTATTGCCCGCCGCCCCCGACGGCCCCTGGGTGCTGGACACCACCGGAGCGGGCGACCTGGACCGGCTCGCGCCGCTGCCGTTCCCGGCCGCCGCCCGCGCGCTCGCCCCGCACGAGATCCGGATCGCGGTACGCGCCGCCGGCCTCAACTTCCGCGATGTGCTGGTGGGTCTGGGCATGGTGCCCGCCCATGTCGGCATGGGCACCGAGGCCGCCGGCGTGGTCACCGAGGTCGGCTCGGCCGCGGGCGACTGGCAACCCGGCGACCGGGTGACGGGCCGGGTGCCCGCCTCGCTCGGCCCGATCGCGGTCGTCGACCACCGGGCCGTCGTGCGGATCCCGCCGCGGTGGACCTTCGCCGAGGCCGCCGGGATGCCGGTCGTCTTCCAGACCGCCCACCACGCGCTGATCGGGCTCGCCGACCTCAAGCCGGGCGAATCCGTACTGATCCACGCGGCGGCCGGCGGCGTGGGCATGGCCGCCGTGCAACTGGCCCGGCACCTCGGTGCCGAGGTCTACGCCACGGCGAGTCCCGGCAAGTGGGACACCCTGCGCGAACTGGGCCTGGACGACCGGCACATCGCCTCCTCCCGCTCGCTCGACTTCGAGCACGCCTTCGCCGGCGCGGGCGACGGCCGCGGCGTCGACGTCGTGCTCAACTCGCTGGCCCGCGAGTACGTGGACGCCTCGCTGCGGTTGTTGGCACCCGGCGGCCGGTTGATCGAGCTCGGCAAGACGGACCTGCGCGACCCCGGCCACACGGCCGAGCTGTACCCGGGGGTGAGCTACCGGCCGTTCCTCGACCCCGGCCCCGAGATCATCGGCCGGATCCTCACCGAGATCGTCGACCTCGTCGACAGCGGCGCCCTGCACCTGCTCCCGGTGCGCAGTTGGGACATCCGGGAAGCCGCGCACGCGTACCGGTACATGAGCCAGGCCAAACACGTCGGCAAGATCGTGCTCACCGTGCCGGCCGCACTCGACCCGGACGGCACGGTGCTGATCACCGGCGGCACCGGCGCGCTCGGCGGCCTGCTGGCCCGGCACCTGGTGACCGAGCACGGCGCCCGACACCTGGTGCTCACCAGCCGGGCCGGCGAGCGGGCCCCGGGCGCGGCGGCGCTGCGCGCGGAACTGAGCGGGCTCGGCGCCGCACACGTGGAGATCGCCGCGTGCGACGTGGCCGACCGGGCGCAACTCGCCGAGGTGCTGGCCCGGGTACCCGCCGCGCACCCGCTGACCGCCGTCGTGCACGCCGCGGGCGTGGTCGAGGACGGCGTCGTCACCTCGCTGACGGCGGATCGACTGCGCCGAGTTCTGCGCCCCAAGATCGACGGCGCGGTGAACCTGCACCGGTTGACCGCCGACGCCGACCTCGCCGTGTTCGCGATGTACTCCTCGGCGGCGGGAGTGCTCGGCGGCGCGGGGCAGGGAGGCTACGCGGCGGCCAACAGCTTCCTCGACGCCCTCGCCCATCATCGCCGGGCCGGCGGCCGACCCGGCGCGTCGCTCGCCTGGGGACTGTGGGATCAGGCGAGCGAGATCACCGCCGGCCTCGGCCCGGTCGACCGGGCCAGGGCGGCGCGCTCCGGGATGGTGCCGCTCTCCGCGGCACAGGGTCTGGCCCTGTTCGACGCCGCCGCGGCCCTGCCCGACCCCCTGCTGTTGCCGGTCCGCGTCGACGGCGCGGCCCTGAACCGCGGTGCCGGCGCCGTGCCCGCCGCGATGCGCGGCCTGATCCGCGGCCCGGGGCGGCCCGGGGCCCGGAGCGCCGCCCGGCCGGAACCCGCCGCCGACCTGGTGCGCCGGCTGGCCGCACTGGCCGAGGCCGACCGGCGCATGTTGCTGGTCGACCTGGTCCGCGGCCACGCGGCCACCGTGCTGGCCCTCGGCGACGCGGACGCGGTCGATCCGCACCGCGGGTTCACCGACATCGGCTTCGACTCGCTGACCGCCGTGGAACTGCGCAACCGACTCGACGCCGCCACCGACCTGCGGCTGCCCACCACCCTGGTCTTCGACCACCCGACCCCGGCCGCTCTCGCCGACCACCTGTTCAAGGAACTCGTGCCCGACACCGCCGCCGTCGCGGTGCCCGCGGTGCTGGAGGAACTCGACCGCCTGGCGGCCCGGCTCGCCGGGGTGCGCGCGGACGGGTACGACCGCGCCGAGATCTCCGCCCGGATCGACCGGCTGCGCACCGCGTGGCGCGACGGGGGCACGCGCGCCGACGGCGACCCGGACACCACCCCGTCGAACGCCGCCGCGCAGCTCGAGGAGGCGAGTGCCGACGAGGTGCTCGACTTCATCGACCGCGAACTCGGCCCGGCGTGACCGCGTTCGCCCCGTTTCGTCGAGCCCAGGAAGGACCGCCACCACGATGCCGGACCGCGACCCGCCGGACCATCACAAGCTGGTCGGCTACCTCAAGCGGGTGGCCGCGGAACTGCACGACGCGCGCGCGGAGTTGCGCCGCGCCGAGCAACGGGACACGGAACCGATCGCGATCGTCGCGATGGCCTGCCGGTTCCCCGGCGGCGTCGGGTCGCCCGAGGACCTGTGGCGCATGCTGGTCGAGGGCCGCGACGGACTGACCGGCTTCCCCACCGATCGCGGGTGGCCGGTCGACGGGCTCTACCACCCCGACCCCGACCACCCCGGTACCAGCTACGTCCGCGCGGGCGGCTTCGTCGAGCACGCGACCGACTTCGACGCCGGCTTCTTCGGTATCTCGCCGCGCGAGGCGCTGGCGATGGACCCGCAGCAGCGGTTGTTGCTGGAGACGTCGTGGGAGGTGTTCGAACGGGCCGGGATCGACCCCGCAGTCCTGCGCGGCTCCGCCACCGGCGTGTTCGTCGGCGCCGTCGACATGGACTACCTGGCCGGCATGGACGTGCCCGACGAACTCGGCGGCTACCTCGCCACCGGGAACGCCGCGAGCGTCGCCTCCGGCCGCCTCGCCTACACCTTCGGCCTGGAGGGGCCGGCCGTCACGATCGACACGGCCTGCTCGTCGTCGCTGGTCGCGCTGCATCTCGCGGGCCGGGCGCTGCGCGCCGGCGAATGCTCGATGGCGCTGGCCGGCGGCGTCACGGTGATGGCCAACCCGGGGGTGTACGTGGAGTTCAGCCGGCAGCGGGTGCTCGCCGCCGACGGCCGCTGCAAGGCCTTCGCCGCCGACGCCGACGGCACCGGGTGGTCCGAGGGCGTCGGCATGCTCCTCGTCGAACGGCTCTCCGACGCGCGCCGCAACGGCCACCGGGTCCTGGCGACCATCCTCGGCTCGGCCGTCAACCAGGACGGTGCGAGCAGCGGGCTCACCGCGCCCAACGGGCGCGCGCAACAACGGGTGATCCGGCAGGCGCTGGCGAACGCGCGGCTGAGTGCCCGGGACGTGGACGCCGTCGAGGCGCACGGCACCGGCACCGCGCTCGGCGACCCGATCGAGGCCCAGGCCCTGATCGCCACCTACGGCCGGGAACGGCCCGCGGACGCGCCGCTGTGGCTGGGCGCGCTCAAGTCCAATATCGGGCACACCACCGCCGCCGCGGGGGTGGCGGGGGTGATCAAGATGGTGCTGGCGATGCGGCACGGCGTGTTGCCCCGGACGCTGCATGTGGATGTGCCGACGCCGCATGTGGACTGGTCGGTGGGTGCGGTGGAGTTGTTGACCCAGGCGCGTGCGTGGCCGGAGACGGGCCGGCCGCGTCGGGCCGCCGTGTCCTCGTTCGGAATCAGCGGGACCAACGCGCACACGGTCCTGGAGTACGGCCCGCCCGAGCCGGCCGACGCCCCGAGCGCCGCGTCGCAGGCCGATCCGAGCGTGCTGCCGTATGTGCTCTCCGCCAGGACACCGCAGGCCCTGGCCGCCCAGGCCGAGCGGCTGCACGCGCATCTCGTGGCCGGCCGCGCCGACATCGCCCCCGCCGACCTGGCCGCCGCGCTGGCCGGCACCCGCGCCGCGCTGGACCACCGTGCGGTGGTGACGGCCGCGGACCGGACGGAGTTGCTCGCCGGGCTCACCGCCGTCGCGCAAGGACGCCGGACCGCGGGCGTGACCGTCGGCGTCGCGCGGGCGGACCGCCGACCGGTGTTCCTGTTCAGTGGGCAGGGGAGTCAGCGGGTTGGGATGGGGCGTGAGCTGTACGGAGTTTTCCCGGTGTTCGCGGGGGCTTTCGATGCGGTGGTGTCGGAGTTGGATCGGCGGCTTGTCGGGCATGTGGGTTTTTCGGTGCGGGATGTGGTGTTCGGGGTGGAGGGTACTGCGGGGTTGTTGGACGAGACGGTGTTCACGCAGGCTGCGTTGTTCGCGGTGGAGGTGGCGCTGTTTCGGTTGGTCGAGTCGTTCGGTGTGCGGCCGGGGTTGTTGTTGGGGCATTCGATCGGTGA
>NZ_JBSFEO010000103.1:0-13892 GCF_053594475.1 Embleya sp. NPDC001921
CTGGTAGATCGGCGGAACCACGGCCCCGGTCAACGGGTCGGGTTCCTGCCCGGCATGGATCGCCAGGGTCTCAAAGCCGTGCGATTGGGTCATGAAAGTCAACGCTATTCGCCCCGACCACCCCGAACGCACGCCTGCCACCTCGCGGAGGGCGCCTGTCTCTTCTGCCCACCCCAAGGCAACCTTGTGATCTCGTTCCGTCGGGTCTCGGACATCATGTCCACGGGTTTCCGAATCGCCGCCGGCAACCGGTGTTGGTGGCGTGTTCTTCCTTGGCACGGCCGGCTGCGGTCGGCGATCGTTTACCCGCGAGCGGAGCGGGATGTCGCAACCCCGTTGGCGACACCGGTTCCATGGGCCCTCGCAGGCGGCTGCGCCGTAGCCGGCGCAGCCGCTGCCATGTAAACGCTTCTCGGGATCGCCCTGGAGGGCTCCCGCATCGTGTCGCGGGCGTCTTCACTTGGGTCGGCGTCGTGTGACATCCGCAGGTCCGGACGGTCCGGAAGGCATCGTGGCCGATCCACGCCGCGCCTGTGCGGACAGCGGTTCCTTCCTCGGCGATTCGGCGGCTTCCTACAAGTCCACCGATTCACCAAGCAGAGAGTCTTGATCGTGCTCGGTGCGGACATCTGCGGACTCGGCCGAGAGCGGCCCACGAGCACCGGGATCCCGTGATCACGAAAAGATGGGGAGAGACCATGTCCACCGCGACACGCGCCCTCCGAGGCGTGTCCTCGGGGGAGACTCTGCACGATCGGATTCGAAAGCTCAACGGAGCCGTGCCGTGCCGCTCACGCAATCCGGAAGTCTTCTTCGATGAGACGTTCGCGGGTGTCGAGAGTGCCAAGACGACGTGCCGCCTGTGCCCTTTGAACCAGTTCTGCCTGGCCGAGGCGCTGGCGCGCAACGAGTCGTGCGGTGTTTGGGGAGGGGAACTGCTGCGCAACGGTGAGGTGGTGCGGACCATGCCCTCCGGTCGAGCACGTTCCAGCGCGTTGAATCCGGTCGAGAGTCTCCGAACGTCGACCCCGCGCTCGCACACGGCCGAAGTCACGTCTGCGAAGACCCGGGTCGCCGGCGTCCGGTGAGGCAGGCGTGTCGGGCGTCCCTGCGGGCCACGCTCGTGACAGGTACACCTGCGCCTGCCGAAGCGGACGGCGAGCCTGGTACGCGTTGTCCACCGGTCACGGGATTCAAGCCGGGCAACTGTCCGCGGTCTCGATCCCGGACGGTGTGACACGCCTGGAACACATCGCTCACACAAGCGATTCGGGGCCGCTCCGGGTCAACGTCGACCTTCGGACGACGCGGCGCGGCCGTCGAACGATCACTCGAGGGAGAGCGCGTACGGCTCGCGCGACGACCGCGACAGGCGCGGCCACGAACCGTGCGACGATCTGCCATCGCCATGAACTTCCTTGCGGAGAAGCAAAGTTCGTCCCAGACAGCATCAGCCGAACGATCTTCGACGCGGGCGATTTTGCCCTGACCACGACGACGGCGAATAGGATTTTCGCGACAACGAACTTTCGCGCCGGGGGCCGGCAGGAATTCCCACGGCGCGCCGACATGACCACGTGAGCGAGAACATCGCGAGTCGAAACGCCGAACTGGGCGCCTTCCTGCGCAGTCGACGCGAGCGCCGGACCCCTTGGACGTGGGGCTCCCACCTGGCCTGCGACGCCGCACACCGGGGCTGCGGCGCTGAAGCCGGCGTGAAGTGGTTTCGCCCGCTCGACGGATCAAGCGGATTCGCAGCGCCGAGGTCGGGCTGCTCAACCTCGCGGGGACACAGCTCACCCCCATCGCCCCCGAGACGCGGGTGGTGGTGTACACCCCGGCCGACGAGCCGTCCCGGGAGCGGCTGGGGCGATTGATGTCCTCGGAGAGTCCGCACACGTGCCGCGGGATCTGGCCTGTGGAAGCCGCAGCGACCTGAAACGCGCCCCTCGGACCAAGGCACCGGCAGCCGCCTGTGCGGGGTCGAGGGTCTCCCCCCTTGTCACGACGCGTTTCTCCGATCCGAACCGCACTCCGAGGTACCAGCATCGGTATTACCGCATCGGAATATTGCGGTCGCAATCAATCGTGCGCGGAGTCGGACGAACGAGGTTCTGTTCCGTCGGGACGAACACCTGTCGACTCGGCGAAGCGGGAGGAGAACCTCACCATCATGTCCGATCGGAGTTTCCCCGATATCAGTCGCCGCACCTTCGCCCGAGGACTCGCCACCACGGCGATGGTCGTGGGCATCGATACCGTCTCCGGGCAGTGGATCACCCGGGCGGCCGCGGCCGAGACCACACCTTCCTCGTTCGACTCCGTTCCCGGCCTGGACGGGGAGTTGCTGCTCGACGAGCCCTCGCGCCAGGCGGTCGCCGTCGACAACGGCAACCTGACCCGTGTGGTGCCGCGGGCCGTCCTGCATCCCGGATCGACGGCTGACATCCAACGAATGATCCGGTTCGCACGACGCAACGGCATCAAGGTGGCCGCACGCGGCGCGGGCCACACCACCGACGGCCAGAGCCTTTCGCCGGGGCTCGTCATCGCGACCGGATCGCTGAACCGTATCCACTCGATCGGACCCACCGCCGCCGATGTCGACGCCGGTGTGCTGTGGAGTGATCTCGTGCGGGCGACCCTGGCACAGGGGCTGGTCCCGCCGCAGCTCACGGACTACACGAATCTGTCCGTCGCGGGGACGTTGTCGGTCGGCGGTGTCTCCGGGCGCTTCGCGCAAGGCGCCCAGATCGACCGCGTCCGTCAACTCGAAGTGGTCACGGGTACGGGCGAGTTGCTCACCTGTTCCGCGACCGAGAACCGCGAGCTGTTCGAGGTGATGTTGGGCGGTCTCGGACAGTGCGGGGTGATCACCCGCGCGAAGGTCGACCTCGTCCGCGCACCCGCGATGGCTCGGCTGCACACCATCAAGTACACCGACAACGCCCGCTTCTTCCGCGACCTGCGTACACTGCTCCGCCGCGGCGAACTCGACGAGGCCTACAACATCTGGGCACCTGGTCCAGCGGGATGGGACTACCTGCTCCAAGCCGTCGCCTACTACGACACCGCTTCGCCGCCCGACACGGCTCAACTGTTGCGCGGTTTGAGCGTCGCGGCCACGGACGCGTCCGTCGTGGACCTGCCACTGGCCGCGTACCTGGAGCGGATCAACGGTTTCATCGATTCGACGAGCGGATACGAACGCCTGGTCAAACCCTGGTTCGACGTCTGGCTCCCCGACGACGCCATCGAACGCTTCGTCGCCTCGGTGTTGCCCACCCTCACTCCTGCGGACGTGGGCCCGGCCGGCTTCCTGCTCATGTTCCCGCAGCAACGCGCCAAGCTCACCCGGCCCTTCTTCAGCGTGCCGAACTCGGACACCTGGGTGCACCTCTTCGACATCCTGACCACCTCGCCCACCAGCGATCCGCCGGCCGGTTTCGCCGCGAGCATGGCGGCCCGAAACCGGGCACTCTTCGACCGGGCCCGCGCCGCGGGCGGGACGCGCTATCCGATCGGGACGCTCGACTTCGATCGCGCGGACTGGAAGCGCCAATACGGCGCCCGCTGGCCCGAACTCGTCAGGCGCAAGCAGCGCTACGACCCCGACAACATCCTCGCCCCCGGACCGGGAATCTTCTGACCCGCCAACGACACCGTCCCTCGGGCCTGTGCGACAAGCACGACAGGCCCGAGGGACGGTGGGGCGGGGCGACTTCTCCGCGTCGGGGGAGGCGCGGTCGGTCGCCTCAGGTAACCGAACTGGACGCGGCGTTCGACACGTAGCCCTCAGGGACTCCGTCGACGATCACCAGCGCGCTGTCCATGTGTTCGGTACGCAGCGGGAGGATGTCCTGGTACGCGGGAGACTCGTACCACGAGGTCGCATCAGCCCTGCTCGGGAACTCGATCACGACGAGCGAACCGCTCCACGGGTGTTCGACCACTTCCAACTCCCCGCCGTGCACGAGGTATCGCCCCGAGAAGGGTGTCAACGTGTCCTGAACGCGATCGAGGTACTCCTCGACCTCCGCGTGCGGAACGATGTTCGCCAGGATCGCCACGACATACGCCGGCGACGACTTCGTACCACTCATCCGAACCTGCTCTTCATTTCCGGGGCAATCCCGATCGTGCCTCGACAAGTCCCTGTCGAGAGGTACGAGGGACTCATCGATGCTCATATCGAATCAATACCGCGCAACGGGTCGCGTCGAACTTCGAGACGCGACGATCAGTGGGGAGCACGCGACGCCATGAGTCGGCGTTGCCGCGTCGCACACGAGTCGGTCCACCGAGCAGCTCAGGCGATGGCCGGAGACCACGGAAGTCTGCCGAGGTTCTCCACGCAGGCGGCTCAGGCCCGGCTGCACGTCGCCGGGTAGATATTTACCAGCCAACTCGCCACCCAGCCCCAACGACCGTGACGGAAGCTGTACACGTACTTGTAGCTGTTCGTCGAGATCCGCCAGTCGGGGCTCGCGCCCCAGTAGCCCTGGACGGTGTTGTCCCGATTCAACGATCCGTAGGCCGAGTAACCGGTACCGGGGCCAGAGCGGAACTTCACTCCGTCCCCGACGGAGGCGCCCAGGCACTTGTAGATCGGCCCCGGCCCCGGATTCGCTCTCGCTGCCGACGGGGCGGCCTGTGCGGCGGGTGCTACGGCCACACCGCTTCCGGCGAGGGCCATCGCAAGGACAACACTTCTCACTACAGCCGATTTGCGCATCGTCTCTCCTTAGGGTGTTCACCTGAGAGCATGCGACGGCACCTGCGTTCGCCATAGGAGAAAGACGTCAATTCCTCCGATGCGCCTTCGGTTGTCCAAGGCACATAAAAACAGCTCACCATGGCCCTCGAACCACCACAAGAAGACGGAGCTGGTTGGGACTCGGGAAAGACGAAAGGCGCACCGGAGGTGGCAAAAGCGTCGCGAACTCTCTCCGGTCTGCGTGCTTGTAAAAATGCGACCGATACCGCCGCCTCGCTAGCCGGGTCGAACGCCTGCAAGGAACGGCATCGTGCGGATCGACTCCACCTTGACTTTGACCCCGGGGCGCGGAGCGTGGATCATCATGTCGTTGCCGATATACAGGCCCACATGCCTGTTGTCCGGGTAGAAGAAGATCAGATCGCCCTCCTTGAGCTGGTCGATACTGGTGATCTTCGGGCCGTCCTTGATCTGGGTGTAGGTGGTGCGGCTCAGCTTGACGCCGGCCGCCGCCCAGGAGGCCTGGGTCAGACCCGAACAGTCATAGCTGTCGGGGCCTTCCGCGCCGGAGACGTACGACTTTCCGAGTTGTTCCCGGGCGAACTCGATCGCCAGGCCGGCGCGACCGGAGACGGGGACCGTGGTGGTCGGTTTCTCGGTCTTGTCGCCCGAGCCGCGCGGCGACGTCCGGGAATCGTCCTGGGCGTGCTCGTCGGACGTGAGAACCTCTTGCCGCTGCTTCGCGTTCAACGTGTTCAGCAGACGCTGTGCCTCGGCGAGCTTCGTCTGGATCTCGGTCTTGTTCCGGTTCAGCTCGGTCCGCAGCCTCTCCAGTTCCGCAAGCTGCGTGGAGGCCTCGGTACGGTCCTGCTGAAGGACGCGGGCCCGCGTGGCGACCTCGCGGAGCTGAGCGGCCTGCCGGCCGTCGAGGTGCGCGAGCATCTGCGCTTTCTGCAGGAAGCCTTCGGGGTCACCACTGAGCGCCAGCGAGAGCTCGGGCGGAAGCCCGCCGCTGCGGTACACGTCGGCGGCGAGCAGACCGATCTGGTCGCGCAACGTGTTGAGCGCGGCCTGCTCCTCGGCGACACGGTCCTGAGTCCGATTGACCGCAATCTGCTGCTTCTCGATCTGCTCCTCGACGCCGTTGGCGATGTCGGTGGCTTTGACCACATCGCTGTGCAACTTGTCGACCTGCTCCTTGACCTCCTGGAGCCGGGGAGCGGGATCGGCATGGGCGGCGCCCGAGAAAGCGATCACGCCCGTCATCGTCGCGGCCGCCGTCACGACGGTGGCCGCGGTGCGAACCGCGCTGCGCGGCTTGGGTTTGCGGTGTTGCCCGGGTCGACGTTTGGACGCCACTGGTGACGACTCTCCTTAAGGGACCGATGAATCTCGTCGCGATCCCGCATCGAATCCGACGGACCGTCGGGTGAGCGGCCGACATCGCACCGATCGTCGGCCGCAACGCCACATCCAATCGCGTATGACCGTACTCGGCGACGGTCACATTACCAAGACTTCAAAGAGCATCGTATTCCCGAAAGTTTGTCGCGGTATTCCGACCCCGATCACCTCCCCTTCATCCGACATGACCCGCTTGTCCGAATCAGGGAACCGAATCTCGCTACCGGAAATCTGGCGCGTATTTCCGATCATCCGTCGTCTCGTCCTGAGTGGAATAGCCCGCACCGGTTACGGCAAACGCGGCCCGCTCATGCCCGACCGGCGAAAGTCATGCGCTCCCGGCCCGAAGGCGGCACCGCTCCCGGGAGCAAAAGGCATATCCCACGGGCCCTGAGCACACCGCTTCCGGGTCGGAGCAGCGTCGCGTCGTCCCGGGGAGGGTCGTGGCCGAGACCGTCCTGCGGACATATCGCTTCGCCCTCGATCCCACCTCCTCCCAACTCCTCGACCTCGCCCGACACGCGGGAGCCGCGCGTTGGGCCTACAACTGGGCCAACGCGCACAAGCTCGCCGCTCACGAGGCGCGCAGGGGCGAAATCGGCGACCTGGTCGCGGTCGGGCACACACAGGAGTCGGCTCGGAAGCACGCGACGATTCGAGTGCCGAACAAGGCGACCGTCCAGAAGCACCTGAACTCGATCAAGGGCGACTCCCGCCACCACGTCCCCGGACCCGAATCGCATGGTCCACACCGACCGTGCGCGTGGTGGCACGAGGTCTCGACCCACGCACTCCAGTCCGCGATGACGGACTGCGACACCGCATGGGACAACTGGGCCAAGGCCGCCTCCGGTCGGCGAGCCGGTGCCGCCATGGGCTTTCCCCGCTTCAAACGCAAGGGCAGATCGCGGGACTCGTTTCGCCTGTACGGCCGCGGGCTGCGCTTCGACGGTCATCGTCGAATCGGCCTCCCCCGGCTCGGGAGCGTACGCCTGCACGAGTCGGCCAAGCGGCTCGTGCGTCTGATCGACCGCGGTACCGCCGCCATCAAGAACGTCACCGTCGCCCGTGGTGGGTCGCGCTGGTACGCCTGCGTCCTGGCCGAGGTCACCATGACCACGCCGTCCGGGCCCACACGCGCGCAGCGCGACGCCGGCACCGTCGGCGTCGACCTGGGGGTGAGCACCCTCGTCACGCTTTCCCGACCACTGGACCCGAGCGTGCCGAGCAGCGACCGAATCGCCAATCCGCGGTGGCTCGTTCGCGACACCCGTCGTCTGCGCAAGGCGCAACAGAAACTCACCCGCACCCGCGCGGGCTCCGGCCGGCGTCGCAAGGCCGCAAGCCGGTTCGCCGCCGTGCACGCCCGGATCGCCGAACGCCGCGCCGGGCATCTCCACCAGATCACCAAACGCATCGTCACCGGTTTCACGACGATCGGCGTCGAGCGATTCGATCTCGTCGGACTGACCCGATCGGCGCACGGAACCATCGAGCGGCCCGGTACGAACGTCGGCGTCAAGGCGCGCTTCAATCGGCACCTGCTGGACGCGGCCCTGGGCGAGACTCGACGCCAACTCGGCTACAAGTCGCCCTGGTACGGCGCCAGAACGATCTTCCTCGATCCGGGCACATCCACCAACCGCCTCTGCTCGTCGTGCGGATGGGAAAACCCACCCCGCCGCCCGTCGGCTGACCGGTTCACCTGTGGAAAGTGCGGCCTGAAGACCACCCGGTCCGTCAACTCGGCACGCAACATCCAACGAATGGCCCATGAACTGACACTCGTCGCCCCTGACACAGAGGAGACGCGAAACGCTCGTGGAGCGGACACAGCCGACGACACCGCAGTGACGTCGAACGTGACCGCATCGATGCGAGAAGGCCCGTACTGGGTCACCCCGGTGAAGTAATCCACCGGTCACCCGACTTCCCCACTCGACCGGCGCGTTCGCGACCGTGCGAGAGGGAGACAGGGTGGGTCGGAGACCCGCCACCTGTTCGTTTCCCTCGGAGGCGAAGGATCCGCGTCGGCGGTATCGACGGGTCGGCAGTCGCGAAATTCCTTTTCCCGCGCGGCGACACCGACCAGTGTTGACACAGGCGCCAACCGCGAGAGACCCGCGCCACACGACCGATCACCGGACTCGGCAGTCGAGTTCGATCACATCGACAGCGTTGGGAGACCGTGACCATGCTTGCCACGGTCCTGCGGGCCTATCGGTTCGCCCTGGATCCCACGCCGGCGCAGATCGAGGAGTTCGGCCGAAACGCGGGTGCGGCGCGGTGGGCCTTCAACTGGGCGCACGGCATGAAGCTCGCGGCCTACCGGATCCGGCGTGAGGAAATCGCGGATCTCGTCGCGAACGGGCACACCCTGGAGTCCGCGAACAAGGCGGCGAGGACGCCTGTCCCGACCAAGGCCGCCATCCGGAAGCACCTCAACGCCATCAAGGGCGATTCGCGCCGAGACACGCTCACGCAGGACGCGTTCGGTCCGCATCGGCCGTGTCCGTGGTGGCACGAAGTCTCCACCTACGCCTTGCAGTCCGCGTTCGACGACTGTGACACCGCGTGGCAGAACTGGGCTCGGTCGATCAACGGCACGCGCGCGGGACGACCCTTGGGCGCGCCTCGGTTCAAGAAGAAGGGACGCGCACGCGACGCCTTCCGCCTCTACGGGTCCGCGCTCCGCACCGACGGGTATCGCCGCGTCGTGCTCCCCAAGATCGGTTCCGTGCGCCTGCACGAGTCCAACAAACGGCTCTCCCGTCTGCTCGATCGGGGACGGGCCGTCCTCAAGTGTGTGACGGTTACGCGGAGCGGAACCCGCTGGTACGCGTCGATCCTCGCCGAAGTGGCCCAGGACATACCAGAGGTCCCCACTCGCGCCCAGCGTGCGGCGGGCACCGTCGGCGTCGATCTGGGCGTGCGCGTACTGGCCACGCTCTCTCGCCGCCTGGAGCCCGACGACCCCGACAGCGACCGGATTCCGCATCCTCGCTATCTCGAGCACAACCTCGTTCGGCTGGCCAAGGCCCAACGACGGCATGCCCGTACCGAGAAGAGGTCCAAGCGACGCGCCAAGGCCGCGAGACGCGTCGCGGTCATCCACGCGCGTATCGCCGAACAACGTGCCGGCCACCATCACCGGCTCAGCAAAAGTTTGACGACGACGTTCGCGGTCGTCGGCGTGGAGAACCTCGACATTCTCGCGCTCACCTCCTCCGCCGGTGACACCCGTGATCGCCCCGGTAGGAACCCGGGCAGCAGAACCCGCTTCAACCGCCTCATGCTCGACGCGGCCCTTGGCGATCTGCGCCGACAACTCACCTACAAGGCAACCTGGTACGGGTCGACGACGGTCGTCCTCGACCGCGCCACGCCCACCAACCGAACCTGCTCCTCGTGCGGATGGGAAAACCCACCCCTGAGCCCCGGAGCCGACCGATTCACCTGCCACCGATGCGATCTTCGGGTGGGACGGGCCGTCAACAGTGCCCGCAACATCGAGCGCATCGCGGGCCACGCGCACCAACATGTCGCCTCCGACGAGGGGGAGACGCGAAACGCTCGTGGAACGGGCGCGTCCACAGGCACTCGTGCCTCGAACGCACCCGTGACGAAGCGAGAAGGCCCGCAAGGGTCATCCCGGCGGGTCAACCCGTCGGCCACCTGCACTGCGAGTCGCCCGCACTGAACCCGCGCCGCGATACCGACCCACGTGCGTCGGCGCCGCGGCGAGGAATGACGTGCGAGCGGGTGGGTCGGTGAATCGGCGAGTCCCGCCGACGACTGCGACGTGCCGTCGCGAGAAACGCCGCCCCGGAGACGGACTCGCCGCAGGTGGGTCGGATCCGACGTTGACGTCTGCTCCCTTGGATCGCATGCTCGACCTGATGCTGGTCCGGGCACTGCGCGGCTGGTTCGACGCCCCGGACGCGGGCGCCCCCGCGTGGTGCCGCGCGCTGGAGGATCCGGTGGTGGGCGGCGCGCTGCGGCTGATGCACGACGCACCCGCCCACTCGTGGACGGTGGCGGACCTGGCAACCGAGTTCGAGCGAACAAAGACAGGGGTCGATCGTATGGACCGGTCGGTCGCCACCAGACACGCCGTCGCGAGGCCGACCGGATCCACTCGAGATTCCGCGCCGGGGTGCGGGACGGATCCGGTCGCCCGCTTCCGTGCTGCGGCCGCGTGGATCAGGGCTTGCCGTCGAGCTGCGGTGTGAACACGGCCACGTCCTGGCCGAATGCGACGACGAGGCGACCGTCGGAGGTCGATGCGAGGATCGTGACCTCATCGGGCAGGTCGAAGCGGCAGAGTTGGCGTTCGTGGTCGAGGTCCCACAGACGCACCGTCCGGTCCTCCCCACCCGTGGCGACGATCGTACGTTCTCCGCCGAGCATGGTCGCAGCGGCGCGGATGGGCGCCGTGTGGCCGCTCAGAGCCGCTCGCACCGGTTTGCCGGTGGCCAGGGACCAGACATGGACCAGGCGGTCGTCACCCGCGGTCACCGCGATCGGGGTGTCGTCGAGATCAGCGAGCGCGATGGCGTGGACACGACCGGAGCCGATCTCCGGTCGGCACACCTGACGGCCACTGGACACCCACCACACATGGACGCCGCCCTCGAGGTGTGGGCCGGCGGTGACGGCCACCGCGCGCGCTCGGAGGGTAGCGATCACCGCGACCTCGACAGCGGCACGACCAGCGCTGCCCCGTCCCATGGTCGCACCACACATCGCGCCGTCGTCCAGGTACCAGACGCGGGCCTCGTTGCGGTGGCCACCGGTGAGCGCAATGGGCCGATCATGCAGGTAGCCGGTGGCTATGGCGGAAATCGGGCCCCTATGACGCCTGGCGGGGGAGGTGGGAGTGAAGGAGGTCGGCATCGGTGCGCCGTCGGAAAGGCGCACCAAACTCGGAGTTCGGTAGTCGTCGGTCACGGTGACCGCGAGCGGTTCCCCGACGATGCGGGTCACCACGACTGGCCCGCCTCCCGTGTTCTTGATCTCGATGGGCGTCCGCAGTCGGGTGCCGTCGGCGAGATCGACGACGGACACGTAGCTCCTGATGCCGGGCTCTGGGCCGAACGCTTTGATCCCGCCAACATGCCCGGCGACGAAGATGCTTCCGCCGTGCGACTCGTCGACGCTCACGGCAGTGGGCCGGCCGAGGAATGGCCGAGGCCGTTTGGCTTCCCTGCCATCGCACGCGGCAGTCAGATCCCACGCATGCACCCCGGACGAGTCGTAGCCGGCGGCGGCAATCACGATCGGAACACCATCGACATCGATTGCCGCCACCGATGCCACGAAGGAAAGGTGGTGGGTCAGGAGCGGATCGCACAACGCGTCCCCGGTGGTCGGGTCCAGGACTCGGACGCGCCCGCCGTACGACCCGGCAACGACGATGGGACGTCCGGCCAACTCGGCAAGGGCCAGGGAGCGGCCCGCGAGGAGGCCTGCCGGGAGCAGTTCCCGGATCAACTCACCGGTTTCCAAGTCGTAGAGGTTGACGGAGCTGATCGAACTGCCGGTGATCACCACAGGGCGGCCGTCGAGCACGAACACAGCCAGGGAATCGAGCGGTCGATTCGAGGCCCGCAACGATTCACACACCTCCCGACCCTCTTCGGGATCCCACACACGGACAACACCATGACAATCCCCTGTGACCGCCACGGTGCTGCCGTTCAGCGTTGCCGTCGCCGCACTGACAACGCTGCCGGTGTGCCTGTGGAACCGCGGACCGAAGGGGCATTGTGCAAGCGAATCCCAGGCTTGGGCAGTGCCGTCCTCGCTCCCGGCGATCGCGATCGCACGACCGTTCAAGACCGTTGTCGCCAGTGCCTTGATCCGGGATGCGTGGCCACGTGCCGGTGCACCGACCGGCAGCCCGGAGATCGGGTCCATGTGCTGGATGGTCGACCGAGAGCGGCGCACGCCACGCCTGTAGCCGCCGACCACCAAGGACGGTTTGCCGTCCACCTCCAGGTATTCCAAGGCCTCGACATAGACCCCTGGGAAGTGCGGGCGCGCTATCAGTTCTCCGGTCAGCGCGTCCCAGGTCCACCCCGTCTCGCCGTGCGAGGCAGCGGTCACCACCGCGCGCCCCTCCACCACACCAGCCGCCAGCGCCTGGAACGACTGTTCCGTTCCTCGCTCGTGATGGCCCGCCCTGGCGATCCACAAAGCCGCGCCGTCCAGGCGGGCGCCGGTGGCCCAGGT
This sequence comes from Embleya sp. NPDC001921, assembly GCF_053594475.1. Lineage (NCBI taxonomy): Bacteria > Bacillati > Actinomycetota > Actinomycetes > Kitasatosporales > Streptomycetaceae > Embleya > Embleya sp. NPDC001921. The sequence goes on from NZ_JBSFEO010000103.1 coordinate 12,356, forward strand.
GGGCGCGAACGGCGCCGGTTCCCCGTTCTCGTCGGGGACTTCAGCGAGCCGATCGCTCAACATGCCGGCGCCCCAACGTGCGGCGTCCACAGCGAGGACGTCACGACGTACGGACGGCGCGGCCGCGCGATGCCGTGGGAACGACGTGCGATAGACGGCTGCGGACAATCGTGCGGCCTCCCCCACGGCCCGCCGCGACAACGCGATCACCTCGCTGGGATCCGCATGTACGAGGAAGTGTGGATCGGCCAACAGCTCGTCCACGGTTGGTTGTGGGTCACCCGGTTGCGCGTACGTGGAACCGGTGGATACGAAACCGTTCGAGTTCACGCGGCGAAGCTAACATCGAGATCCCACACCACGCCCCACCGACCTTCGCGCGATTCGTCCGTCGACTCCACCCGGGACTTGGGGAGCCCGGTTGTCGGATTTCCTGGGCGAAAGGATCCGTCGCGTCTTTCCAAGACCGATGGAGCCGAGCCGCCTTGGATGGTGGTCCGCGTGTCGGCGGGTCTGTTTCGTCGCATCGGTGCCGAGTCCGGGAGGTGGGTTGGTGGGCAGTCCTTCGGTGAGCGACCCCGTCGTCTCCCTCTGCGGCGTCGACTCCGACGCCACGCCGACGTTCGTCCTGACGACCCGGACCGTGCGGGCGGATGTCGCTCTCGTGGACGTCCGCGGCGAACTCGACGTCGAGACCGCGTACGTGTTGCGGACGCGGGCGCTCGCGCTGATCGGCCAGGGGCATCGCCATCTGGTGTTGAACCTGGCCGACGTCGAGTTCTGCGACTCCACCGGCGTGAGCGTGGTGGTCGCCCTCTTCCGGCATACCCGCGCCCGCCATGGCACCCTCGCCCTGGCCGCCGTGCCCGACCGCATCCGCCGCGTCCTGCGTCTGACCGGTGTGTCCCGTTTCGTGACCGATCACCCGTGTGTAGCCCAGGCACTCGCCGCGATCCCACGCGTCGGTCCGGATGCCCACCGACCGAAGTTGCTCGCGATGCCGGCCGGGCCGAACCCGGGCAGCCGCCTCACGTCCTCCACATCACCGTACGATCCGCGTGCGAACCAAGACTGTGCCCTCTATTGAACGAGCGGCCACCCGACGACCCCATCACGATCATCGGGTGACATCGGCCGGACAGCTCAACGGTGCACGGGGGCCTTGCGTCCGACGTCCACAGGGCTCCGCCGGATCCGCAGGCGAGGGAGGCTTTGGAATGCGGCCGTCCATCGTCGAACGTTCCTTGGCGCACTTCTCCTATCGGCTCGGTCCAACACGCGAAATGGTGAGCGCGATGCGCACTCCCGCGCCCACCAATGGCGCGGAGCGCACGAACGCCCGCCTCAGCATGCGGAATGTGGGGGAGACATGAAGAGAAATTTGACCCGAGCGCTCATGGTCACGCTCAGCGTCATCGCCATCGGTGCCGGGCTCGGACCGTCTAAGGCTTGTCCCGTAAGTGATCTTGGGTGTGTCGGCCGCGGTTCGGGGCCGGGTTATCCGGCGAGGGTGAGGTTGTGCAGGCGGGCGATGCCG